>NZ_CP032482.1:2852969-3169966 GCF_003600645.1 Yersinia rochesterensis
GGTAGTATGGGGAATAATTTACCGGCCTTATTGGTCAGGTCGGCCCGATTAGTGCGAACATAAATCCGATAATAAAATTGATCTCGCTTGACCTCATCTTGCAAAGTATCCGGCGATACAGTTTCCACTACCCCCTCCAGATTCCCATAAATGGATGAATCATAAGCCGTTATTTTAACTGTCGCTGACAACCCAGGCCGGATATAAGCAATATCTCGCGGGTTAATCCGTGTTTCAATCAACAGTTGCTCTTCGATGGGGACAATTTCCATCAATTTACCGCCAGGTTGCAACACGCCCCCGACGGTTGAAACCTGAATATCCTTTACTATCCCCCGCACCGGTGAAATCAGTGTTGTCCGGGTGAGTTGGTCTTGCTTGCCAGAAACTACCTGCAACTGTGCATCTAAATCTGCATTATTCTTAACCTGCTCTTCGCGGGCTCTCACTGCATATTGATTGCGAGCTTCATCAATTTTACCGCGCAAGTCACTGATTTGGCGTTGCAACCGAATCACTTCGACCTGACTGGCTGCGCCCTTAGCCACCAGCGGTTCAGTCATGCGCAATTCCTGCTGCATCAGTTTTAGCGATTGTTGTAAGTTGCTTACGGTTTCATTGAGGTTTTGCCGACGGGAAAGGTAAAATTGCGTCTCACGCGCCACCAGCTCCGGCTCTTTTAAGGTGTCCGCACTGAAAGCCAATGCCGCCCCCGTCAATTCGGCCCTTAGGCGCTCGGAAGAGGCACGTAACGTTCGCACTCGCGCGGCGGCTTCACCATAATTAGATTGAAAACGGGTGGGATCAAGGCGAGCCAGAGTTTGTCCTTTATTGATGATGGCGCCTTCGTGTACCAGCAACTCATTGATAATCCCACCATCAAGGCTTTCTATTAGCTGCGCGCGACTCGATGGCGTGACTTTCCCAGTCCCCACTGTGACCTCATCCAGAATGGCGAAATACGCCCAGATGAACATCACAATCATTCCGACCAACATCAGCCAAACAATGGCTGACATGCGCCGTTCCTGATGTGCCCTCTCTTGCTCCAAGCTCAAATTGACCATGACTCACTCCTATTAGGCGGCACCCTGTTGAGATTTATTCGCCATCGCGCTGAGAATATGGTCCCGTGGGCCATCCGCCGCCACCCGACCGTTATCCATAACAATGATGCGATCCACCAGCTTTAATAACGCCGGCCTATGGGTCACTAACACCAACATGCGACCATCCAGCCAGGTATGCATCTGGCTAATAACATAATCTTCCAGTTGCTCGTCCATTGATGCCGTCGGCTCATCCATCAACACCACTTGCGGATTGCGCAAAATCATCCGGCTCAGCAATACCATTTGCCGCTGACCGCCGGATAACCCCTGCCCACCCTCATTAATGATCCGGTCAAGACAGGCCGCGTCCTGTTGCACCATAGCTATCGCGCCACTGATCCGCAGCGCCTGAATCATTTCCTGCTCCGTAGCATGAGGGTGCCCCAGCATCAGGTTTTGCCGCAGCGAGCCAAAAAACAGGCGGGAATCCTGCGATAAAAAACCCAGTTGGCGGCGTAAATCTGCCGGTTCAATGCGTTTGATATCAACCCCATCAATCACTACCTTGCCCTGTGTGGCGCTGGCTTGACCGGCCAATAATTTCAATAAGGTGGATTTACCCGCCCCCACCTTGCCCAGAATCGCCACTTTTTCCCCCGGCTTGATGTCCAGTGCGCCGATGGTGACCACACTTTGCCCTTTTTCTTCGTCGTAGGTGTATTGCAGATTACGCAATTGATAGTGGCCGTTCAGGATCGGGCAATGCGCCAATTCCCCCTCTTCGGGGCGATCCAATGGTTTTTTGAGCAGTTCATTCAAGCCGGCCATGGCGCTTTTGGCATGCTGCCAGCGCGAGAAAACCATGGTCAGTTGCATTAATGGCGCGATAGTTCTTGAGGAAAGTAAGCTGCTGGCGACCAGCGTGCCGGTGGTTATCTCCCCGGCCAGCACCAAATAGGTGCCAAAAACCAGCATACCGGCATAAGTCAATTGCGAGACGGTCGATGCCCACCCCGTCAGACGAGCGCCCCATAACCGCTGTTTCATCCCTACCGCGGCACTCACTTCATGGGTTTGCTCCCATTGGCGCTGAAAGTAAGGTTCGGCCTGTAAAGCTTTAATATCTTCAATACCTTCAATGGTTTCGACCAGAATCGCATTGCGCAAAGCCCCTTCGCGCATGCCCTCTTTAGCCAGTTTCGCCAGCGGGAATTGAATCAATAAACCGGGGATAACAATGAGTGGGATCGCCAACAGCGGGATGACCACCAGTGGGCCGCCAATAAACGCCATGATAGCCAAAAACAGTAAGACAAAAGGCATATCTGCCGCTGCACTGACGGTGGTGGAGGTCAGTAACTCGCGAACTTGATCAATTTCACGTAGCTGGGAAATAAATGATCCGGTGGATTTTGGGCGCGCTTCGTTTTTAATCGCCATCGCCCGGACAAATAGCATCGACGACACATTGAGGTCGATTTTTTTGCCCATCAAATCAGAGATCTGAGTGCGCGTCAGGCGGATGATATATTCCATAAACGCGGCCAGTAAAACGCCAAAAAACAGCACCCACAATGTGGCATATGATTGCGCCGGAATAACCCGGTCGTAAACTTGCATTGAAAATAGGATGCCGCCCAGTGCCAGCACATTGCCCAGCACCGAGGCGAGTGAAATTTCCGCAATTTTGCGCTCCGCCCCACGGAAATTTTGCCAAAACCAATGCTTGCGGTAGGGGCGGATAAATTCATCAATACGGCTATCCCGGCCACGATTGGCAACCCCCACCATGATCACCCGGCCTTGACTACGTGCCAGTAACTCTTGCAACTGCGCCTCACGCACCACATCGCCGCCATCACTGAGCCAATAACTCACCAGCCCATCATCAGACAGGTGCTCCAACACCGCCACACTGCCGGATTCTAACTCCAGCAACACCGGCAGTAACTCATTGCGCCAGCGGACTTTTTTCAATGGCATTACATTTGACTGTAAGCCCAGCAGCCCACTGAGTCGCTCCAGTTGGCGTAAACCACTTAATTGCTCGAACCAGCGCATTTGCTGGGCAAGAAAGTTCACATCTGCGGGGTTGCCGTAATAGCTGGCAACTCTCGCCATTGCGGTGACCCAGACCTCTGTTGGCGTAGATTGCGTTGTCATGTTACCTCTGTCACCTGCGCATTTTCGGTCAATTAACCCTAACGCTCCGCGCCCTCTGAGATTCTTCTGGCGGCATTACAAGGTTGGCAGCCGCTCACCACTCTGAGCAACCCGGTCAATTCCCAACATATCCACCAGATTATCGACCGCCGAGGCATAACGCGCAGTAGCATCCCAGCCGTCATACAGCGCCATCAACCGCATTGAATCGGCTTGCAGCACTTCTTGCTCGACACTCAATAAATCATTCAGGCTACGTTTGCTGAGTTTATATTCATCCTGATAGACACTGCGGGTGTGCTCGGCGCTTTGCAGTTGCTGCTCCCCCGCCTGCTGCCGCTGTATCGCGCCAATCATATCGGCGTAGGCCATTGCCGCTTTTTGATTCACATCCAGCTTGGCTTTTTCAACTTCAGCTTGTGCCGCTGCGCGCGCGCCCTGCGCTGCCCTCACTTTGGCACTGACCGCACCGCCCTGATAAACCGGTGCTTCAACCGCCAATTGCACCTGATCATCCCAATAAGAGCGCGACTCATTTTCATAGCGCGTCCTGCCCGCTTGAATCTTTAAGGTGGGCCAGTGCTGCGCCTGGCTTTGCCGCACTCGCTGCATTGCGGCCTGTTGTTTGGCCTCGGCGCTGCGTACGGCGCTGCTGGCGTCATAGGGAATGGCGTTGAGAGTGACTTTTTGCTTGAGTAGATCTTTGGGCAGATCCGGCAGATTATCGGACACCACCCCCGTCAGTACCGTGAGTTGAGCTTGAGCTGAGCGCTGTTGTGCCCGATATTGTTCCAGTGTCGCCACCATTCCGGCAATACGGGTTTCAGCTTGCAGAACATCAGATTGTGAACTCAGGCCCGCATCAGCCCTGAGTTGGGCGGTCTCTTTGACTCTCTCCAGAGAAGCAATATTGCTACGCGCTACCACACTTAAAGCCTGGTAGCGCTTGACTTGCAAGTAGGCCTGAACAGTGCTCAACCCCACGGCAGTCATGGTGTTGAACAGGTCATATCGATAAGCATCCGACAGAGATTCCTGCTCATCAATACTGCCGCCGGTTTTGCCAAAGTCATACAATAACTGGCTCAGTTGGACCCCAGCGGATGCATTGCTATTGAGACTGCCAGCCGAGTCAGTTTGATGTGATTTCCCGGTGGTTCCCTGCAAGGAAATCTGCGGATACCAGGCACTTTCGGCGACATCCAAATCCCCTTGCCCCACTTTTATTTGCGCCGCGGCCTGCGCGATTTGCGGATTACGGGCAAATGCACGCAAGATAGCTTCGCGCAAGCTGAGTTCCGCCAATTGCTCCTCACTTGGTGCGGCCTGCCATTTAAATGCCGGTACCATCGGGGGTTCAGCCGCCCGAACGGGCAACTGAGCCATGATTGACAACACCATCACCGCCCACCATGCGCCGGGAATGCCCCCCGCCACAAAGTGCCTTATTTTTATTTTCATCGCCGACATACTCCCGTGCCGATCATTTTTAGGGTCTTTTTGCTCTTACCGTGTGAGTGATTTCACACCAAATGCACTTGCAGACCGTGCTGAATCAACACATCCCCCAATGTGTTGCTGCTGTCGAGCGATGAATTGTGGTAGACGTCAAACGCCTGCCCATCAATACTGCGCTGCCCAATACTGCTCCAAACGCCCTCCGGGGTATTACTGAGAGTGACTTCGCCGCCCTGCGCCCCTTTAATCAACAAATCATCCTGCGGTTTATCGGTCAGCGTTAACGCATCGTGCAAATCAAGCCGGACACTGTTGGTGCCGCTATTACCTAAATCAATGATTTCGATATGCTCCACTTTCAGCCCCAAACTGGTCAGGTTCAGTGTTTGATGCGATCCGTCTAGCAGCAAGGTATCCATTCCCAGCCCGCCATCCAGATGACTGAAATTCAAAGAGTTAACGGTGAAAGTATCTGCGCCGCTGCTGCCGGTCAGTGTTTCTCCAGAGATCACTGCGCCATCCGCCAAGTTCAGCGTGACGCCGCCGATGGTATAGCCGCCCTCTGTAACCTTGGTGGTGAGAATGCTGTCGATAGGCTCCGCCAGCGGCTCAACTAACGTGGACTTCGCCTGAGGAGAAACTGATTGATCACTGGTGGCTGCCAGTGGGTGGTTTTCCACACTGGCTGAATGGGCGATATTCGTATCATTGGTGACCATCATGCTGGCAGCTTGAATATCATGGTCAGCTGACAATAATTGAGTGCCGGAGCCGCCGGAAAGCAAGCCAACAGAGATTCCTTTGTAGTTACCGGCTTCGTCGGTGGCCGATACCGCCACCGTGGTGGTTAAAATGCTGACGACATTCAGCGCCTTGAGGAAAGAGCCGAAAAATTTAACATTCCAGTGACCGCTACTGTCGACCGTGCCCTCGAGGGTTTGCCCAAGTAAAGTCACACTGACTTTGGTATTGGTCAGCAGATTTAAGCTGGAGCCAGAAACCATCAGCCCGTTGACTGGCAACAACAGTAAGTTGCCAACATTGCCTAACACATCGACACTCAGTAGCGGTAAAGCATGGGTTTTCACTGTAAAATCAGTGTTAACCGAGACATTATTGCCGACCGCATCAGTAACTGAAACGCCAATTTTGGCGGAACCGTCCAACAAACCGGTCAGGACTGACGGGGTAATGGGCACACTCCAACTGCCGTCACTGCCAATGGTGCTAGTCAACACCGCCCCGCCCACCGTCACTGTGATTTGTGAGCCAGCAGCATGGGTGCTGGTGCCGGAGAGCACTTGGGCCGTGGTGGATTCAAGCCCGCTGAGATAATGGTCAGACGCAAAGAATGGGTTCAGCGTCAAAGTGGGCAAACTGATCCCGACGGTAACTGGCGCAGTGGCATTGGCGCTGTGACCGGCGGCGTTGGTTAAGCTGGCGCTGGCGGTGAAACTGCCATCCAACAACCCCGCCAACATCAATGGAGACACCGCAATGCTCCAACTGCCATCGGCTTTCACGGTAGTATTCAGTGTCAGATTGCCGACAGTCACATTCAGATTGGATCCGGCGGCAAAGGTGCTATGTCCGCTGATAGTTTGGCTGAGCAGTGCATCGGCAGCATTCAGTAAACCGTCACCGAAAATAGGATCCAATGTCAGCGTCGGCAAGCCGTTGGCTATCACACTCAACACGCCAGAATTGCTGGCCGGGTTACCCACGGCATCTTGCAGCGAAACATTTACCGTCAGTGGGCCGTCGGTCACCAGCGTTTTTAAATCAATCGGCTGGATAAGCACACTCCAGTTTCCGCCCGCCCCCACGGTCGCGAAGTAAGATTTACCATTCAGGACGACATTAATTTGAGTCCCTAGTGCCACATTGCTGGTGGTGCCACTGATGGTCTGTGCCACCAGCAAATCCGCCACACTGAGGATGCCATCACCAAAGATAGGATTGACTGACAGGGTTGGCTGGGCATGGATCAGCACATTGACCAATCCATTGGCGCTGGTGGCATTCCCGGCGCTATCAACTAATGATGCGCTGATAGTTTGGCTGCCATCCAACAATCCATTCAATATGTTGGTTGGTACCTGAACACTCCAGACACCGCCAGCCCCGACGGTCGCAGTCAATTGACTGGAGCCAACTTGCACCACGACATCCGCCCCCACAACACCATTGACCACCGTCCCGCTGATGGTTTGCTCAATTTTGCTGTCACTAATATTGAGCAGCCCGTCACCAAAAATAGGGTCCAATATCAGTTTCGGCACATTGCTGATCAGCACATTGACACTGCCCGTCGCCGCCCCGGTGTTGCCAGCGAGATCGGTTACAGAGACATCCACACTCAAATTGCCATTGAGTAATGCTGTTAAATCAGCCGGTTGCAGGGTGACAGTGAAACTGCCATTCGCCGCCGTGGTGCCAAAGAATGTTTTACCTCCCAGAGTGACGTTCACCTGCGTCCCCGCATCCACCCCGCTGACCGTACCGCCAATAATTTGCGCAATCACGGTATCCGCCAGACTGAGTTTGCCGTCGCCAAAGATAGGGTTCAGCGTAATCACCGGCAGAGTGACATCCACCAGTAACGGGCGAGTAGCGGTATTCGTGTTGCCCGCAGAATCGGTTACTGTGGCCGTGACATTCAGTGAACCGGCCAGCAATCCATTCAATGTGAGGCGGTCAACCAGCACACTGAAAGTGCCATCCGTGCCGACAATTGCCGTTAAATCCGCGCCTCCCAGTTTGATGGTGACCGAAGTATTGGCGGGGATATTTTTAACTGTGCCACTAATAGTTTGATTTAACAGCAAATCAGCCGCATTCAAGATGCCGTCACCAAAGATAGGATTCAAAGTCACCAACGGCAGATTGTGCATCAGTACCGTAATTCCCACTTGCGTATTGACGATATTACCGGCGATATCTTTCACCGAAATACCCACTTGCAAGCTACCGTCCTGCAATCCACCCAATAATGACGGCAGTAAATCTACATGCCACACCCCCCCGGCCTGCACTTGGGTGGTCAGCACTTGGGTACCGATGGTGATAGTGACGGTCGCCCCAGCGGCCACATTATTTATCACCCCACCCAGCGTTTGGGTCACGATGGACTCCGCGCCATTAAGGATGCTATCGCCACCAAACAGCGAGTCCAGGGTGCCGAAAGTCGGTAAGTTATGGGTCAGAACATTCAGCACCGGCGCAGGGAGGAGCTGCACCACGTTATTATTGGCATCCGTTACGCTGATATTCAGCGTTAACGCGCCATTAGCCAATTGGCTTAACTCTGCGGTGGGAAGTGTCAGTGTCCATTTGCCATTGGCACCCACGTCGGCAACCAGCTCATGTCCATTAATAGTGACCTTAACTTTAGCCCCTAAACCCGCACTCAATGCGCTACCGGACAAGGTTTGATCGACCAATGCACCGAGGGCATTGAGATAGCCGCCATTGAAGATCGGGTCAACAACCAGTGCCAACGCCTGATTCAGCGCCACATTCACTGTAACATTGGTGCTGCTGGGGTTACCGGCAGTGTCCGTCACACTCAACCCCACCACCAGTGGGCCATCGGCGATCCCCGCCAGATTTTGCGGCAATACATTGAGGCTCCATTTGCCATCATTGCCGACAATCGTGGTGAGCGTGGTGTTATTCAATGTTAGAGTTAAGGTTTTTCCTTCCGCTCCCAGTGCCGTGCCGGACAGTATTGATCCGAGGAGATTGCTGTTCAGTATCGGCGCAGTGACATCCAGAGTGATAAGTGCTGGGGTGGTATCAACATGAATGATGGGTTTTTGGCTAATACTGTTCCCCGCCAAGTCGGTGAGGGTCGCCGTCAGGGTGTTATCTCCCGGCGGCAGCGCCTGCAAATCAGCCGTTGGGATACTGACACTCCATTTGCCCTGTGCCCCGACCAGAGCCGAGTAATTTTTATTATTCAGCGTCACTGTCACCGTGCGCCCAATGTCATCAATTGAAGCCACCCCACTGACCAACTGTGGCGATTTAGACTCCAGCGCATTCAGGGTGTTATCACCGGCAAATGGCGAAAGTGTTAATGTCGGTGGGATGCGGTCGACCAGCAGCCCCACCTCTTCGGAAGCCGTGCCTCCCACCAATGAGACTGTTATCTGATAATCACCATCAGGGAAGTTAACTTTTGGCAATGCTACAGACCAACTGCCATCCAGCCCTATCACCAACGGCCCCCCAATAATGCTGCCATTGATATTGAGTGTGACCGCGCCACTTAGCGTATTCGTGACTTTCCCGCTGATGGTAATGGTCTGCGGATCATGGGCCGCATTGATAATATTATCGAGATTAATTGGGTCGATGGTGAGCACCACCGTCGGAGCAACAATATTAACATTGACGTTAATTGGCGCGGCGGTATTACCCACATTCCCCGCGCTATCCGTCACTGTGGCACTCAGCGGCGTATTTCCGTTCGGCAAAGTACCCAACTGAGCACTGCTCAGGGTCGTTGACCAACTGCCATTTAGCCCCACAATGGCGGTGAAATTCAGGTTGCCAAAGGTAATATTAACCTGACTCCCGACGGCCATATTGGTGGTGGTACCGCTGATGACTTGCGGTGTTTTGCTTTCATCGAAATCCAGCTCAACACCAAATGGTGGGGCAAAAATGGTGACGGTCGGCAATGTATGAGTCAGTACGCCAATCTCGAGCGAGGTGCTGCCACTGTTACCGCCGCCATCAAGCACATCGACGGTGATAGCTTGCGGCCCATCGGGAATAAGTTTTAAATCTGCCGCCAGCACCGTGAGTGTCCATATCCCCGTCACACTGTTGACATCGGCGTTATATTCCACGCCATTCAATGTCACTTTCACGGTTTGCGCGGTGTTCAGCAAACCGGTGGTGCCCGTCAATAATTGGTCGGTTCCGGCCTCGGACAGGTTCAATACCGCGCCAAACGGTGGGGTGCTGATGGTGGGCAGTGGCGGTGTCAGGAAACTGTCAAAGTTTGCCAGCCCGGTATTGCTGTTACCGGCAGAGTCGGTGACGGTGACATTGATTTGATGTTGACCATTCGTCAGGCCATTGAGCGCGCCCGACGGGATAGTGACCGTCCAATGACCATTGCTGGCATCCACCACACCAGGATAGCTGATGCCGCCAATATCAATCCTCAACTGCACATCCTGATTATCGCCCTTTATTCCGGTTTTACCGGTAATGGTGGTGACGGCCCCGGCTTCGGCAATATTGATGTTGGCACCAAAAGAAAGTGTATCGACAGACGGCGTTGGCAACTGCTGTTGTGAAGTGAAAATGATAGGTTGGTCGGGCAGAATAGCCACTTCATTGCCGCCACGATCCGTGACAATGATACCAATGGTATGTGGGCCGGCCACTAAGCTGGTTAATTGCCCCGTCAGCAGAGGCAGTGACCAACTGCCATCGAGATTGGCGGTAATGGTTTTTATTAGCGTGTTATCAATGGAGATCGCCACTGTCTGCCCGCTACCTGTTATCCCGGTGCTGCCACTCAATGTCTGCCCCAGTAAAGCTTCCGTGTGGTTCAATACGCCATCGCCAAACGGTAAAATTAGTGTCGGATGCGGTAAATTGTGGATGAGCACCTCGACCTGGCTGGTCAGCGAGCCGCTATTACCCGCCGCATCTTTGGCGGTGGCCGTGACATCCCATACCCCCTCCGGCAAGGCTTTCAGCACCTCTGGCGTCAGGGTTAGTGTCCATTTACCGTCCTCGGTCACCACTGCTGCGTAGCCCGTGCCGTTGATGGTCACCGTGGCCTGTTGTTTGCCGCCCACAATGCCGGTGGTGCCGGTTAATTCCCCGCCCGCCGCCGCTTCAGCCGCATTCAGAATGCCGCCAATAATCGGCCCGGCATCAAAAGTAGGATTGGGACTCAGGGTTAGCAGGGAATCAAAGTTAACGGACTCGGTATCACTGTTGCCCACCCGGTCAGTCACAGTGACGGAAATAGTATGCGGCCCGTCGGGTAAATTATTTAATGCGCCCGCAGGCAACGTGCAAATCCAAGTGCCATCCAATGCGACGATGGCGGGGTAAGTCACCCCATCAATTTTCACGGTAATAGTTTGCCCACTGCCGGTGGCACCGGTATTCCCAGTCAAAATCTGGCTGGCGGCGGCCTCCAACTTGTTAAGATAGCCATCACCGAACGGCAAGGCCGGTAGTGTAATGTGCGGCACATTATGAATTAAGATATCCAGATCGGCGCTGATCGAAGCTTTGTTACCTGAATCCGCATCCGTGGCGTTGACAGTGACTTTGGTCATACCGTCACTCAAGCTTTGCAGGTCTGTGGCGCTGATATTGACCGACCAGATACCGGCTGAGGTGACACTGCCGCTGTAATTTTTGCCATTAATCGACACCACCACCGCCGTGCCGATATCTAAATTGCTACAGCCGCCCGTCAGGGTGGCGTTGGCCCCAATTTCACTGACACTTAATATGTTATCGCCAAATAACGGCGCTACCGTCAGGGTCGGCAGAGTATGAATAGCCACATTGAGGTTGGTGATATCGTGACTTTCATTGCCCGCGCTATCCGTCACACTGACTTTCACCCCGCCCGCTAAGGGGCCATCCCCCAGCAGTAAAAGATCAGCGGAAGGAAGTGTCAGACTCCAGCTCCCATCACTTTGAACTTGAGTTTTATAGTCATGCCCATTGACGGTGACAGTCACCGTCAGCCCCGCATCACCGGCACAGGAGCCTTTCACCACCACGCCGAGCAAGGCGTCGTCCAAATTCAATACATTATCGAGGTGGGTTTGCACATCCACAGTGAGCAATGGCGGTTGAGTATCCACCGTCACATTATGGGTGGCGCTGGCAGGGTTTTGCGCCACATCATTAACACTGGCGTTAATCACATTATTGCCCTGCGGCAGCGTTTGCACATCTGCGGCCGGAACCGAAACACTCCAACTGCCGTCGGCCTGCACCATTCCTTGATAGTTTTTTCCGTGCAAATTGACCGTCACGGTTTGCCCAGCTTGCACCCGCTGACTATTGCCGCTGATGGTCAGCGCTGACTGACTTTCCTGATAATTGATGATGTCGTCACTGGTCACCGTGGAGACAGTCAATGTGGGTTGGTCTGCCAGAGTCGCAATCACCGTGACCTGATGGGTATCACTCGCTGGGTTCCCCGCCACATCCGTGACCGCCGCCTGTGCCGTGGAAGCCCCTTCCGGCAATTTACTGACCTCGGCTGCTGGAATCGTCACTTGCCAGTTCCCATCACTTTGCACTGTACCGCTGTAGGTTTTGCTATTCAGTGTCACACTGACGGTGCGCCCGGACTCGACATGACTGGAAACCCCGGTGAGCAGCACGTCCTGCGTAGATTCATTCCGACTGATAAAGTTATCGCCGGAGATGGCGCTGATGGTGACTGTCGGGAGATTCGCCGGAGCAGCATCAATAGTCAGAGTCCGGTCAACGGCGGTTTGGTTACCGGCGCTATCACTGAGAGTGATACTCACCGGGTAACTTCCATCAGCCAGCCCTTGCAACACGCTGCTGCTCAACGGAATGCTCCAACTGCCATTGGGTTGAACCAGAGCGCTGTAAGTCACGCCATTCAGTTGGATTGAGACCGTCCGCCCTGCATCGGATACTGACGCGGTACCGGTAACATTGACGGTACTTAATGCCTCGGAAGCATTAATAATGTTATCGCCACTGATGGAGTCGACCAACAAATTTGGCGCGACTTTATCCACCGTGGCGCTACCGGTAAAGGTATTGCTGTTGCCCGCGCTATCCGTCGCCGCGACCGAAATCACCAGATTGCCATTGGGCAGATTTTGTAATTCCGCCGGTTGTAAGGTTAATTGCCAGTTGCCATTGTTATCCGCCGCCAGGGTATGGGCCACCCCACCCACCGTCACCACCACCCGTTGCCCCGCGCCACTAACACCGGTGCTGCCGGTTAATGTTTGGCTGGCGGTCACTTCCGCCGCATTGAGATAGCCATCAGCAAATGGCGTATTCAGGATTGGATTTGGCACCGATTGAGTGACCAACTTGATATTCTCGGTCACGGCGGTGGTGTTGCCGACGCTATCCTGAATGGAAATCGTGATGGGGTAAGTGCCATCGGCCAGCAAATTGAGCGTATTGGCCGGGATATTGACACTCCAACTCCCGGAGTTACCCACCGTGGTGGGGTAAGTTTGCCCATTTACCGTGACACTCACCACCGCTCCGACTTCATTGGAGGTACCAAATACCGGGACATTGGCTGCCGCTTCATTGGCATTTATCACGCCATCAGTGGCAATCGGCCCCACCGACAGTTCCGGCGGCAACGTATCGACGGAAATGGCCGTGGATACGCTATTAGTATTGCCCGCCACATCAGTAACTTGCACTGTAATTGACTGCCCGCCTTGCGCCAAGCCTTGCAGCACTGCGGGTGGTAAAGTCAATGACCACTGGCCGTCATTGCCGACTGACGCCGGATAAGTTTTGCCGCCCACGGTCACTGTCACCGTCTGCCCAGCACCCGTGACACCGGTGCTCCCATTGATGCTTTGGCTGACATTCGCCTCTGTTTGGGTGAGAGTGCCATCCCCAAAGGGCTGGTTGGTCACTGCGGCGGGCAGATTATGGATATAGATCCCGAGAGAACTGCTGGAGGACACCGTGTTGCCCGCGCTGTCTGTCGCGGTTGCGGTCAGAGTGGCGTTGCCATCAGCTAGCAAAACTAAATCTCCGGCGGGCAATTTCAGACTCCAGTTCCCCTCCGCGCCGGTGGTCGTGGTGTAAGTTTTTCCATTCAGCGTCAGAATAATCGTCTGATTGGCATTCAAATTACTAGAGGTGCCATTCACCGTGATGCCCGCCGCCGCTTCTTGCGCATTGATCAGGTTGTCGCCAGTCAGTGGGCTGATACCAATCCCACTTTGAGCATTGTTGACAATAATACTGTGGTTAGCGCTGGCCGAATTCCCATTGATGTCACTGACCGTCGCAGTAATGTTCGCCATGCCATTGGTCAGCAAAGCTAAATCTCCGACGGGGATATTGGTGCTCCAATGACCCGCAGAATCGACAGTTGCGCTGTAAGTTTTGCCATTAAGAGTGACAGTAATCACGCGCCCGGCTTCAATTCCGGTCGTGCTGCCGCTGACAGTCTGGCTCACTTTCTGTTCAGCACCATCCAGAATATTATTACCGGCAAAAGTATTAATCATCAGTGTTGGGAAATTGCGTGGGTCAGCATCCAAGGTGACATTCTGTGTCACCGTCGTGCTATTGCCCGCCGCATCCTGAACTTGCGTGCTGACCACATAGCGCCCATCACTGAGGGATGACAGCGCGCCGGCGGGGATAGCGACACTCCAGCTACCATTGGGCTGCACCAGCGCGGAGTATGTCTGCCCCGCGAAAGTCACTTTTACGGTAGCGCCAATTTCCGTGCTGTTGCCATTAATCGCAACACTTGCGGCAGCTTCAGTGCCATTGATAATGTTGTCAGTCGCGATAGGCAATACCGACAAACTGGGCGCTTGAGTATCCACTTTAAATTGGGTGCTCAGCGTATTGCTATTCCCCGCGGCGTCACTGGCGGTTATCACCAGCGGTTGATTGCCTTGCCCCAATCCTTGCAGCACATTGACCGGCACAGACAATGACCAAGTGCCGTCGGCAGCAACTGTGGCAGAGTAAGTCACACCGCCGAATTTCACACTCACCTGCTGACCACTGCCCGTCACGCCGGTGCTGCCTTTCAAGGTCTGGCCGAGGGCCGCTTCCGCAATATTGAGGGTGCCGTCGCCAAAAGGAAGCGCCAGACTGGTCGTCGGCAATGTATGGGTGTAAATCCCCAATGTTGCCGAGCTATTTATCGCGTGGCCCGTGGCATCCGTGGTGCTGGCGGATAATGTCACTTTGCCATCGGCTAATTGAGCCAGATCGCCCGCGGGGATCTGCGCATGCCAAAGACCACCGGCCCCGACCTTCGCTGTATAAGTTTTACCATTCAATGTCAGGGTGATAGTTTGCCCGCTATTCACATTGAAAGTCGTCCCACTGACAGTGACCCCTGCTGCGGCTTCAGCCGCATTAATCAGGTTATCGCCAGTAATTGGATTAATGCCCAGCCCCGCTAACTTATCATTGACGGTAATGACATGAGTTTCAGTGGCAAAATTACCGCTGACATCGGTGACGGTGGCGGTGATATTGGCATTGCCGTTCGCCAGCAGAGCCAAATCAGCGGCGCTGACTTTAGCACTCCAACTACCATCTGCGGCGACAGCGGCGGTGTAAGTTTTGCCATTCAGCAATATAGTCACCACCCGGCCCGCTTCCACTTTGGTGGTCGTGCCGCTGATTATTTGGTCAACCCGCTGTTCTGCGCCATCCAAAATATTGTTACCCGCAAAGGTATTGATGGCGATTGTGGGGAAATTAGCCGGATTGGCATCCAACGTCACATTGGTGGTGACGTGGGTTGTGTTGCCAGCCGCATCAGTGACAGTGGCCGTTAAGGGATAGCGGCCATCAGCTATGCCCGATAACGCACCGGCAGGAATATCGACATGCCAGGAACCATTCGCCATCACCACCGCTGAATAGGTTTTCCCTTTGTAAGTGATAGTGACGGTGGCACCAATTTCAGAACTGCGGCCACTGAGGGTTATCGGAGCTGCGGTTTCAATGGCATTAATGATGCCGTCACCGGCCACAGTATTGAGTGTCAGTGTCGGCGCTTGAGTATCCACCTTGACGGTTAATGAATGTGTATTACTGTTGCCCGCCACATCACTGGCAGTCACCAGTAGAGGGATATTTCCCTGCCCGATCGCTTGCAAAGCCGCCGCGGGGAAAGTCAGTGACCAACTGCCATCCAGGGCCACTTTCGGATGGTAAGTCACGCCATTAAAACTCACCGTCACGGTCTGACCGGCCCCCTTGACCCCCGTGGTTCCGTGAAGTATTTGATCGGCATTGACCTCTGCGCTATTCAGTTTTCCATCACCAAAAGGCGTACTAAAGGTGGCGACCGGCAGATTATGGATGTAAATCCCTAGTGGTAAGCTGGCGTCTGGCAAACCGGCGGCTTGTACTGTTAAGGTGATGGCCCCATCCGCGAGTTGCGCTAAATTCCCTTTCGGAATAAGGACGCTCCAGTTGCCATTGGCATCCACGATGCCGGTATAAGAAACCCCATTTAGCACCACGGTTACCGGCGTATTCACCGCCAAACCTGCCGAGGTGCCAGTGACCGTCAGGTCAGTCTGCGCTTCATTGGCATTAATCAGGTTATCGCCCGCGACGGGATTTATCCCCAAACCACCCTGTGTGCTATCGACAATAAAAGAGCCGTCTTTGCTGGCAAGATTACCGGCCGCATCAGTGACTTGTGCATGAATAGTGGCGGAACCATTGGCGAGCATGGCCAAATCGGCGGGTGGTATCTGAGTGCTCCATTTACCGTCGGCCCCAACAGTGGCGGCATAGGTCTTATTATTCAGTGTGATGAGCACCAGCCGACCCGCTTCAATATGGGTAGTTTCGCCACTTAGTGTTTGGCTGACTTTCTGCTCTGCACCATTCAGATGATTGTCATTGGCGAAAGTATTTATCAGCAAGGTTGGCAAGTTGGCAGGATCGGCATCAATAATGACATTCCCGCTAACACTGGTGCGGTTACCGGCACTGTCGCTCACCGTGGCGGATATAGATTGTGAGCCGTCAGCTAACCCAACCAATGCACTGGCCGGAACATTGACACTCCAGCGACCATCACTTTGCACTGTGCCGGTATAGGTTTTTCCGTGAAATGTCACCGTCACCGTTGCGCCAATGGCTGATGATGTCCCGCTAATGGCGACCGGCATTTTGGCCTCGGAAGCATTAATAATGCCGTCACCGGCGACCGGGGAAAGAGTCAATGTGGGCGCGGTAGTATCAACCACCACAGTGATAGTTTGCTCTACAGTCTGACCGCTACCATTCGCGACGGTGACGACGACGTTATAGTTGCCATCATGCAAGCCTTGCAACACGGAAGAGGGGAGCAAAACACGCCACGAACCATCCGCTTCGACTTTCGCCGTGTAGGTCGTGCCGTTAATTTGTATATTAACCACTTGCCCTGCCGCGATGCCAGTTGTCGTGCCGCTCAATGTTTGGCTGGTTTTCACTTCATTGCCATTGAGGAGGTTATCGCCCGTCAATGGGTTAACTTTCAAGGTCGGGCCGGCAGGCGGATCGATATTACCGCCTGAACTGCTGCCACCTGAGTGACTATTACTGCTGTGTGATGCGGCGATACCAATCCCGCCCGCAATCGCGAGGAAGCCCAAAGCCCCCGCCAATAGCCCGGCGGAACCGGCACTGCTGTTTAACGCCAAGCCAGCCACACTGTCGATGACTGTCAATTGCGGAACCAGGATAGCATCACCCGCGCCAGCCCCCATGGCTAGCGGGAAAGTGACCTGCACCGGCGGATTAACGCCGTCATCAAACACTAACTCACTGTAATGCCCTTCTGCGTCCATGGTAAAAAAGTGCTGATAGCGCGTAGTAGTGCCGTTTTTCATGTGCAAAATCAGGTCATTGCCCTGACGCTCATAGCGGGCGACGCTTTCGGCCGTGCCATGAATCCGCACAATGCTCAGCCCGTTAAGCGCCACAACTGACGGGTTGCTAGCAACCTCTGCAATCAATGCCCCATTTTGCCGCGAAATAATATCAATTGCGCCAACCGTTGAATTCGCCATGGATAACCTCAAAAATCAAGCGAGACGCTATCTCCGCGTAAGAGCTTATCGGGGGAGCCTGATAAGTCGGACGTAGGAGGGTCAATAAACACCTCAGTCAAGAGGGCTTAAGCTTATTTCTGGTGTGATGAGTAACAGCAAAAAAATCAGTGCGACCTATCTTTATACTTATTTTTTAATGTGATCTTGAACAACAAGCTGGCGGACACGATTTAAATATAAGTAGATATTTTTAAAACTGTAAAATAAAATTTTTCATTTATGCTGTAAGCATTAATAAACCAAATAATAAACACACGAAAAAAAACGAAGTAACCACTCAATTAAAAAAACAAAATATATTGATAAACAAGTAAATTAATCGTTTCAGCCAGAAGCCGTGATGCATAAGAAAAACAAAGCCACTCTTATAATTAACAAATATAAATGATAAATGAAATTAATGAATTTGATTAACATTTTAGCAACATCGGCCTGTATGAATTCAAGCATAGTTAAGATTTATTGGATTGTTATGATGAATCTTTCGATTGATTAATATTTGAACTATGTGGCGCTGTAACGGGCAAACTCATACATAAGATGACCAAGTATTGTGATAATCCAGATAAATCCCTTCGACCCGCATTTCTCTTTGTGATAGAAACGTCTGTCTATATTTATTATTTGTATCAATCGCAGATCCTATACCTCATGACCGCCAAAACACGTCAATCCACATTGCAGCCAGGTGTTGCACAGCAAATCTCGACTCGGCTCGCATTTTTTATCTCTGGATTAGGGATGGCCGCCTGGGCGCCGTTAGTCCCCTTTGCCAAGGAACGTATTGGTCTGAATGATGCTTCACTGGGTCTACTGTTATTGTGTATTGGTGTCGGTTCGATGCTCGCAATGCCCTTGACTGGTGTGCTAACCGCCAAATGGGGGTGTCGGGCGGTGATTTTATTGGCTGGGGCGGTTCTGTGTCTTGACCTTCCCTTGCTGGTTTTGATGAATACTCCCGTCACGATGGCGTTCGCCTTGTTAGTCTTCGGTGCGGCGATGGGCATAATAGATGTCGCGATGAATATTCAGGCGGTCATTGTTGAGAAAGCGAGTGGCCGGGCGATGATGTCCGGCTTCCACGGGTTATTCAGCGTCGGCGGAATTGCTGGCGCGGGCGGTGTGAGCGCATTATTGTGGCTCGGTTTAAGCCCCCTGACAGCCATTCTTGCCACTGTCGCGTTAATGATTATCTTATTACTGACTGCCAATAAAAACCTGTTACAGGGCAGCGGAGAGCCACATGATGGCCCCCTCTTTGTCCTCCCTCGTGGATGGGTGATGTTTATCGGCTTTTTATGCTTTGTGATGTTCCTGGCTGAAGGCTCAATGCTCGACTGGAGTGCAGTCTTCCTGACCACACTGCGCGGTATGGATCCCTCGCAAGCCGGTATGGGTTATGCGGTATTTGCCATTGCCATGACACTGGGCCGTTTAAATGGTGATCGGATAGTCAACGGATTGGGCCGATACAAGGTATTATTAGGAGGGAGCTTATGTGCAGCAGTGGGGATTATTACCGCGATAAGCATTGATAACTCAATTGCGGCCCTTATTGGCTTTATGCTCGTGGGGTTAGGCGCATCAAATGTGGTGCCTATCCTGTTTACCGCTGCGGGTAACCAAACCGTGATGCCAGCTAATTTAGCCGTCGCATCCATCACCACCATCGGTTATGCCGGTATTCTGGCAGGCCCTGCGGCAATTGGTTTTGTCGCCCAGGTCAGTAATTTATCGGTCGCTTTTGGCTGCGTGGCGCTGTTGTTGCTGACCGTCACTGCCAGCGCCAGAGCCGTCACGCGCTAACCAAGGGAACTGCATTATCTTTATGCAAAATAACTCGTTATCACCCAGTTCAGCTAACATTACACGGTGTTTCTGGCTGTTTATCGTATTGCTGCTCATCTCGATTGGGCTGTATGGTTACAACTATACCAATGCTTACCTGACAGAAAAAAAACACACATTGGCCTATATTGCCACCGGTTTGCAGCAGCGTATTGATGATTATCGTTACCATACCTACCAAATATACGATTTTGCCAACACCCCAGATATCTCGGATAAGAATATTCTCAACGTCCAAGAAACCCGCCTGCGTCCTGATATTTATTATATTGAAAAGCCACGCAAAAAAACTGACGCCGTCATTTTTGGTAATCATAACCCCGCGACACTGCCTATGACTTTGCAGTTGTCGGACTATCTCGACAATCATTGGGGAGCCCAGAATGATACTTACTCGATGTATTATCTTAATGGTCAGGACAATAGCCTGGTGCTCATTACCACACAGCCGTTAAAAGAAGTTACATCGCGTTTTAAAGAGAGCTACCTGACCGCTGCTTCAGAGTCTCGGCGTGCAGAAATGCTACAACAGGCCAATACATTAGATGAGCGTGAGAGTTTCTCGCCATTGAGAAAATTACGCTTCCAGAATGCTTACTATTTTACTATCCGGACCACCTTTAACCATCCCGGCCATTTGGCCACGGTCATTGCCTTTGATCTGCCAATTAATGACTTAATCCCGCCGAATATGGCACGAGCGAACTTTCTCCTCCAACCCGACAATACCCCTATTAATGAAGGTGTGGCACCTGAGGACACCGCCACGGCCAGTGTAGCGTTAAATGGCTATTGGGTTGAAGTTTCTGCACCACTGGCTAACACCTCACTGAAAATTGTTTATCGTGTTCCTGTTACAGTGTTAGCCATTGATTTATTGAGGAATAACTTCTGGTTGATCCTGACCAATATTTTACTGTTATTCCTGGCAATCTTAGGGGCCTATTTAGCTCGCCGCCAATTTGTTCGCCCAAGTTCAGATATGATTGAGCAATTAGAGGCCCAAAAATTACTGAGTCAGGAAATCATTACCAGCTTACCGCAAGGGCTATTAGTCTATAACTTCAGCAATAATGCCGTTGTCGCCAGTAATCAGATAGCTGATAACCTGATGCCGCACCTTAACCTGCAAAAAATTGCTCACATGGCGGAACAACACCATGGGGTAATTCAGGGCACCGTGAACAATGAAGTTTACGAAATCCGAATATTCCGCAGCCAGTTTTCGCCCGAAACCTACCTGTTCTTGCTTCATGATCAAGATAAAGAAGTCTTGGTCAATAAACGCCTGCAACAAGCAAGGCGGGAATATGACAAAAGTCTTCAAGCGCGTAAGCTTATGTTGCATAACCTTGGGATTGAACTGAATCAGCCCCTAACTAGCCTCCATCAGACGGCTAAAGCATTACAAAACACCGCTGACTTAGCACTGCGATATGAACTGGCGGCTAAATTAGTAGAACAATCTGAAAGTATTATTGAGCTGGTTGATAATATTACCCTGCTTACTCGCCTGGAAACCCAAGACTGGCAACCTGAACAACATAGTTTCTCCCTGTCAGCATTAATCGATGGCCTCCTGCTGGAGATCCTCCCAGCGATTAATCAGAAAGGTTTAACTCTGTTTAATCACTATCTTGTTGATCTTGAGCAAAATTATATAGGCGATGAAAAAGTATTACGGAAAATACTTTCATTACTGCTGCATTATTCTGTTATTACGACGGCTTACGGCAAGATTACCCTTAATGTCGGCCATGAACCTGGACATCCAGAACAACTGATTATCCAAATAACCGATACCGGCGCAGGTATTTCTGATGAAGAGATTAGTAATCTTAATTATCCTTTCCTCAGCCAAACATTGGCCGACAGATACAATCACAGCTCGGGGTTAACCTTCTTTTTATGTAACCAATTATGTAAGAAATTAAATGGCCAATTAGAGATCCGTAGCAAAGTTGATATAGGTACTCGTTATACAATCCGAGTTACTATTGCTATCCAAAATGAGCAAGAGGAGGAGCAAGAGAAATTATTGGATGGTGTGACGGTATTATTAGATATAACGTCGGAAGAAGTGCGTTCTATCATCACAACATTATTGAATTCATTCGGCGCTAACTGCATCATTGTTGATGACCGCTTGCCGGGACGAGACTATGATGTAACCGTGACAGATAACCCACAACACTATGATAAATTTACCTTATTACTGGCACCTGACGAAATAGGAATACAACAGTTGCAGGATAATTATATTCGGGTAAATTATAATTTAGGTAGTGCAGTCATTGATGCAATATTATTATTAATTGAACAGCAAATTTTATCAGACGAATCCAACTATGAGTCTGAATCCATTGCTGATGGTGATATAAACACATACAAACAACAACTAAAGTCCAGTGACTATTATTCCTTATTTGTTGAGACAGTACCGGTAGATCTGAAGAAACTGTATACTGAACTTCAGCAACGTGATTTCATATCGCTTTCGCAGACCGCGCATCGATTGAAAGGCGTATTTGCTATGTTGAACTTGCATCTCGGCAAACAACTATGTGAAATATTAGAACAGCATATCGCAGATGGCGATCGGTTGAAGATCGAAAATAGCATCAGTCAAATTGATTCTTTCGTCACCAGACTGTTGCAGCAAGGTAACCCATAACCATGAACAACCTTAATGTAATTATTGCTGATGACCATCCAATTGTTTTGTTTGGCATCCGAAAATCGCTCGAACAAATTGAGTGGGTAAATGTTGTTGGGGAGTT
Source organism: Yersinia rochesterensis (assembly GCF_003600645.1). Taxonomy (NCBI): domain Bacteria; kingdom Pseudomonadati; phylum Pseudomonadota; class Gammaproteobacteria; order Enterobacterales; family Yersiniaceae; genus Yersinia; species Yersinia rochesterensis. The sequence goes on from NZ_CP032482.1 coordinate 2,875,101, forward strand.
TGAAGACTCAACAGCGCTTATTAATAATTTGTCTAAGCTTGATGCCAACGTGCTAATTACCGACCTCTCCATGCCTGGAGATAAGTACGGTGATGGCATCACATTGATAAAATATATAAAACGACATTACCCGGATTTAGCCATAATTGTACTAACGATGAATAATAACCCGGCTATTCTCAGTTCAGTTTTGGACTTGGACATTGACGGGATTGTATTAAAACAAGGTGCTCCCGCTGATTTACCTAAGGCTTTGGCAGCATTACAGAAAGGGAAAAAATTCACTCCTGAAAGTGTGGCCAAACTGCTGGAGAAAATCAGCGCTAATGGCTACGGTGATAAACGTTTATCACCGAAAGAAAGTGAGGTTTTACGGTTATTTGCTGAAGGTTTCCTGGTTACTGAGATTGCCAGAAAACTTAATCGCAGCATTAAAACTATCAGCAGCCAGAAAAAGTCGGCGATGCTGAAACTGGGCGTGGATAATGATATTGCCCTGTTAAACTACCTTTCATCTGTCACTATTGGACAAGATAAAGAATAACTTCTGTTCCCCAACCCGGCATTGCTCAGCAGCGCCGGGTTTATTATCCCTTTCATATTTGAAACTACAACTTCAAGCTCGACACCATAAGCCAAAGTAATTGGAGTTGCAGGTAGGTAGCCAAGGAGCAAATCCCAATGAGCCTATTTATTTTAAGGTCAATGGCTAGTAAGTGATTTGGGTGAGCGAGTGTAGCTAACAACCCTACAGCTTCAAGTACAAAGGCTTTAACGGGTTTTTCGCACCTTATCGCCATAATATCGCAGCATCTGGCGCAAAGTATCCAATGTGACTGGCTTAGATAAACAGTTATCCATACCGGCTTCAATACAGCGCTGTTTACCTTCCGCCAATGCATTGGCAGTGACACCGATTACTGGGAAATTATGATTCAGTTGCCGCAAGCGCTGTGTCAGACGATAACCATCCATATTCGGCATATTCACATCAGTCAGCACAATATCAACTCTATTGGCACTCAACACTGCCAAAGCATCCAACCCATCATTCGCCGTTATGACCCGATAACCTAAGGTCGTCAGCTGATCAGCCAATAACCGCCGATTAATCGGATGGTCATCCACCACTAGGATTTGCAGATCATCATTATCATCCTGATTGGTTTTCACTGGTGGTAACGCAAGTGGTGCTTCTTCAACTAGTTGCGGTTCCAGCAATATACGGTCCAATAACGGGATAATTTCCAGCAATGTGGCGGTACTCAATAGCCAATAACCGGGCCGTGTTTCTTGTGGCAAACCAATATGATCAATGGATATCTGAATCCAGGTCGATAATGGCGCGTTTATTTGTGGCAAGTAATCACAAATAAGCACTTGATCCTGTAGCGTTTGCTCATTGCTATAGCGTTGAATAGTGGCACCGAAATGGCTTAAAAGATCGAGTAAATAGCTTTCCAAGCGGGCATTGCGAATATCCAACCACAATATTTTTCCTTGCCAGCGATCACTCTCCGGCAAAACTGCATTTTGGGCCTGATACTGATTTTCTTTCAAATACAAAGGAATACGAATAGCAAAAATGCTGCCTATTCCCAGTTCAGAAACCACCTCGACATCGCCGTCCATCAAGTTGATCAATTTCTCACAAATTGCCAACCCTAAACCGGTTCCTTGGAAATGGCGCTGCACCCCGGTTCCTACCTGGAAGAAAGGATCAAATAACTGATTTATCTCACGTGAGTTAATACCCACACCGGTATCCCGCACACGGAATTCCAGATAATAACCGCGCACCCTGACTTGCAAAATAATGCAGCCAGTATCGGTAAATTTAATAGCGTTATTCAGCAAGTTAGAAATAACTTGTTGCAGACGAACTGCATCACCCACCATCATCCGTGGAACATTCGGTTCAATAAAACAGTACAAACCTAAGCGCTTCTTCACCACCAGCGGTAAATAGTTCGCCGTGATATGTGTTATTACCTCGACAGTAGAAAATTCGCTCGGCTCAATTTTCAGTTGCTCAGATTCTATTTTAGAGAAATCGAGAATATCACTGATAATTTTGAGTAGTAGTCCGGACGAATTGTTCATTGCTGTCACCAGCCGGTCAACCCCCTGTGGTAACTCTTTAGTTTGTAATAAATCGAGATTGCCGATAATGCCATACAATGGGGTGCGCAGCTCGTGACTGACGGTCGCCAAAAACATGGATTTCGATTGGCTGGCCTGCTCTGCCGCCGCCGCCATTTCCTGCAATGACTCTTCCATTTTCACTCGTGAACTGACATCCACCAGCACACAAATCGCCACATTTTCATTACGATAGCGGGAGTGAACAAAGCTGATTTGTAGATTGTTATTATTACTGGTCATCACATCAACAAAGTTTGCCTGCTGCTCACAAATAATGCGGGTAATACGTTCACGATCCTCATTTGTCAGTAAATTAATATAGTTATGCGCTAGTTCGTTACTGAGGATATTGGTGCCATCGCTAATGCGTAATATAGAAATACCCACCGGCGCAGAAGCAACAATTTTACGGTTAAATTGTTCATGTTCTTCCAGCCGCAAAGCATTATCTTCAGCCGGATGGAACATTTTCCGTTCAAATAACCAGGCCAGAGTGAATATCACCACAGCAGATAATGCATTCAGCAATAATGCATTAAAAATTAATAGCTTGAATATGTCTATTATGGTTCTGACCGGCAAGGAATAAGCAATACTGAGAGGGGACGGCAGTAAGTTCTTTTTCAGAATCAGATAATTATAATCATCTACATAACCGAAATAAGAGGCTGAATCAGGATAATCATCCAACATTGAAGCGTAGCGCTCCCCAGTTGCCAGGCGCAATACAGGCTCATTACTTTCATCCAGCAAAGTCACACCAACGGGTAATGGTCCAGGAGAGATGAAATCCTCCAGCCGGATAGTCTGTTCTGTCCCCACCAATGCTTCTAATTTATTCCCCACATAAAGCGGGCTTAGCACATATAAAGTGCCAATTTCAGGCCGCACACCGGGAACAACCCAATACAGTGGGCTGTCTTTATCCTGATTATTTACCTCACGATATTTTGCAATGTGTTCATTCAAAGACTTGAGCAGACTCTCTTGATCCATCGGAACATTTCGAATGTCGAAATCCACCATACACATGGTGTCGCTGCCAATAAAAAATATCCGATTAAGGTCATAGGCGGCTGCAAAATTCTCTTTCCAATACAAGATAAGGTTGCTGAGAGAATCTAATGATGAGTGACGGGATGCATTAAGTGTGGTGCAATCGGCCGCTGAATTAAGTGGGTAATATTTGGGCGTAGCGTTATTTTTAATAAATGCGCCAGCCGCGATATCACTGCTCGCTGTATTGTGGTTTAACCTGTTTTCCGCCATATATTTGATATCACGGATAATATCGGAAGAATGGCGAATGTAACTCTGTGCTAAATCGAAGTTAGTATTATATTCCTGACGAATATCAGATTTTTTCTCGTTAAGGATGTTCAGGATATAAAAAGTGGTCAGCAGTGCGCCAAGAGACCATAACATGACGGCCAATACCCGAAATAGGTAACGGGAGATTTTCAGTGTCGTGCGAAATGAAGAAAGATATTTCAATCTGATACCATGGTGAAAGCATCGCCTGGCAGGCTGCGTGGTCTACAGAATACACTACCCATGACGCATAAAAAAGCCAGCTCGTAAGCTGGCTCTTGGTTTTGACAATGAATCAGTATCAACAACGCATTATACGTTGTCGTCCTCGTCTTCACCGTCTTCTGCTTCGTCAGCAACATCTTCATCTTCCGGTGTGTTCAGCGCAGTCTCTTCTTCACTGCCCTCTTCACCTTCTAATGATTCGCCATCAAGGATTTCATCGTCCTCTTCCGGCTCTGCAACACGTTGCAGACCGACGACATGTTCGTCTTCAGCGGTACGGATCAGTGTCACACCCTGGGTATTTCGGCCCACGACGCTCACTTCAGATACGCGGGTACGCACCAATGTACCGGCATCGGTGATCATCATGATCTGGTCGGTCGGTGCCACTTGCACAGCCCCAACAACCTTACCATTACGTTCACTGACTTTAATGGAGATAACCCCCTGAGTCGCACGCGACTTAGTTGGATATTCTTCCACTGCGGTACGTTTACCATAACCGTTTTCAGTCACTGTCAGGATTTCACCATCACCTCGTGGGATGATAAGAGAAATAACCCGATCGTCGCCATTGAGGTTGATACCACGTACACCGGTCGCAGTACGGCCCATAGAACGAACCTGCGATTCAGGGAAGCGAACCACTTTACCCAATGCGGAGAACAGCATCACTTCATTGCTGCCATCGGTCAGATCGACACCGATCAGCTCATCGCCTTCATTCAGGTTGACGGCAATAATACCGGCACTGCGTGGGCGACTGAACTCGGTCAGCGCAGTTTTCTTCACAGTACCGCTGGCGGTAGCCATAAAGATGTGACGGCCTTCTTCATATTCCCGCACTGGCAGAATGGCGGTGATTCGCTCATTTGGCTCAAGCGGCAATAAGTTGACGATCGGACGACCACGCGCCCCACGGCTAGCTTCCGGCAACTGATAGACTTTCATCCAATAGAGGCGGCCACGGCTGGAGAAGCACAAAATAGTATCGTGGGTATTGGCGACCAGCAGGCGATCAATGAAGTCTTCTTCTTTGATACGGGCAGCTGACTTACCTTTACCACCGCGACGCTGAGCTTCGTAATCAGTCAGAGGTTGATATTTGACATAACCCTGATGGGACAGTGTCACAACCACATCTTCCTGATTAATCAGGTCTTCGATATTAATGTCAGAGGTGTTCGCAGTGATTTCTGTACGACGCGCATCATTATATAGCTCTTTAATAGCCACTAACTCTTCGCGGATAACTTCCATCAAGCGCTCTGGGTTTTCCAGAATAAAGATCAACTCACCAATGACGGTCAGTAGCTCTTTATACTCATCCAGCAGTTTTTCATGCTCCAAACCGGTCAGTTTCTGCAAACGCAGATCCAAAATGGCCTGAGCTTGCTGCTCGGTGAGATAATACTTGCCGTCGCGGATCCCGAACTCTTCTTCCAGCCATTCAGGGCGGGCAGCATCATCACCGGCACGTTCCAGCATCGACGCGACGTTGCCTAATTCCCATGGGCTGGCAATCAGGCCAGCTTTCGCTTCGGCTGGTGTTGCCGCACGGCGAATCAATTCGATAATCGGATCGATGTTAGCCAATGCAATGGCCAGCGCTTCAAGGATATGCGCGCGGTCACGTGCTTTACGCAGTTCAAAAATAGTCCGGCGCGTTACCACTTCACGGCGGTGGCGAACAAAGGCGACCAGGATGTCTTTCAGGTTAAGCAATTTAGGCTGCCCTTGAGACAGAGCCACCATATTGATACCGAAAGTCACCTGCAATTGCGTCAGAGAGTAGAGGTTATTCAGCACCACTTCCCCGACCGCATCGCGTTTGATTTCAATCACGATGCGCATGCCGTCTTTATCAGACTCATCACGCAATGCACTGATGCCTTCAACGCGTTTTTCTTTGACCAGCTCGGCTATCTTTTCAATCAACCGCGCTTTGTTCACCTGATACGGGATCTCGTGAACAATAATGGTTTCACGGCCAGTTTTAGCATCAGCTTCGACTTCAGCACGGGCGCGAACATAAATCTTGCCGCGACCGGTACGATAAGCTTCTTCAATACCACGGCGACCATTGATAATCGCAGCGGTTGGAAAATCTGGCCCAGGGATGTACTCCATCAACCCTTCAATGGTGATGTTTTCATCTTCGATATAGGCCAGGCAGCCATCAATAACCTCAGAAAGGTTATGCGGCGGAATATTGGTTGCCATCCCGACGGCAATACCTGACGAGCCGTTAACCAGCAAGTTAGGAATTTTGGTCGGCATTACGGCAGGAATTTGCTCCGTACCGTCATAGTTAGGCACGAAGTCGACGGTATCTTTTTCTAAATCCGCTAACAACTCGTGAGCAATTTTAGACATACGGATTTCGGTATAACGCATCGCCGCGGCGGAGTCGCCATCAACGGAACCGAAGTTTCCCTGCCCATCCACCAGCATATAGCGCAGTGAGAACGGCTGAGCCATACGCACGATAGTGTCGTAGACCGCGCTGTCACCATGCGGGTGATATTTACCGATAACGTCCCCGACTACACGGGCCGATTTTTTGTATGGTTTATTCCAGTCATTACCCAGTACATTCATCGCAAACAGTACGCGACGGTGAACGGGCTTCAGTCCATCCCGGACATCTGGTAATGCACGTCCGACAATAACGGACATCGCGTAATCCAGATAGGAGCTTTTCAGCTCTTCCTCGATGTTGACCGGTGTTATTTCTCTGGCAAGGTCGCTCATTGAGCCGCTATCCCTCTACTAATTACCGGATTTAAAGGTACGAAACTATATCACAAAACCCTGATTTTGGCGAAACTACATAATGATTGTCGAAACTACTATTACTGCATATCGCCGCATGCACGCCTTATAGACAAAACTGCGCCAATTGACGGGGAATATGTATAATCTGCGCAAAGATATAAAACAGAGAGAACTCGCCATGTCTATAGATACCACCGCCCCCCATCGTCAAGTTGTTGAACAGATAAACGTCGATGAACAAGAAATTGCTAAATTTGAAGCAGTTGCCTCCCGCTGGTGGGATTTAGAAGGCGAGTTTAAGCCTCTCCACCGTATTAACCCGCTGCGTCTTGATTACATTTTGCAGCGCGCTGGCGGTATTTTCGATAAGAAAGTGCTGGATGTGGGTTGCGGTGGCGGTATTCTGGCTGAAAGCATGGCGCATGAAGGTGCTCAGGTTACCGGGTTGGATATGGGCTATGAGCCACTACAAGTTGCGCGGTTGCATGCATTGGAAACCGGCACCAAACTCGATTATGTTCAGGAAACGGTTGAAAGCCACGCGCAAAAACACCCGCAATATTACGATATGGTGACCTGCATGGAGATGCTCGAACACGTCCCAGACCCTTCTTCGGTTATTCGCGCCTGTGCACAATTGGTCAAACCCGGTGGGCATGTTTTCTTTTCGACTATCAACCGCAATACTAAATCCTGGCTAATGGCGGTGGTCGGCGCTGAATATATATTGAAGATGGTGCCCAAAGGCACCCATGACTCGAAAAAGTTTATTCGCCCATCAGAACTTATCGGCTGGGTTGACCAAACGCCACTGCGCGAACGCCATATTATTGGCTTGCATTACAACCCGATAACAGACCATTTCAAGTTGGGCCGCAATGTTGATGTGAACTATATGGTGCACACTCAACGGGATGAAGAATAACCCCATCAAATGAGTGTATAAAAATCAAGCAATACCCAATATATTTCGCGTTGTAGCAAGGCAGCAACAGAACGCATCCCCAGGATGCTTAGTCCACTAAGTGACTGGGGTAAGTAAGGGCTGCCAACACCGCTACAGCGTGAAAGAGGAAGGGGATTTTTCTAATGTTTAATAAACCGGCAAACGATCAAATTTTTAAGATTTTCAGTAAAATCTTATCCCCTAGAGTGATGGGAGGTGAGCGCCAGTAATGGCGCTGCCTGTGAGCCTTTCGTAACAATTCACCCCCAAGTTATCCACACAATATAGCGGTTTTGTTCACTTGCCAAAAGTCTCAATACTCACTATCTTGTTATCTATCCACTACCCACCCCCTATATATTGTGTTTACATACTGAACAACACACTACGACCTCAATGATTATTTCAGTCATGGAGAGCGTTAATTTGCGTTGTGCAGACACGAAGTCAGGGGAAAAAAGGTCACGAATACATGAACCAAAGTCTACTTGTTACTAAACGCGATGGCAGTAAAGAACGCATCAATCTGGATAAAATCCACCGGGTCATCGACTGGGCCGCGGAAGGTTTACATAACGTCTCAGTATCTCAAGTAGAATTGCGTTCACACATTCAGTTTTATGATGGTATTAAAACCGCTGATATCCATGAAACTATCATCAAAGCTGCCGCAGATTTGATCTCGCGCGACGCACCGGATTACCAATATCTGGCGGCGCGTCTGGCTATCTTCCACCTGCGCAAAAAAGCCTATGGTCAGTTTGAACCACCAAAATTATTCGCCCATGTGACGAAAATGGTGGATATGGGTAAATACGACAAACATCTGCTGGAAGACTACACCGCAGAAGAATTCGAACAGATGGACACTTTCATCGACCATTGGCGCGATATGAACTTCTCCTATGCTGCGGTTAAGCAGTTGGAAGGCAAATATTTGGTGCAAAACCGCGTCAGCGGCGAGATCTATGAAAGTGCCCAATTCCTGTACATTCTAGTTTCCGCCTGTTTGTTCTCTAACTATCCGCGCGAAACCCGGATGGATTACATCAAGCGCTTCTATGATGCGATTTCTACTTTCAAAATCTCATTGCCGACGCCAATTATGTCCGGCGTGCGCACCCCAACCCGCCAGTTCAGCTCTTGCGTGTTGATTGAGTGCGGCGACAGTCTGGATTCTATCAATGCCACCTCCAGCGCCATTGTGAAATATGTGTCACAACGCGCCGGTATTGGTATCAATGCAGGCCGGATCCGGGCGCTGGGTAGCCCAATTCGCGGCGGCGAAGCTTTCCATACCGGTTGTATTCCGTTCTACAAACACTTCCAAACTGCGGTGAAATCCTGTTCACAGGGCGGTGTACGTGGCGGTGCAGCTACGTTGTTCTACCCAATGTGGCACTTGGAAGTTGAAAGCCTGCTGGTTCTGAAAAACAACCGTGGTGTTGAAGGCAACCGCGTGCGTCATATGGATTACGGCGTACAAATCAACAAACTAATGTATCAGCGCTTGCTGAAAGGCGAAGACATCACCTTGTTCAGCCCGTCCGATGTTCCGGGCCTGTATGACGCGTTCTTCGCCGATCAAGACGAATTTGAGCGCCTTTATGTCAAATACGAGCAAGACAGCAGCATCCGCAAGCAGCGCGTGAAGGCGGTCGAGTTATTCTCTCTGATGATGCAAGAGCGTGCTTCCACTGGCCGTATCTATATTCAAAACGTGGATCACTGCAACACCCACAGCCCGTTTGACCCGAAAGTTGCGCCAGTGCGCCAGTCAAACTTGTGTTTGGAAATTGCCTTGCCAACCAAGCCGTTGAATGACATCAACGACGAAAATGGTGAAATTGCGCTCTGTACTTTGTCGGCATTCAACTTGGGTGCCATTGACAGCCTTGATGATTTAGAAGATTTGGCCGTGTTGGCCGTGCGGGCGCTGGATGCCCTGCTCGATTATCAGGATTACCCAATTGCCGCAGCACAGCGTGGTGCTATGGGCCGCCGTACCTTGGGTATCGGTGTGATTAACTTTGCTTATTATCTGGCGAAGAATGGCGTTCGTTACTCCGATGGCAGTGCCAACAACCTGACTCACCGCACCTTTGAAGCTATTCAGTATTATTTATTGAAAGCCTCCAATGCGCTGGCCCGTGAGCAAGGCGCTTGCCAGTGGTTCAACGAAACCACCTATTCACAGGGTATTTTGCCAATTGATACCTATAAGAAAGATTTGGATGCCATCAGTGACGAACCTCTGCATTACGATTGGGAAACGCTGCGTAAGGACATCCAAACTCACGGCCTGCGTAACTCCACGCTGTCAGCGCTGATGCCTTCCGAGACATCCTCGCAGATCTCCAATGCCACTAATGGTATTGAGCCGCCGCGTGGATATGTCAGTATCAAAGCCTCGAAAGATGGTATTCTGCGCCAGGTTGTTCCTGAATATGAGCGCCTGAAAGATGCTTATGAGCTGCTGTGGGAAATGCCAAATAACGATGGTTATTTACAGCTGGTAGGTTTGATGCAGAAATTCGTCGATCAGGCGATTTCAGCCAACACTAATTACGATCCGACCCGCTTCCCGTCTGGCAAAGTGCCGATGAAGCAGTTGCTAAAAGATTTGCTCACCACTTACAAATTTGGCGTAAAAACCCTTTACTATCAAAACACCCGCGATGGTGCTGATGATGTGCAAGAAGATATCCAAAGTCAGCCGGGTGATGATGACTGCGAAGGCGGTGCATGTAAGATCTGATTTTGAGTTAAGGCCTGCGCGATGATAGCCAATACATTCATCGCGGGGCCTCTTCATTTGCCCCTGAGGAAATCATGGCCTATACCACTTTTTCGCAAAATAAAAACAACCAATTACTCGAACCCATGTTTTTTGGTCAACCCGTCAACGTGGCGCGTTTCGACCAACAAAAACACGCTATTTTCGAAAAGCTGATTGAGAAACAACTCTCATTTTTCTGGCGTCCGGAAGAGATTGACGTCTCCCGCGATCGTATCGACTACAACGCCCTGCCAGATCATGAAAAACACATTTTTATCAGCAACCTGAAATACCAAACATTGCTGGATTCTATTCAGGGACGTAGCCCTAATGTGGCCCTATTGCCGCTGGTTTCCATTCCTGAGCTGGAAACCTGGATAGAAACCTGGTCGTTTTCTGAAACTATTCACTCGCGCTCTTACACTCATATCATTCGCAATATCGTTAACGATCCTTCGATTGTTTTCGATGATATCGTGACCAACGAAGAGATCCTCAAACGCGCAAAAGATATCTCAGGGTATTACGACGATTTGATTGAGATGACCAGTTACTACCATCTGCTGGGAGAAGGTACCCATCAGGTCAATGGTAAAACTGTGGTGGTCAATCTGCGTGAGCTGAAAAAGCAGCTTTATCTGTGTGTAATGAGTGTTAATGCGCTGGAAGCTATCCGTTTCTATGTCAGTTTCGCCTGCTCCTTTGCCTTTGCCGAGCGCGAACTGATGGAAGGCAACGCCAAAATCATCAAAATGATTGCCCGCGATGAAGCCCTACATTTGACGGGCACCCAGCATATTATTAACTTAATGCGCTCAGGTGAAGATGACCCGGAAATGGCTGAAATTGCTGAAGAATGCCAGCAACAATGCTATGACCTGTTTGTTCTGGCCGCGCAACAAGAAAAAGAATGGGCAGAATACCTGTTCCGTGACGGCTCAATGATTGGTCTGAACAAAGAGATCCTGTGCCAATATGTGGAATATATCACTAATATCCGCATGCAAGCGGTCGGGCTGGGTGTGCCATTTAATACCCGCACCAACCCGATCCCATGGATCAACTCCTGGTTAGTGTCTGATAACGTGCAGGTTGCACCGCAGGAAGTTGAAGTCAGTTCTTATCTGGTCGGCCAAATTGATTCAGAAATCAGTGCTGACGACCTGAGTGATTTCGAGCTGTAATTGATGAAGCTTATACCCAATAGATTTCGAGTTGCAGCCAGGCGGCAACTGAATGCATCCAAGGAGTTGAGATAACTCAATGACTTGGGTAAGTGATGGCAGCCAACACCGCTGCAACTTGAAAGATGACGGGGATACTGTGAAGTTGAGCACCACCGGTGCTCAACTTACCCCACCAGCGAATAGCCGCAACTTGTTAGAAACACTTGAACACCATCAGGTACAAATCGAATACCAATGCCGCTCCGGTTATTGCGGTTCTTGTCGCCTGCGTTTGCTCAAAGGCGAAGTCTGCTATTCGCAGCAACCTTTAGCGTTTATTCAAGCCGGCGAGATTCTGCCCTGTTGCTGTCAGCCAAAGGGCGATATTGAAATCGAACTTTAATATTCCCGTCATACTTCAAGCTGCAGGGGTGTTGGCTGCCTTCGTTCACCCCAGTCACTTACCAGTATAAGCTCCCGGGGGTTTGCTCAGTTGCCGCCTTCCTGCAACTCGAATTATTTAGGGCATAAAGGAATCTTCCCTCGAATCGGATTTCACCTATAATCAGCTAGTTGAATAGATGATATTTTTGCATCTGGAATCAAAATCATAGGGACAAAAGATGAAAAGACTGTCAATCGCAATAACTAGTCTGTTAATGGCAGCATCGGCCAGCACTATTGCCGCTACAGAGCCGCCGCTTAATCAGCAACAGCCGTTAGAGAAGATTGCGCCTTATCCGGCGGCAGAAAAAGGCATGAGCCGCCAGGTCATTTTCCTCGATCCACAAGAAGATGAAAACAATTTCAAAGTTGAATTACTGATCGGCAAAACTATTGAAGTTGACTGCAACCGCCATATGCTCAGTGGCAATCTGGAAACCAGAACTTTGTCTGGCTGGGGTTTTGATTATCTGGTGATGGATAAAATCTCAGAACCGGCCTCCACCATGATGGGGTGCCCAGATAACACCCGTCGCCCGCAATTTATCGCCGCTAATCTGGGTGATGCCGCCATGCAGCGCTACAACAGCCGCCTGCCGATTGTGGTTTATGTGCCGCAAGGTGTTGATGTGAAATACCGGATTTGGCAAGCTGGCAATGAAGTCAGAAATGCGCAGGTGAAATAAACCTCGCGAACACCGGAAAAGGCTGACGCGGCCTTTTTCGGTGTTGTGCTACCGCCCGCAGTAAAAACTACAGAATTTCAACCACTTCCAGCCAACCGTGTTGACCACAAACCGCCCCTCCTTTCAGCCAACGGCGCAGCATATCTAATGCCAGCATGGCGCTGCTTTCTTGGCGGATGCGCAAACTATGGCGACTTGCCTGATAAGCTACCGTCTGGGCAAAAGTCCCATCAGGGGTATGCAGTGCCACACTCAGGCGATCGTTTTGCATGGCGCTCACTGCTAACACCACCTGAGCACCACACAGCATTGATAATGACTGCGCACGGCCAGCAACCTCATTTAATGACTCCTGGCAATGCGCCGGTAATAACTCGCCCCCAGCCAAAGGTGCAGCGGCGCTTTGTAACTGCCAATGCAACAACCCACCGGTAAATTGTTCACTGACGGCTAATAACAGCCCGCGTTGAGTCAATTGTTCACTCAACAATGCCGGTAAGCCCCGCGTACCTTCGAATATGATGCTCTCACCCGCGACCGCCTTGACCTGTTGCCAGATTTCCTCCATCGCCGCTTGCTGCGAAGCTGGCCCGGTTAGCTTCAATTCAATAATGGGGGCGGATGAGCGATAGCCTAGCACCGCGCCGTCCGGGAGTAGCAGTGAATCTAACTCAAGGGCCAAATCACTTTCCGAGCGGCCAAAGGTGGTCATTCGCAAACATAATGGCGGTTCAGCCACATCAAAATGTTGACGTAAGCGTGGCATAATCTGCTGCTCAACCATCACTTTAAATTCTGACGGCACACCGGGGGTGAAAAACATCAAACATTTATTGAGCCGTAAAGCAAAACCACACGCGGTTCCGACCGGGTTATCCAGCATTTCGGCATTGGCCGGAATATGCGCTTGTTTACGATTGGTCGACGACATTACCCTGCCGCGCTCTTTAAAGAATGCTTCCATCCGCGCAATCCATTCCGGATGCTCGATAAGCTCCGTTCCGGCTGCACGCGCCGCTGCCAAAGCACTTAAATCGTCACTGGTCGGCCCAAGCCCCCCGTTAACAATCAGCACATCAGCCACCTGGCTCCGCTCCGTCAGCACTTCAATAAGAGACGCGAGTGAGTCACCGACTGTTTCCCGGCTGCTGATTGGCAAACCCTGATTAAATAAATAATCTGCCAGCCATGCGGCGTTGGTATCAATAATCTGCCCATGCAGCACTTCATCCCCGGTACTCAACATCTCAACTCTGATCATTTTCTTCTCCGTCGATGCTTATGCATTCACTTTAAGAAGCCAACCGCATAAACACAATCGTTATCCATTATCAGAATGAAGAACGATGGTAAAAGTCGATATTTCAGCGCCTTAAGAATCGTAATGATAAGTTTACAGTGCGCGTAACGCCGATTTGACACAAATGAGGCAATCCTCTACTCTGCTGCACTTTATCATGCTAATAAATTATCATGTAGTAGAGGAAAGCGTGAAGAATCGCACTCTGGGCAGTATATTTATCGTTGCGGGCACCACTATTGGTGCCGGCATGTTGGCAATGCCACTGGCGGCGGCGGGAGTCGGCTTCGGCGTCACCCTCGCATTATTGATTTTTCTTTGGGTATTAATGTGTTACACCGCATTACTCTTGGTGGAAGTCTACCAGCATGAGGCGGCCGATACCGGGCTGGGCACCCTTGCCAAACGCTATCTCGGTAATCGCGGTCAATGGCTCACTGGTTTCAGCATGATGTTTTTGATGTATGCGCTGACTGCCGCCTATATCAGCGGTGCAGGCGAGCTACTGGCAACCAGCATCAGCCAGTGGACTCAGCAATCATTCCCAACCTATCTCGGTGTATTATTGTTTACACTTGTGGCTGGCGGTGTGGTCTGTATTGGCACCCATTCAGTTGACTTATTTAACCGCATCCTATTCAGCGCCAAAATTATCTTCCTGATAGTCATGCTGTCATTGATGATGCCGCATATCGAAAAAACCAACTTATTGACCTTGCCGCTGGAACAAGGGTTAGCGCTTTCTGCTATTCCGGTCATATTCACTTCATTTGGCTTCCATGGCAGCGTGCCAAGTATTGTTAATTATATGGGCGGTAATATTCGCAAGCTGCGCTGGGTGTTTATTATCGGCAGTGCGATCCCATTAATTGCGTATATTTTCTGGCAGTTAGCGACATTAGGGGCGATATCCTCCCATACCTTTGTCGGAATATTGGCGCAGCAAGCCGGGTTGAATGGGTTATTACAAGCGGTGCGCGATGTGGTGGCTTCACCCCATGTTGAGCTGGCGGTTCATCTGTTTGCAGACTTGGCGCTGGCGACCTCATTCTTGGGCGTTGCATTGGGGCTGTTTGATTATCTGGCTGATTTATTTAAACGCCGTAACTCAGTGCGGGGCCGTCTGCAAACCGGCGCAATTACCTTTGTACCGCCGCTGCTGTTTTCGTTGTTTTACCCCCGTGGTTTTATTATGGCGCTGGGCTTTGCCGCCGTGGCCTTATCTGTCTTAGCCTTAATTCTGCCCGCGATGCTGGCGTGGAAAGCACGTAAAGTCCATCAGGGAAATTATCGCGTCTGGGGCGGAAAACCCGCACTGGCGGCGGTATTTGCCTGCGGCGTGCTGGTCATTGGTATTCAGGTGGGAATTGTTACCGGTGCATTACCCGCAGTCGGGTAATTCAGCGAATAAATACAAAAAGGCGCATATCCTGTCAGGAGTGCGCCTTTTTTTACAGAAAATAGTGTTAAATCAGAAGTTCAGGCCAGCGCCGATATACACGCCATCCGCCAGGCGGTTATCGCGACGCCCTTCTTTACCTTCCATATTAATATAGCGATAGCCGACATCAACAGTCAGCGGGCGGAATACATTCCAGCGCAGGCCGCCATTGGCTTCACTGTAGGATTTCATCCCACTGGTCAATTCTTCCGGCGCGAAATAGCCCTCGCCATATAAGCTGAATGACTTGTTGATTGGGTAAGTTAGCCCGCCGCCAATCGCGACTGCGCCACCACTGCTACCCTCTTCCGGTGACATATAAATGCCTTTCCCGCCGACAGTGGCCATCAGTGGGCCAATAGGTAAATTGAAGCCCAAGCCCATACCGTAGATATCACCGTCATGGTCACTGCGAGCCCAATTACCACTGATGGCTAAACCGCCGGTGTTAGTGCCAAGGCCGAATCCTAAATTGGTGTAATGACGCCCGGTTTCGGCATTAAAACTTATTGCACTGGCGGAACCTGCAACAAACAGCAAGCTAGCTGCACAGGCGATTAAATGCTTATTCATATTGTTCTCTTATGATTCGTGATGTCACCCGTGACCCGCTATTGGCCGACAGATTTTTCCTGTACCAAGTTTAACTGAAAAAAACAGCATGAACACACGTAAAAACCGATTAAATACCACAGTATTTCAAATGATTGTAAGTCATTGTGTGATTGAAATTGGTTATACCCTAAATAATTCGAGCTTCAGGCAGGCGGCAAGTGAGAGAGTCCCGATGAGCTTACTGTGTTGTAAGTGATTCGGGTGACAAATCGGTCGAGAACCGATTTGAACGCTGTTTGCAGCGGCCTCGCAGAGGCGAGGCCCATGGACGGGCCGAGTAACGAAAGTAGCCAACGCACATGCAGCTTGAAGTATGACGGGCATATGCAAACAATGATAACAATAAGGCGTACCTATTTGCCGAATACCACTAATAAGGCTACAACTAGTGTGGAGATCAAGGAATAACTCGCTGATGTTGTTTAAGTTATTATTTTACCAATCAGACTTTTGGCAAAATGTAATGCTTTAAAACACCCGAAAAGCAATCAATTCAACAGAAATACTGGAGAAAATGATGAGCAAAAAGAAAGGATTAACCACCGCAGCGGGCGCCCCCGTCGTTGATAATAATAATGTCGTCACTGCTGGCCGACGTGGCCCCATGCTACTGCAAGATGTCTGGTTCTTAGAAAAACTGGCCCATTTCGATCGTGAAGTTATCCCAGAGCGCCGCATGCATGCTAAAGGCTCTGGCGCTTACGGCACATTTACTGTCACTCACGACATCACGAAATATACGCGCGCAAAAATTTTCGCCGAGCCAGGCAAACAAACTGAAATGTTTGTGCGGTTCTCTACAGTGGCAGGCGAACGCGGTGCTGCCGATGCCGAACGTGATATTCGTGGCTTTGCCATGAAATATTATACCGAGGAAGGCAATTGGGATTTGGTCGGCAATGATACGCCAGTATTCTATTTACGTGACCCATTGAAATTCCCCGATCTGAACCACGTAGTGAAACGCGACCCGCGCACCAACCTACGCAACCCAATTTATAAATGGGATTTCTTCTCTCAACTACCCGAAGCTCTGCATCAGCTCACTATCGATTTCAGTGACCGTGGCCTGCCGAAATCTTATCGCCACATGCACGGATTCGGCAGCCATACCTTCAGCTTTATCAATGCCGCCAATGAGCGTTTTTGGGTTAAATTCCATTTCCGCTGCCAGCAAGGCATTGAAAATATGATGGATGATGAGGCTGAAAAACTGATTGGGGCGGACCGTGAAAGCTCTCAACGCGATTTATATGAAGCGATAGAACGCGGCGACTTCCCGCGCTGGAATCTACAAATTCAAGTGATGCCAGAACATGAAGCATCACAAACCCCGTATAACCCATTCGACCTGACCAAAGTGTGGCCGCACGGCGATTATCCGCTGATTGATGTTGGTTTCTTCGAACTGAACCGCAATCCAGAGAACTATTTTGCTGAAGTAGAACAAGCCGCATTCAACCCTGCCAACGTGGTGCCGGGGGTCAGTTTCTCTCCTGACCGTATGTTGCAAGGCCGCCTGTTTTCCTACGGCGACGCGGCACGTTATCGTTTAGGGGTTAATCATCACCAGATCCCAGTGAACAGTGCCAAATGTCCGTTCCATAATTATCACCGTGACGGCGCTATGCGCGTTGATGGTAACAGTGGCAATGGGGCGACTTACGAGCCAAATAGTTTTGGTTTATTCCAGGAACAACCTGATTTCAGTGAGCCGCCATTGACATTAGAAGGGGCCGCAGATCACTGGAATCACCGCGAAGATACTGATTACTTCTCACAACCTCGGGCGTTATTCAACTTGCTCAGCGCAGAAGAACATCAGCGGATGTTTACCCGTATTGCGGGTGAGTTGTCGCAAATTCCTGAAGAAATTCAACGCCGTCAGATAGCATTATTTACACAGGTTCACCCGGATTATGGTAATGGGGTGAAGAAAGCGCTGGGGTTAAATTAACGTTTTTTGTTTATCACTATTAGGTGGACGGGTTCGGTTAATATCAGTTTTGCGATCAGGTTCGGTTGTTAAAGCAACTGAGTTTACTTAACCTCCTATGAACCAACTGGCAAAGGGGCCATAAGCGTGGCCCCTTATGCAATCCCGCGCTTGCGCGAAATATTGCCCTACGGGTAAACCGCCTGCGTCCTTCGGGCTGACGAGCCAGCGCGATTCGCAATCCATGCTCAAGCGCGCTTTTCGCGGGCGTCCATGCCCGCTCACTCTACCCTCCATCCTTGTCGGCAATATTCCTGAATGCGCTCAACATCAAAAGCCAATTCAAAACCTTGTTTTTAGGTTTTGAAGTTTAAAAGCACATTTGAGCCGCCGAGTGAAGAGTGTAGCAAGGGAAATCCGCCATGGACGGCGGATTTAGGCGTCACGCGGAGGGACCCGCGTAAAGCCGTCCCGCCAGCGAAATGATGAGTGAGGGAACCCACACAGTGGGCTAGCGATACGTGCGCCAGCGCGGGATTCCACAAGGGTGCGCGCCCGCACCCTTTGGCGGTTGAAGCTATGGAAGTTAAGTGAGCCGTGAAATTTTAACAACCGAACCCGATCAATCATCAACCGAACCCAATCACCAATTCAATTCAATTCAATTCATCTTAACCACAAAATCAGCCACATCCCGCCGCGAGACCTTAATCCCACCCTTTTTAAGTTCCGCCGGTAAGCGGTAAAAAGCCACCGGGCGCTGGAATGTCGCCAGTTGTGGTGCTAACCAGTTTGCTAACACGGCATCATCCACGGCCTCATCGGCATCAATCACCGCCACGGGCCGGTGACCAAATTCACTATCAGCAACAGGAATAACAAAAGCTTGCTGCACCCCCGGATACTGCAACAAAACGCGCTCAATATCCTCAGGTTGAATACCCTCGCCGCCGCTGAAAAACAAATTATCCAGCCGCCCAAGAATCCGCAGCTCGCCTTGCTGCCATTCACCACGATCGCGCGTATGGAACCAACCTTCGCTGTCAGTTATGGGTTGCAATTCACCCTGTTGCCAATAGCCCGCAGCCAAGCAATCTGCTTTCGCCCAAACCTCACCCTCAACCAACTTCACTTGCCGCCCTGCTAGCGCCACACCTACACCGGGCATGCCGTCAGCGCGTTTGGCACACAAGGTCGAGGCTAATTCCGTCAAGCCATAACCACACCAGCAACGAATCCCACGAGCTTCGGCTTGCTCGGTCAGCGCAGTCGGGATAGTCGCGCCCCCTAGCAACACCTCTTTCAAGGTGAGCACCGGGTCTGGACTCTCCAATAAACGCCAAAGTTGGGTGGGCACCAGTGAAGCATGGCTGCACCCCACCAACGCGTCAGATAGCGGCATCCCCGCTCGCACCACTAAGCCCGCCCCGGCACTTAGCCAGCGCCAGACAATACCCTGCCCCGATACGTGAAATAGCGGTAATGACAGCAACCAACTGTCATCCGCCGTAAAATTCATCAATCGCAAGACGCCGTGAGCGCTGGCCAGATGGGCCGCCAATGCGTGCACCGCTGCTTTGGGTAAACCAGAGGAGCCAGAGGTCAATGTCATGGTCGCCAGCCGTTGGCTATCCCAGGCAACAAAATCTACCGCGCCATGCTCAGTATTGAAATTCAACGGAATAAAGCTGAGTTGCGCAGGGAGCGGATCAGCCAGATTCAGCATAAAATCAATATTCAACTGTGGCAAAAGTTGCGCCAACAGTGGCTCTGGCAATTGCGGGTTGAGGGGCAATACGCGAGCGCCGCACTGCAAGGCCGCCAGATAGGCCAGCAGCAGTGAATCACTGTTTTTGCCGCGCAGCACTACGCCACAGCCGGGCGTCACTCCCTGCTGTTGAAAACTCGCCGCCAGATTATCAATATCAGCCGCTAATTGTTGCCAACTGATCCGTTGCGACCCCGAGCGAATAGCTGTCGCCCGAGGCCGCAGATTGGCCCAGTATTTCCATGGCGATAAGTATTTCCATGGCGATAAGTGTTGCCGTGGAAATAAATGCTTCCAAGGCCAATCACTTAGCTGTGCCATAGCACGTCCAGTTGATCGTCTGTCAATAGCGGCAGAGTGCTGTCCGGCCACTGACGAACAACTTGCGCCTGCATCAGGTTCAAGGTGTCCAACCCCGGCACTGTTGCTGGGGTTAACCACGCCGCCAATCGGGCCAGTTGAGTCAGCCCCAAGCTCGACTCGATGCTTGAGCTGATAACTGCCACCAACCCCGCTTGATGTGCTTGCTGCACCAATTGCTGGCAACGCGCGATGCTGCCCACCAATGTCGGTTTGATGACAATCGCCACCACACCTGGCTCGGCTTCTACCTTGAAATCCGCCTCGCGCACACTTTCATCCCAGGCGATGGCGATGCCGGTATCACGGGCAAACTCACGGGATTCGGCGCGGGTTTTGCAGGGTTCTTCTAAAAACGCAATGCGGGAGCGCAATTCGGGATTGACATACTTGGCGAAACCCTCGGCTTTGGCCCGCGTCCAACTGCGATTGGCATCCAGCCGCAGTTTCAAATCAGGTAAAGCCTCCAACAGCACATTAACAATCATGCCATCGCGCACCGCTTCATACAGCCCGACTTTTACCTTGGCGACTTTCTCGCCCGGCAAAGCCTGTAGCACCGCGAACAACTCGTCTGGATCGCCAGTACACAGCGGGGCTTTGCGGTAATCCGCCGTCAACGGCAATAATTCATCAAGCTCCGCCAGTGCGCAACTGAGGCCAAAATCCACCGAGGGCAATGAGCTGAGTTCCGGCTTTTCGCCATTTACCCAGCGCTGTAACTCAGTGATAGCGGCGGCTTGCGCCTCTGGCAAGGTTTCCTGGCTGAACTCTGGTAAGGGAGCAATTTCCCCCCAGCCGGTCTGCTCGCCTTGCTGCAATTTCACCAATAATCCATCGCGGCTTTTTAGCCGCTGATGCCGCAGTATCACCCCAGCTTCCATCGGGATGCTATAGCGGTAAAGTGTGGCCGCGCGCATTACGGATTACGCTTGAATTTGCTGAAGTCTGGCTGGCGCTTCTCATTGAATGCATTACGCCCTTCCTGACCTTCTTCTGTCATATAAAACAACATGGTGGCGTTGCCGGCCAACTCTTGCAGGCCCGCCTGTCCATCGCAGTCGGCGTTCAATGCCGCTTTCAGACAGCGCAGCGCCATTGGGCTGTTTTCCAGCATTTCACGGCACCAGCGCACCGTCTCTTTTTCCAGCTCGGCAACAGGCACCACGGTATTCACCAGCCCCATATCCAATGCTTGTTTAGCATCATACTGGCGGCATAAGAACCAAATTTCGCGCGCTTTTTTCTGGCCAACAATGCGCGCCATATAAGCCGCGCCCCAGCCGCCGTCAAATGAACCGACTTTTGGCCCAGTCTGGCCGAAAATGGCATTATCAGCAGCAACAGTCAGGTCGCACATCATATGCAATACATGCCCGCCGCCAATAGAATAACCGGCAACCATTGCTACAATTGGTTTCGGGCAAGTGCGGATCTGGCGCTGGAAATCCAGCACATTCAGATGATGGGTACCACTGGCATCCTGATAGCCGCCGTAGTCGCCACGAACTTTCTGATCACCACCGGAACAGAAGGCTTTTTCGCCCTCACCGGTCAAAATGATGACGCCGATATTGTCATCATAGCGGGCATCAGCCAGCGCCTGAATCATCTCTTTCACCGTCAATGGGCGGAATGCATTACGCACATGAGGGCGATTGATGGTGATCTTGGCGATCCCATCACTGGATTTGTGATAACGAATATCTTCAAACCCGGCAGAGCAATCTTGCCATTCGATGGCGGCATACAGCTGTTCTTCGCTCGGATAAAGCATAGTAAGCATTCCTTTAACGGGATGGTGGTGAAAATGAAGACTGTGATAAAAATGAAAGCACCTGCGCGGCAAATGCGCCGGGGTTCGCCCGATGAGCATTGTGTCCGGCACGAGCCAGAGTGCGTAATGGCAGTGGGTATTGGCGGGCCAATTGCTGGAATTTGTGGTCGCGCTCACCGCACAAATAGGTGTATGGGACATTAAGCCGTTGCAGGGCCGGTAATAACCAAGGTTGATGCCCAAGTGAGGTAGCTTCCAGCATATCAGCCACCGCCGGGCCATGATTATTGGCGCGCTCCGCCACTAATTGCTCGCGTTGTTGCGAATCTAAGTCAGCAAATACCGCCTGCTGATACCAGTCGGTGAGCACTTGTGGCAAAGGTTCATGGCGAAAACGTTGCGCCCATTGGCAATCTTGCTGAAAGCGCGCTTCTCGCAGCTCATCACTTTCCAGCCCAAGGTTGCCCCCTTCGACCAATAACCCTTGCAGACCAACAGGATTTCCATAACAAGCATGAAACATCGCGATTCTACCGCCTAAAGAATAGCCCGCCAGCCAATATTCGCGAATGCCATTAGCTTGCAATGTTTCGCTTAACTGGCGGCTGATATCTTCAAAGCTAGTGGTCGTCAGAGCCACAGAGTTACCGTGGCCCGGTAAGTCGATGAGCAGTGAGGGAATGTCACCGCATAATTCTGCTACGGGCAGCCAATCCTCGCCGCTTCCCAACAAACCATGCAACCAAACTAACCATGGCCCGCTATGTTGCCGCGCCGAGGATTGGGGATGTGGGCTGAGTTTTCGGCATGCCAGCGTCATAAATGAGCCACCTGTTGCGCCAGTTGTTGCAGCGTCTCTGCCCCCTGGCTCGGCGGCACCTGTATTTCAATCAGTGTGACTCCGCCGTGGTGCCAGCATTGTTCTACCTGTTGCTGGAGCATCAGCCAGCTCTCTGGGCGGGCATAACCTAAGCCAAACATCGCGGCGGCATGCTCAAAACTCACATTTTGCGGCATGCAATAAAAACGCTGGCGGTCAGCTTCTGGGGTGGGCAGCAGAGAGAAAATCTGCCCGCCATTATTGTTCACCACCAACAACACCATTGGGGCTGAACTTTGGCGCAATAAAGCCAGCGCATTAAGGTCATAGAGGGCGGATAAATCCCCGACAATAGCCAGCGTCGGCTTGGCGGTGGCGCGCTGGACACCGGCGGCGGTCGACAACAAACCATCAATGCCACTGGCACCGCGATTACTGTAAACCGGGTAGCCCACCGGTAATTGACCAAGCGCATCAATCAAGCGGACAATCAAACTGTTACCGACAAAAAGCTGCCCATTTTCGGGTAATAATTCAGCCAGCAGATGGGCAATCGCCGCCTCACTGAATTGTTCATTTAGCGCCTCGGCGACATGCGCATGAGCATTTTCCGCCCCTATAATTAGCTCGGTAGCCCAAGGGGTTCGGCGCTGTGCTGGATGCTGTTTCAGCCATTCATTCACCGGAGAAATAATTCTGCGCCCACGGTGATTGGCGGGATCAAGGCGGCCCGGTAAGTTATCGACCAGCCAGTATTCTTGCGGCTGGCATTGTTCTTGCCATTTCAACAGGTGCTTGCCAGTCAGGCTGCTGCCAAACTGCAAGACAATCTGCGCCTGCGCCAGCACGCGCTGTGCGCTCGGATGTTCAATCCATAGCTCCGCACAAGGTAGCGGTTGACCGGTCTGTGACAGCACATCGCCAATCAATGGCCAGCCGAGTAATTCTGCCCATTCGGCGAGCTGTTCGCCCTCTTCTGCCGTCATACGCCCGGCAATAATGACCCCGCGCTTTTGACGCCAGAAAAACCAGTCAGCTTGCTGAATTTGCGGCAAATAACCGGATTGGCGCAACCAAGGATGGCAATCTTGCCACCAGTCACCCAAGGTGGCAGACCAATCGGCATAGAGTTGCTCATCACCGCCATAGAGTGGTTCGGCAAACGGGCAGTTAATATGCAGCCCGCCATGGTGTAATTGCGCCATCGCACTGTCGAGGGTGGAAACCAGCCAACGCGCAGGAATATCTGGCGTCGGCCGTGGCAAATTAAGACTTAATGTCGGGTGGCTGGCAAACAGCCCTTGCTGGCGAATGGCCTGATTAGCTCCGCAATCTATCAATTCTGGCGGGCGGTCAGCGGTCAATAAAATCAGGCGCTCACCGGTCAACCCGGCTTCAATTAAGGCCGGATAAAGGTTGGCCGCCGCCGTGCCGGACGTGACAATCACCGCCACTGGCTCAGTGGAAGCTTTTGCTAATCCTAATGCCAGATGCCCTAAGCCGCGCTCATCAAAATGGGTATGGCAAACCAGCGAGGGATTTGCCGCCGCCGCTAAGGTTAGCGGTGTCGAGCGGGAACCCGGCGCAATACAGATATGACGCACACCGTGGCGACTTAACGCCTCCAGTAGCAATGCCGCCCAACGACGGTTAAAAACGCTTGTCGACATGGTTCGCCCAAAAGTCAGTTAACAGACACTGCAATCCCGATAATCAGCATGAGGAACATGCTTTCCTCTGAAAAAGCCCGGAGTGACTGATTAATAGTAAAATTCTTATCATTATCTCCCCAAAACCGGCATAAGAGCCATAATCCGACCACATAGTGAATGCGGTTAATGATTACATTTTAGGATTATAATTTTCATTAGTCAGCAAAGTATGTAACCCCGCCAATTTATTGTTAATTTCTTGCCATTCCTGTTCAGCATCCGAACCGGCGAC
Organism: Yersinia rochesterensis; assembly: GCF_003600645.1. Lineage (NCBI taxonomy): Bacteria > Pseudomonadati > Pseudomonadota > Gammaproteobacteria > Enterobacterales > Yersiniaceae > Yersinia > Yersinia rochesterensis. The sequence continues at coordinate 2,899,542 of NZ_CP032482.1, forward strand.
AATACCGGCACCGGCATACAGATGAATTTGGCTGTCGTCCAGCCATGCCGAACGCAGTGTTACAGTGAATTCAGTTTGTTTCAGGGAGAGGTAGCCCGCCGAACCGGCATACCAGCCACGAGAAAAAGGCTCATTTTCACTAATAAACTGGCGGGCAACATTGCGAGGCAGCCCGGCCACTGCCGCCGTCGGTTGCAGCCGGTATAGGCAATCAGCATCATTGGCGCGGTTAAGCTGCGCATGAATACGGCGGCGCAAATGCTGCACTTTTCGCAAGCGAATAATTTCTGGTGGCATGACATCCACCGCCACCACCCCGCCTTGTAAGCGCTGGCAAATGTCATCAACCACCAGCAAATTCTCGCGCTGATTCTTTTCATCATGCATCAACCAATCAGCCAACGCAGTGGCTTGTGCCGTGTCATTATCATTTGACGTGGTTCCCGCCAACGCTTCGGTTTCCAGATGTTGCAACTGGCGCAAATACAGGCGCTCAGGGCTGGAGCCTAAAAATGCTCGGGAGCCATCAAAGCGCAACATAAAGTGAAAACAGTGATGATTGACCTGCCGACTGGCGGCCATAAAAGCCGCGCAAGAGAGCGGTTTATCCAGCCGCAAGCGGGTCGCCCGCGCCAGCACCACTTTCTCCATTTTTTGTTGCTCAATATTGCCCAAAGCCTGCTGAATAAGGCGGCTCCACTGCGGGTATTCCGGCATATGGCTGGCATTTTCAACCACCACGTCCAATGCAGGCAGGGGTTTGGCGATAACCAGTTGATCAATAAAGGCGATGGCGAGCAAGGCGTCTTGTGCGAGGGAATAGTCACTGACCAGATTAAGAGTCAAATGGGTATTGTTACCGCGCCGCAAAATTTCAATACGCGGTAAAAATAAGAAACTAGTTTGGGTTTGCTGCGGGGCTTCAGCAGCGGGTGTGGCAATATTTGCTGTTTCGGCAATATTTGTTGCTTCGACAATAATAGTGACCGGCTCAAACGCATTCAGTCCCCAAATGCGTAAACCCGCCACAGCACTATGCTGTTGGATAAATTGATCTGCTGATGCTACATCATTAAATTGCCGGGTTTGCCCACAGACGGCAGCCTCTTCATGACCATCGCGATGATGCCAATAGAATTGAGGAAAATGGCCTTGTGCGGCAAGCCATTCAAGCAATTGATTACCCACTTGTCCCGGCGCGGGCAAGATAATTTGCCGAATACCGGCCTGGTCAGGGAAACCGGCACGTAACTTTTGCCGTAATTCGCCCAACAAACCAGAAAGTTGCTTCACGACCACCTCGGCAAATCAACAGAAAGAGTGGGATTATACGGGCCATGAATAATAAGAAAAGTCAGATTGAAAAGTTATTGTTAGTTATCACACTAATTTTTGATGTCGATGCAAATCTTTACCTCTTAATAGGGGGAAAGGGCAGGAATCCCCCCCTGCCCTCTGTATTGAATTAAAACTCCCAACGCAGGCCAGCATTCACTTGCCAATTAGTGTTGATATCACCGCCGGAAGATTTTTCCACATCAAAATAAAAGCGAGAATTGTTATCCTCAGTTAACTGGATATTGGTTCCTACACCGTAGGTTACCCAGCTATCCTTACCCTCTTGTTTAGAGACTAAGGTGGCGTCTTTCCCGCGAATAGTGACATTGCGATCACCGGCAAACTCATGCAGTAAATCGACTTTTAGATAAACATCATTTTTACTGTTTTCCTCGAAGCGATGCCCTACCCGCACCCCAGCACGACCGATCACACTATTAATATTGTCCTGCTGGATCTGTAGCCCACTGCTGGTAGTGTAGTTGGCTTTATCAATATGGGTGTAAACCAGTTGCCCTTGAGGCTCGATAAAATTGCCGTTACCGATTGAAAACTCACGACCATATTCACCACTCGCACTCCAGGCCCAGTTGCTCGCCGCACCATGATCAGCAGTGCCCAGTGTATTTCGGTAATCAAAATCGCTCTTCAGGTGGCTGTATTTTAATACCAAATCGACATAATCCTGCTTCTCAGGCCGATTCCATGAACCATAAAGGCTGCCGCCGTAGCTTTTGTTATCGCCTGAACCTTGGTCAAAGGTAGATTTACCGGTCAAATAATGAGCAGCCAACCCTGTTATCCAGATGCCGTACTCATTCTCATTTTTGTGGTCATAACCTAGCTGATAAAAGTGATATTGGTTTTTAAAATAACTGCCCTCATCACTCTTCATCTCACCGCCTTTATAACGCAACCAAACTCCATTTTCCTGTTGGTCATTTCTTAATTCACCCAAACGTTTGTTAAGGCTATCAATTTCAAGGCGAGCGGTTGCGGTGGTATAATTGACACTGGCATTCGCCATCGCGGTATCACTCCCGGCACTGAGTTTTTTATCCACGCCGGTAATATACCAGTTAGTCCCAAACTGACTTTGCGGATCTCCATCTTTAATATCCGAGCGGAGAATAGGCTTATAGTCATAAACATATTCGTTGGTAATATCTATCTGATCATAAGCTTTAAAGCTGACATTATTGGCAGCATCTGCCACCCAAATATCTTCACTCAAATCGCTAAATTTATTGACGTTCAGTGCTTCAATATAGTGAGTCCCGCCAGTGCTACTGCTGACCACTTCAATAAAATCACTGCCATTTCTGCGCTGGTCATCGGTTTTACTGGTGTTCACGTCAACCAGGAAAATACCTTCATTGCCTTGTAAGTCATAAATTTTGACACTTTCATTCTGACTTTTATTGGTGTGAAGGTTAAAACCATGCAAATTAACGATACCGTCTTTTTGCAGATTTAATGCGCTGATTTCTGCATTAACTGCATCGGGTATCCACTGCGCTTTATTCATTAACGTCACATCCAATTTACCCGCCCAGGTATTATTGGTTGCATTATAGGTATTGAACTCGGTACCGTGCCAATAAGAATTGCCGCCATTTAATACGGCGGTAATTCTGCTACCGGTATCAAATTCACTGCCTAAGTCCAGATTACCCAATAAATTAACTTGATAATTACCCGATTGGTTAATTGTTACCTGACCACCGCGCTTGCCGCTAACAGCATCACTTTTCGAGCCACCACTGGGGTAATGTTCATTATGATCCAACGCCTCCAAAAAGTTTTTGGCGTAGGTGTTAATATACACATCCCCTTCATTGGCGGTAATTGTAGTGCCAACTCCCGTCGCATACAGGCCATTATTTGCAGTGGTTCCGGTACTTGCCCCGCTGGTATCCATTTCAACCAGGGAATTGATATACACTTTGCCATTGATGGTTACCTGTGAACCATTAGAAGCAAACAGCGCCGTGTTATTATGATGATGACCATCACCCACGCTCAGGTTATTGTTGAAACTGAAATTATTGATTGAAACCGCATTATTTTTATCAACTGCCAGACCAAAGAAAGCGGAATACGGACTCAAGGGTGAGGTGTTATTGCCCTGTATATCTACCGAGTAATCTCCAACGTTATAACTTTTACCGCTGGCTTCCGTTGCGCCAAGATAAACCTCAAGCGAGGTGTTGGGATTATCAACATTGACCTTCGCGGTGTAATTGCCATCACCATAAATAGCATCGGATAATTTCACCGAAGTGGGGCCGATACTGCTCGCTGAGTAATCCAATTCAATACTTTCAGCTATGCTGGAACCTGACCAAACAACATGGCTGATAATTGTAGATAAAAGTAATGGACGAAATAATTTAGATGCATGCCTAACTTTATGCATTTATACACACTCCGCATTAAATTAATATCACACAAAAAGCCTATGACATTTATTAAAGTTCACCCTCCTCTATTAAGTAATAAAATACAAGACGTAAATTGTAACTGACAAATATAGATGGCATTATTAATAAAATAAACCTTCTGTCAATATAAATGTGCATTTTTATGCATCTTTACATTTTTAATTATGACTTAACACCGCCGTTATTTCCCTAAAAAATAATTAATATCTTTATAAAAATTAAATTAAATATAACTATCAACAAAATGTTTTATAAAAAAACATCACATTCAAATAACAAATTATAATGTTTTTTTAAAAATAATCTCTTTATTGGTATTTTATAACTTAAAAACGGCCCATTTAAGGGCCGAGAATGAGTAGAATAATGTTGGAGATGATTTTTACTGCGGTGATATTGACGGGAATATTTAGCGCCGCGCCAGCAAAAGCCCCACAACCAAACCGACGGTTGCTCCAATCCCGGCACTGCACCAAGGTTTTTCGCGCACATAATCATCAGTACAACACGCAAGCGTTTTCGCCCGTTTGATATAGCATTTACTGCGGCCATTCAAACGGTATTGAACCTCCTTTAGGGCTTTTTCCGCGCGGGCTTTGATTTCCTTATAGCTTTCGTCAGCTGCATCGCCCGAGGCGCGCAACACTTCTTCCAGCGTATCAGTGAGCATAGTCAAATCGTCGTCCAGCGAAGTTTGCTGTTCTTTATCTCGATTCATGTAGATTCTCCATGAGTGACATAGGGTTTTATAAGGATAGTCGATAATGGGAGATGGGAGTCGATGGAGCTTCTCGGTAATCAGGTTCGGTTGTTAGAATTTCACTGTTCACTTAACCTCCGATGAACTAACCGCCAAAGGTGGTGGCCCGAGTGAGCCACCAGGGATATGAGGCGACAATGCCAGCAATGAGAACAAACCGAATATCAACCGAAACCAGAGCCGGCTCTAGCCGCCGCTACCCACCGAACCTTTCACCCTAATCCCCATAAATACCACACGCCCCTTGCTCCGCGCCGGACATCCGCTCACGCAGCGCGCCAAATAACTCCCGGCCACATCCCACATGGAAAGCCGAGATATCTGGGACTGCGGGCAGGCGAGTTGCTAACTCGGCTTCATCCACCAGCAGTGAAAGCTCCCCACTCACACCGTCGACCCGCAGCCGATCACCATTGCGGATTTTCGCCAGTAAACCACCGCAATAAGCTTCCGGTGTGACATGAATCGCTGACGGCACTTTACCGGATGCACCTGACAAACGGCCATCTGTGACTAACGCTACCTTAAAGCCGCGATCCAATAATACGCCCAGTGGCGGCATCAGTTTATGCAACTCCGGCATACCAATGGCCCGTGGCCCTTGATAACGCACTACCACCACACAATCGCGGTCCAGCGCGCCAGATTCAAAAGCTGGCCCGACATCATGTTGGCTTTCAAACACCACGGCTGGCCCTTCAATAATCTGATGATCATGCGGAACCGCCGAGGTTTTCATCACCGCTCGCCCCAGATTGCCGCTTAATACTTTGGTGCCGCCATGAGGCGAGAAAGGTTGATTCAGACTGGCAATAACGCTGTCATCCAGTGAGCGCTCTGGCCCGCTGCGCCATTGCAACTGCCCCTCCTCCAGATAAGGTTCCTGCGTGTAACGTTGCAGGCCAAACCCGGCCACCGTGTGAACATCTTCATGCAGCAAACCGCCTTGCAATAACTCTTTTATCAGCAATGCTACCCCGCCTGCGGCCTGGAAATAGTTAATATCTGCCGGGCCATTAGGATAAATGCGACATAACTGCGGGATCACTTCCGACAGTTCGGAAAAATCATCCCAATCGATGATAATGCCCGCCGAGCGCGCCATCGCCACTAAATGCATGGTGTGGTTGGTCGAACCGCCGGTTGCCAGCAGCGCCACTATGCCATTCACCATCACTTTTTCATCCACCAACTGACCGACCGGCAGATAGTTGCCACTGGTTTGCGTCAAACGCGTAACTTGCCGCGCCGCGGCGGCTGTTAGCGCATCACGCAGTGGGGTATTGGGCTGGATAAAAGAGGAACCGGGCAAATGCAGCCCCATCACTTCCATCACCATCTGATTCGAATTGGCGGTGCCGTAAAATGTGCAGGTCCCGGCGCTGTGATAAGAGGCTGATTCCGCCTCCAGCAATGCATGCCGGTCGACTTTCCCCTCGGCAAACAGTTGGCGCACGCGCACTTTTTCTTTATTAGACAAGCCGCTAGCCATCGGCCCCGCCGGGACAAAAACCGTCGGTAAGTGACCAAATGACAACGCCGCCATCAGCAACCCCGGCACAATTTTGTCACACACGCCGAGATACAATGCGCCGTCAAACATATTATGTGACAAGCCGATCGCCGCTGACATCGCAATCACATCGCGGCTCATCAGCGATAACTCCATCCCATCCTGGCCTTGCGTCACACCATCGCACATGGCTGGAACGCCCCCCGCCACTTGCCCGACCGCGCCCACTTCATGCAGCGCATCTTTCAGTTGTTGCGGATAATCTTCATAAGGTTGATGAGCTGACAGCATGTCATTGTAGGAGGTGATGATGGCAATATCGCTGCGCACCATATTTTTCAATGAAACTTTATCGTCCGGTTGGCAAGCAGCAAAACCGTGGGCCAAATTGCCGCAGGCCAGTTGTGAGCGGTGAACCGTATTTTCTTTGGCCGCACTAATTCGTTGCAGATAGGCGGTACGGGTCGCCGCCGATCGCGTAATAATACGCTGGGTCACACGGGTGAGAGTCGGGTTCATCGCCATTCCTTATTCGCTCAGAGGAGCCAAAAGTTCAATACTGCCCGCCGGAAGACCAATGAAGTCCGCCAGCACCTGCAACAGCAAATTGTGATCATCCAAATGTGGCGCGCCGGACACATTTACGCTGCCAATAATACCGGCCTGCTTAACTTGCAATGGGAAGCCGCCACCTAGCGCGGCGTAGTCGCGCAAACTGACACCATAGCGCTCCTCAAGTGAGGTTTGGCGCTGTTGCAGCATCAGCCCCGCGGCATAGGAGCTGGTGCCCAGTAACTCCACCACATTGCGCTTGCGCCGCAGCCAGTCACCATTTTCTGCACTGGTGCCCGGCATGGCGTAACTGAATAAAGTTTGCCCATTTACCCGGATATTAATCGCCAGTGCCACCCCTTGCCGTTCGGCCTGGCACTTTATTTTTTCGCCTAACTGCCAGGCGATTTCATGATTAAAATACGTCAATTGCAGCTGTTGTTGATGCCGTTGGCTGAGGGTAAGTTGCTGTTGTAAATTCATGAGATTCTCCGGTGATAAATGACGGCGGTCATACCCTTTACAGTAAAGACCGCTTGGCGGCTTAAGCGCGTTTAACTTTCGCTAACCCTTTGTCATAAATACCTTTTCCCTTGGCTTCAACTTCAACATCACACTCTTTTGGCAGGGTTAAGGTAATCAGCCCGGCAATAATTAATGAGCCAGCTAACATGCAAACTGCTGCACTTTGGCCGTAGAAGAAAATCATCACGCCGACCAAATAGGGGCCACAGAAGCCGCCTAAATTACCTAACCCATTAATCACACCACGCGCACCACCGGCCACTTCTGGCACAGCAATACGGCCTGGAATAGACCAGAATGGGCTGGTTGCAGCTTTGAGGAAGAACCCGCACACCACTAAGGCCAGGTAAGAGATCAACACGTTGTGACGGAAAATAACCGAGGTCACCAAACCGGCAGCAAAGCAGAACAGAGAAATCATGATCAGCAGACGGCGTTTACCGGTTTTATCTGATAGTGAAGAAATGACATAAATACCGGCGGTGGTGGCAATAAACGGCAGAATAGCCAGAATACCAACCGAGGCCATATTACCGCCGGTCAGATTTTTCAAAATAGTCGGCAACCACAAGGTGTAGCCATAATCCCCGGTCTGATAAAAGAAGTTCAGAGCAACCAGTTTCATCAACCCTTTATTTAGAAAGACAGCTTTTAACGGCGCATTGGTCACGGGCGCATCCAGCATCCGCTCCGCCCGTTCACGCGCAAGCTCGGTGACCAAATAATCGCGCTCTTTGGTCGACAACCATTTGGCTTCTTCCGGTCTGTCACTGATGACAAACCACCACATTATCAACACTACCGCGGACAGCGAACCTTCGAGGAAGAACAGCCAGCGCCAGTCTAACGCATTGATAATAAAGCCAGATAAAGGTGCGGTGAACATACCGCCGATCGGGGCGAACATCATGACGAATGCATTGGCGCGGCCAATTTCGCGTTCCGGGAACCAATTGCTGACCATGGTCAACACCACCGGCAGCATACCGCCCTCAGAAACCCCCAGCACAAAGCGCAGGAATAACAATTGATAATGGTTAGTGACAAAACCGGTCAGAATCGAAACGATAGCCCAAACTGCAAGGGAATAAGCAATGAATTTTCTACCGCTGCCATGAACAGCAATACGGCCACCCGGTACTTGTAAAAATAAATAACCAATAAAGAAAATACCGCCCGCTAAACCCGCCATTTGGCTGGTAATAGCCAAATCATTTTCCATGCCCCCCGGTAGCGCAAAACTAATATTAACCCGGTCCATAAAAGAAATAATACAAGCAATAATTATTGGCACAATAACGCGGAACCAACGGGCATTAGGGATCTTACTGTCCATATCAACACGCCTCTTTCTCTAGCTGAATAATTCCTACACTATTCAGAAAATAGCGTAGAGAATGCCGCTAACAAATTAGAATAATTTGCCAGTTATTTAAAATGCACGATGTGGTCTTTTATTTTTATTATAATAAGTTGAGGATTAATTTAATTAACCCTCATATCTCTTCTTAATTAGTAAGTAATGGCCGTAGGTGCTTTCTCGCCAGAGAAATGAGCATGAATATTTGAGAATACAATATCACTCATTTGAATCCGGGTTTCTATGGTGGCGCTGGCGATATGCGGTAGTAATACCACATTGTCCATTTCGATTAATGTTTGCGGCACATTAGGCTCATCTGCAAAGACATCCAAACCCGCCCCGCCAATTTCTTTCTGTTGTAGTGCACGGATTAAATCATCCTGATTGACCATACTGCCACGGGCAATATTAACCAGCAGAGCATGGTTTGGCATAGCGTCGAAAATAGCTTTATCAATCAGACCAATACTGTCTTTACCGCCCGAAATAGCCACGACCAAAATATCACTTTGCTTAGCAAGGCTAATTAAATCCGGCACATATTGATATGGCAGACTTTCGATGTGCACGGTGTCGGTATAGGCAATTTGCATATCAAAACCAGCTGCACGACGGGCAATGGCTTGACCAATCCGGCCCATACCAAAAATACCCAGACGTTTACCGGTCACTTTAGATGCTAATGGCAAGCTACTGTGCGGCCATTGACCAGCGCGGAGGAATTTATCGGCCTGACATAGACGCCGCGAAGTTGCAATAATCAGTCCCAGAGCTGTATCGGCCACATCGTCGGTCAATACGCCGGGGGTAGTAGTTACAATGATATTGCGCTCGCGAGTTGTGTCCAAATCCACTGCATCCGTGCCGACACCGAAGATTGAGATAATCTGTACTTCGGGTAATAACGTCAGCACTTCGTTGGTTACACCGACATCACCTCGAGTCACAATGCCTTTTATATTCTTGCCCTGCGCCGCAAAAAACTCAGCAGTATCCGTAACCTGAAAGAGTTTGTGAACAGTGAAATTCTGTTCCAACTTCTCCGTCAAATAATCCATTACCGGGGCGATAATCAATACGGCTTGTTTGAAGGAAGATGACTTGCTGTTTTTCATAATGAGTACCTGATCATGTCAATAAATCAAAACCAAAATGGCGGCGGGTAATCATCGGATGATGAGCCATTCAGCGAATGTCATTATGAGACCTGTTTTCAATGTTTTATTTTGTGACGCAGGTCACTGTAAATCATGTTAAGAAAACATGTTACCGGTAACGTGACCGACCTATCATTGTTCCTGCTGAATTGTTTCAGCTAATCAAGCCAGCGTTAATGATTAATCCCATGACTTAAGCAAAATGTTATGGATTGGCGCTATTTGTTATGTTCAGGAGGAGTATCTTGGTGGACTATTCGAGGGAAAGACTCACTGCCATTAAAGAGCACAATGGCAGTTATAGATAATTTGTATATCTTTCAGCAACAGCGAAAGTATTAAATAGTTCCCCCCAGTGAAATACGATAATGTAGGTCAACCTGTTCAATTGTAGGGATTTTTTTGATTTTCTTAATCAATATTTCAGCAGCCACTTTGCCCATTTCAAAACGCGGAGTGGTGACACTGGCTAGCACTGGGGTGGTCGCCTGGCCGATATCCAGCCCATGAAAACCGGAAATCGCTATTTCCGCTGGCACCGCCATGCCCAGTTTCAAGCATTCTTGTAACACGCCCACCGCCATATCATCATTGGTACAGAAAATAGCATCAACTTGCGGATACATTTGTCGTGCCAATGCCAACATACCGGCACCAATAGAGACAGATGAGACTTTGTTGGGCGTAATATGCAGCGGTGCTAACCCGGTATCAATCATTGCCTGGCTATATCCTTGATAACGCTTGCGATCTCGCACATCAGACATAGAACCGAAATAGACAACATGCTGTTTGCCGCTTGCCAACAGTGTCGCCGTCATATCATAAGCCGCCTGATAATTATTAAAACCGACGGTAATACGGTTGAACTGTGGTTCCAAATCCATCACTTGCGCGACCGGAAGTTCCGAAGCATTTAGGTACTTATCCGCACGTAAAGTATGTTCAGAATCGGTGAGTATCAACCCGGAAATCTGGCATGACAATAGATTAACTATTTGTTCTTCTTCACGTTCTTTATTGTAATTATAGTTAACGACCAGCGTTTGATAGCCACTAGCAGCAGTGACCGACTCAATACCAGCCAGTAAATCGGAGAAAATTTGGTTATTAAAGGATGGCACCAAAATACCAATTCTTGGACTTTTTTGATTGAGGCTAGTTTCCCCTTCTGAATCAACACTATAATTGACTTCAGTCATCACTTGGGCAATACGTTCACCGGTTTCTGGGGCCACTTTTTCCGGCGTGCGTAAGTAGCGGCTGACTGTCATTTTGGTCACGCCTGCTAGTAACGCGATATCCTGTAACGTAACACGCTGGTTTTTCATGGCATATACCTGGAACAAGAGTGTGGGATGGGATGAAGTGATTATGCACTGTTAGCGAAGGTAATGAAAAGCATGTTACTGATTTAAAATACAATAACAATCATGATTCCTATTATTTAGTTCTATTATTATCAATAAGTTAATCTGCATCCGCCCCCAGAGATGAATAAAGCCCCCACAAATAGTCGTATTTTGCCGCTCTCAAGGCGATGTCGCTCACGTAAGTGGTAACAGCTTGCCGTAACATGATTTAAAGTGATCTTCGTCACAGTTTGATGAGACAGAAAACGGTTTGATAGGCACATGTTTTCACGCAGTCATTATTCAATAATATTGATTTTATAGTGTCGCTTAATAAGCGTCATTTTCATCAGGAATTCATTATGAAGAATTTATTTTCGTTAGAAAACCGCAAAGTATTAATTACCGGTTCTGCACAAGGCATTGGGTTTTTATTAGCTAAAGGTCTGGCTGAATTTGGTGCAGAAATAATAATTAATGATATTACCGCAGAACGAGCAGAAAAAGCCGTCGCCGAATTACGCGACAGCGGTTTTGTTGCTTATGCAACGGCATTTAATGTCACTGACCATGATGCTGTTAATGACGCGATTGCACAAATAGAAAATAACATTGGTGCCATTGACATCTTAATTAATAACGCCGGTATTCAGCGCCGCCACGCTTTTACTGAATTCCCAGAAAAAGATTGGGATGATGTGATCGCGGTAAACCAGAAATCAGTATTCTTGGTTTCACAAGCTGTCTCCCGTTATATGGTTAAACGCCAACGCGGTAAGATTATTAATATTTGCTCAATGCAAAGCGAATTAGGCCGCGACACTATTACGCCATATGCCGCCTCTAAAGGGGCAGTGAAGATGTTGACGCGCGGGATGTGTGTTGAGCTGGCCCGTTACAATATTCAAGTGAATGGTATTGCGCCGGGTTATTTCAAAACCGATATGACAAAAGCACTGGTCGACGATAAGGCTTTCACTGATTGGCTATGCAAACGCACGCCAGCCGCCCGTTGGGGAGATCCGGAAGAGTTGATTGGGGCGGCAGTGTATCTGTCTTCCAAAGCATCAGACTTTGTTAATGGTCATCTGTTGTTTGTTGATGGTGGCATGCTGGTTGCAGTTTGATCCGAATTCAGTCAGTTATCTGCTTGATAGGTAACAGAGGAAAGCTATGTCTGGTAAATGCATTATTGTTATGGGCGTATCCGGCACAGGTAAATCCTGTGTGGGTCAGGCGCTGGCGCTGGCGCTTAACGCCAAATTTATAGATGGTGACGATCTGCACCCACGCGCCAATATCCAAAAGATGGCATCGGGTCAGCCGCTTAATGATAGCGACCGTGCTCCGTGGCTTGAGCGGCTAAGTGATGTGGCATACAGCTTACAACAAAAAAATGAAGTGGGTTTTTTAGTCTGTTCGGCACTAAAAAAACAATATCGCGACCGTTTACGTGAGGGGAATCAGGGTATTCGCTTTCTGTGGCTGACCGGCGATTACGATTTAGTGTTGCACCGAATGCAACAGCGGGCGGGGCATTTTATGCCGGAAAGCCTGTTAAAGAGCCAGTTCGCAACACTGGAAACACCTGATGCCCGTGAGCCGGACATCATTCCAATCGATATCTCGCCTGACATTGTCGGTGTTGTTGAACACTGCATTGCCGCGCTGGAGCCAGAAAATAATATCAGTCATTGTGCTTAAGTGCCCGGCATGATGTACACGCAGGAATATGGGAATAATTATGATACTTGATGAACTAAAAAGCGCGGTGAATAACCCACTTTATCCGGATGCTATCCGCCGCACACTGGCCGCCATCAGCAAAATGGATTTAGTCAATCTTCCTGCCGGGGAACAAGATATTGAAGGCCGCGAGATTTACCTAAATCACATTATTGCCGCGTCCAAACCTTTGTATGAGCAAGCGCCTGAATTGCATCATTATTACATTGATATTCATATTTTGCTGGAAGGTAGTGAGGTGATTGGCGCTTCACCGTCAGCTCAGGGCCAGCGCCCAACGATGGATTTTGATACTGAGCGGGATTTCGGTTTATTTGAAGGTATTACTAGCGAAACCTTGTTAACACTGGCTCCCGGCGATATCGCTCTGCTGTTCCCTGGCGAGTTACATCGCCCGATGGCAACACTGGGAGAAGTTGCGCCGCTGCGCAAGATAGTGGTTAAAGTGGCAAATCATCTTTTATGATTTAATTTGATGATCCTGTTCGGTTGTCAGAACTTTACGGTTCGCTTTACCGCCATTGCCTCAACCGCCAAAGGGTGCCGGCCTGTCCTCCGGCTCGGTTGAGGCGCTGAAGATCAAGTAAGAACAGATTGAATATCAACCGAAAACTGATCCGATCCTGTGTCTCCCATTCAACTTAATCAACCTCTATCGAAGACTCCAAGGAACTTCCCTTTTGACTCCGCCGCGCCGCCAACCACAACCCACTGTTCTTCATCGCATAACCAAATACCACCCCGACTAACAGCGAGACAATCACCAGTTTCCAATGGCCATTACCAGCGAAAGTGGCGCAAGCCCCAATAAAGGTGCCGGGGACAAAGGATAGCCACTGCTGGCAGGCCTGGATACACATCAAAAACGCCACCATGCCGGTCAACACATAGCCAAGGATGGCCCATTCAGGCTGTAAGGCGCTACCCTGAATAATCATCATCGCCCAGAATACCCCACTCACGCAGGTTAACAGGGTGATAAGCAACCCTTTTAAGCCGCCTTGTGGGCAGGCAAAGTAGGCGGTGCAGCCGAGAAACCCCGCCCAACTGATAAGCCCGAGGCTAACCGCAACCCAACCCCAAATACCTGAGAGAATGCCAGTGGTAATAGCAATCATCAGAATAATGTTCATCAGTATTTACCTGCGCAACAAAGGTTAAAAGAGAAAGTGTATTGCATGAAAGTCGCGCAGTTTACCTGAATTGAGAGGATTTTTTGCGATCCATACCTCATAAATAATGAAATAGCTAATTGACTTTCATAAAAAACGTGATGTTCATCAAAAACGTGATGTTCATCACCTAAATGAAAAGCTGCGGATAAAGTGATCAAACTGCTGCCGTTCAGCTTGTGTCGATAGAACCGCGACCTTTGTATCTTGTTCAACTTTTTTCTTAATACTTACGGCTAATTCATCTGCTAATGTCGCTTTTTCACTTTCGGTCCAAAACACACTTTCAACAATTTCTTCAATACAGTCGACTATAAAACTATCTGTAGATAATATTTCTTCCATTTTTTCTGGAATTTTATAGTTGTAATATTGGATAACTTTTGCTGAAACAATGGCATTAATATCAACATTATCATGTCTATCTTTAGCCCAAGATAACATTGCCCTCGTTAGCGGGTTTATCTTGACCCACTCACCATTATTAATATCGGAACGTTTTACACCAGTGAACTCTTTGGCGATAATTTCATAGAGTATTTCGTTGCTTTTAATCTGATAATCTTCTTTTGACATCACCAAGCCCTGCTTGAATACACTACTCAAACAGTCATACTTTTCATCTATTTTTCCTTGCAATATTCCCGTGTATTTCAGAGCCGTCATATTGGCTCTATCACTCTGGTTAATAATAATATTTACTGCGCAGTTATAGTTCCCATAAGTAAAATGACAGGCATCTTCAATTATCAAAGCATTAGATAGATCAGTTTTTGGCTGAGATATATCATCAACCACATAACTATATGGTTGAAAAGAAGAATCATTACTTGCTTGAACAGAAAAACAACCCATAAATATCCTTGAAGGTAAAATAAAAAACCACCTTAAAGATAGCCAAATATAACCCGCTCTCCCCTCCGACTTTTACCCCACCTCCACCTTAAACAAGCTTAACTTCAATGGCACATATAAAACAAAACCCCCGGCCAGTTTTGCTGAACGGGGGTTGGACTTGCCGATTTAACAATGAATTACATCAGCGGTTGAGCTAACTGCACCAGCGAAATCAACGGCTGCGGGTAGACACCCAAGAACAGCACCAGAATCGCGGAAATCAGTACCACCACACCACCGGCAGTCAATGCCCAGTTGCTTGGTGTGTCGCGGACCAATGTTTCCGGCGCACTGAGGAACAAACTGACAGTCACGCGCAGATAGTAGTACAGGCCAATGGCGCTGCCCAATACCACAGCACCGGTCAGCCACCACAGATTGGCGCTCACACCCATTGCCACCACAAAGAACTTACCGATAAAGCCCAATGTCATTGGGATACCCGCCAGAGACAACATCATCACCGTCATCACCGCAGACAGAATGGGCTTGTGCCAAAACAGCCCGCGGTAGGAGAACAGTGACTCGGCATCCGGGCCTTTGTATGGGCTGGACATCAAGCTGACCACCCCGAAAGCCCCCAAGCTGCTGAACAGGTAACCGGCCAGATAGACGCCGACAGTTTCCAGTGCCAGCTGATGGGTTTGCACCGCCACCAACGCAATCAGCAAGTAGCCAAGGTGGGCGATAGAAGAATAACCCAGCAGACGCTTGATGTTAGTCTGGCTGATCGCCATCAGGTTACCGAACAGAATTGATGCCACCGCAATCAGCGAGAGCACCAAACGCACCGCTTCACTGTCAGCGGCTGGCGCATACAGGAACAAGCGCATCACCACGGCAAAGATGGCAATCTTACTGGCGGTCGCCAGGAAAGTAGATACCGGGGCAGGTGCGCCCTGATACACATCCGGCGTCCACAGTTGGAACGGCACCAAAGATAACTTAAAGCCGAGACCGACAATCATCATCCCGAGGCCCGCCAGAATCAGCGGCCTGTGGACCATCGAGTCACTCAAACTTTTGCCCAGACCGGCGAAAGACAAGCTACCGGATTCCGCATACAACAGCGCCATGCCGAACAGCAGGAATGACGATGCCGCCGCAGACAGCAGCATGTATTTGATACTGGCTTCCAATGAGCGCTTCTGGCGATAGGCATAACCAATCAGACCAAACAGCGGCAAGGAAATCAGTTCAATGCCAAGGAACAGTGACGCCAGATGATTGGCACTGGCCAGCAGAATGCCGCCCATAGTCGCAATCAGCACCAGCAGATAGAACTCTTCGCGGTTATCCGGATAGCCATTCAGCCACGGATAAGCAAAGGTGCTGGTCGCCAGACTGGCCACAATCACCAGCCCGGTATAGAACATCGCGTAGCCATCAACCCGCATCAGCGGCGTGACATCCATCGGCCCGACCTGGCCGACAAAATACAGTGACAGCAGCGCCAGGTTAAGCCCGATAACCGTCAGAGTGGCGTTGATAAAGTGGTCGCGTCGCCACGCAATGGACAGCATCACAACCACCACCGTCAATCCGACGATCAACAGCGGTAGCATCGCGATCAGTTGTTGAGGAGTTATTGTCATGGCGAATTACGGCCTTGTTGTTGGAATGGTTGAAGCATTGAACCACTGCTGTACATTACTCATCGCAGCATGGGAGGTGTCGAGAATTGGTTGCGGGTAAACCCCCAGCAATACTAACAGCACCACTAACAGCAGGATGATAGACAGTTCCCTTGCACTCATACCCGGCAACGCTTCTTCAGATTTCGGCGCGCCGTAATAGGCACGCTGCATCATGATAAGCGAGTAAACCGAAGCAAAAACCAGCCCAAAAGTAGAGATCACGGTAATCACCGGAACCACCTGGAAGCTGCCGAATAGGATCATAAACTCACCGACGAAGTTACCGGTACCCGGCATCCCCAATGTTGCCACCGCGAAGAACAGTGATAGCGCAGGCAAGTATTTGATTCGGCTCCACAAACCGCCCATTTGGCGCATGTCGCGGGTGTGCAAACGCTCATACAGCTGGCCGCAGATGATGAACATACCGGCGGCTGACAAGCCGTGGGCAATCATCTGGATAACCGCACCTTGGTAAGCCAGTTGGCTGCCGGTGTAGATGGCAATCAACACAAAACCCATGTGCGATACGCTGGTGTAAGCAATCAGGCGCTTGATATCCGTCTGGCAGAAGGCCATCCATGCACCGTAGAAGATGCCGATAACCCCTAGCCACATAGCGATTGGCGCAAACTCTTGCGAGGCCGTCGGGAACAGTGGCAAGCTGAAACGCAGCAAACCATAGGCCGCGGTTTTCAGCAAAATCCCCGCCAGGTCGACAGAACCCGCCGTTGGTGCCTGACTGTGTGCATCTGGCAACCAGCCGTGCAATGGTACCACCGGCATTTTCACCGCAAACGCGATAAAGAAGCCCAGCATCAGCAACCATTCAACATTGTGGGACATCGGGGTTTTCAACAAATCTTCATAGTTGAAAGTCCAGATACCGGTGGCCTTGTAGTGTACAAACACCAGCCCCAAAATGGCGATCAGCATGATAAGACCGCTGGCCTGGGTATAAATGAAGAACTTGGTGGCCGCCGCGATGCGCGTTTTACCGTCTGATGCTTTGTGACCCCACAAAGCAATCAGGAAGTACATCGGCACCAACATCATTTCCCAGAAGAAGAAGAACAGGAACATGTCGATGGCGAGGAACACGCCGATAACCCCACCCAGAATCCACAACAGATTCAGGTAGAAGAAACCCTGGTTGCGCTGAATTTCACGCCACGAACAGAGGATAGCCAGTACGCCCAGTAGGCCGGTCAGCACCACCATCAGCAAAGACAACCCATCTAAAGCCAGATGGAATGAAATGCCGAACCGTGGGATCCACGGCAAGGTGAATTCTGACTGCCACTGCGGGATACCCGCCGGGTTCATCAGTGAATAGTTGCCCTGCACCCACAGTTGTAGGGAGAGCACCAATGTCAGCCCCATCGCGAGTAGCGCTATCCAACGCGGTACTCTGGTACCGAAGCGTTCACACTGCCAAGACAGTAAGCCGCCGATAAAGGGGATAAGAATTAGCCAAGGTAATAGCATGGCGTTTTGTGTCCCTAATTAAACGAAAAGCAACAGAGCCAGTACAACGACTGCACCCAAACCTATAGACGCGACATACCAACGCACCTGTCCATTTTCACTGACGGTCAAACCACGGTTACTCCAGCGCGCAAGCACCGCCGGGGTATTCATCAGTGAGTTCAGCGGATCACGTTGCAACAGTTTTGCAATCCACAGATACGGGCGGACAAACACGTTATGGTACAGCCAGTCGAAGCCCCACGCATGGAACCACCAGACCGTGAAGAAACGGCCCAATGCACTTTGCGCGATGCTGTTGACCAACTGACGTTTGCCCAAATACAGGAACGCGGCCAATGCTATGCCAATCACCACCAGCACGCCGGAGAAGATTTCCAGCGGCATTTTGCCCTCTTCACCGAAGTGAAGCTCTGGCAATACACCTGCGAGTGGAGGGGTTATCAGCGCGCCAACAAAGGTCGACAGCACCAGCAACACCATCAGCGGCAAGCTATGAGTGATCCCTTTGACCGGATGCGCTTTGGTTTTTGGCTCGCCATGGAACACAATGAAAATCATCCGGAAAGTATACAGCGCGGTGAGGAATGCCCCAACCAGCCCCGCAACCATCAGGTTGATATGGCCACTGGCCAATGCGCCCCACAGAATTTCGTCTTTACTGTAGAAGCCTGCGGTGACGATTGGCAATGCTGCCAGCGCCGCGCCGCCCACCAGGAAGCAGATATACACCAATGGAATAGTCTTACGCAGACCGCCCATTTTGAAGATATTTTGCTCGTGGTGACAGGCCAGAATGACTGAGCCTGAGGAGAGGAACAGTAACGCTTTGAAGAATGCATGGGTCATCAGGTGGAAGATAGCCGCATCCCACGCTTGAACGCCAAGCGCCAAGAACATGTAGCCAATCTGGCTCATGGTGGAATACGCCAGCACCCGCTTGATGTCGGTTTGCACCAGAGCAGCAAAACCGGCCAACACCAAGGTGACCGCCCCGATAATCCCCACCAAATGAAGCACTTCTGGTGCCATCAGGAACAAACCGTGAGTACGGGCAATCAGATAGACACCGGCGGTGACCATGGTCGCCGCATGGATAAGCGCGGAAACCGGGGTCGGGCCAGCCATCGCATCGGCCAACCAAGTTTGTAATGGCAACTGCGCCGACTTACCGACCGCACCACCGAGTAGCATTAGCGTCGCCCAAGTAATGGCCGTTGAGCCCATTTCCAGTTTCTGCGGTGCCAATACCATCAGCTCACGAATGTTCAGCGTGCCCAATTCTTGATAAAGGATGAACAGCGCGATGGCCAGGAACACGTCACCCACGCGGGTCACGATAAAGGCTTTCATCGCCGCCGCGCCATTAGCCGGATTGGTGTAGTAGAAACCGATCAGCAGGTAACTGCACAGACCCACGCCTTCCCAACCCAGATACATCAGCATCAGGTTATCCGCCAGCACCAAAACCACCATACTGGCGATAAACAGGTTGGTGTAGGCGAAGAAGCGGGAGTAGCCCTCTTCCCCACGCATATACCAAGAGGCATACATGTGGATCAGGAAGCCCACGCCAGTGACTACCGACAACATGGTCAGCGACAGGCCGTCCAGTGTCAGAGTCAGCGGAATGTTGAAAGTGCCGACCGACATCCAGTTCCACAATGTCTGATTAAACACCTGTACACCGGTGGCCTTTTGGCTGAGGAAATCCACGGCAACATACAGTGTGACTAACGCAGTCAGGCCAATCGACCCCACCCCGACAGTGGCAGAGGTATTTTCAGACCAACGGCCACGGGAGAATGCCAACAGCAAGAAACCCAGCAGTGGCAGCAGAATTGTTAAATATAATAGGTTCATCCGCGCATCTCACTGACTGTGTCAATATTCAGAGTATGACGGCGACGATACAGCTGTAACAGCAGTGCCAGACCAATGCTGGCCTCGGCTGCCGCCAGTGTAATCGCCAGGATATACATCACCTGACCGTCAGCCTGCCCCCAAAAACTGCCCGCCACGACAAAAGCGAGCGCCGCCGCGTTGATCATCACTTCAAGGCTTATCAGCATAAACAGCAAGTTGCGACGAATAATCAACCCCGTCAGCCCCAGCACAAACAGGATGGCCGCCAAAATCAGGCCATGTTGTAGAGGGATCATGCTTGTTCCTCCGTTTTTCTTTTCGCGCTGTCACTTGCGCCCAGCACTTCACCCGGCTTGTGCTCACGCCCGATATGGAAAGCAACCACCAGACCGGCCAACAACAGCATTGACGCCAATTCAACCGCCAGCACGTAAGGGCCAAACAAGCTGATACCCACTGCTTTGGCATCGACCATTTCGCCAGTGATACCCTGATGAGTTAACGAGCTAATGGCATAAATCAGTACCGACAACAGCACCAAGGCCAGTAAACCGGGGCCAATCCACAAGCTCGGTTTCAGCCAATCGCGCTCTTGTTGCTCGACCTTACCCAGGTTCAGCATCATCACCACGAACACGAACAGCACCATAATGGCACCGGCGTAAACGATGATTTCCAACGCACCAGCAAAGTAAGCGCCCAGCGAGAAAAATACCGCCGAGATAGCCAGCAAAGAGATAATCAGGTACAGCAGCGCATGTACCGGGTTGGTGTGAGTGATAACGCGAATAGTCGCCACCACTGCCACCAATGCTGCAATATAAAATGCAAATTCCATGGACGCTGGCTCCTAAGGCATCAGACCTTTAACGTCGATCGGTTTGGCTTCATTTTCGGCTTCGCCTTTCGGCTTGCCGTCAATCGCCATACCGGACATCCGGTAGAAATTATATTCCGGATATTTACCCGGTCCCGAGATCAACAAGTCTTCTTTCTCATACACCAGATCCTGGCGTTTGAACTCACCCATTTCGAAATCCGGCGTCAGCTGGATAGCGGTAGTCGGGCAAGCTTCTTCACACAATCCACAGAAAATGCAGCGGGAGAAGTTGATACGGAAGAACTCCGGATACCAGCGACCATCTTTGTGCTCAGCTTTCTGTAATGAGATACAGCCAACCGGGCAGGCAACCGCACACAGGTTACAAGCAACACAGCGCTCTTCACCGTCGGGGTCGCGCGTCAGCACAATGCGGCCACGATAGCGCGGCGGCAGGTAAACCGGCTCTTCCGGATACATTTGGGTTTCGCGCTTGTGGAAGGCATGAAGGCCAATCATCCACAGGCTGCGCACTTGGGTGCCGAAACCAACCACTAACTCTTTCAACGTCATGGTTCATTCACCCCTTATTGAGCGTTATACAAAATGACCGCGGCAGTCGCCAGCAGATTCAGCAGGGTCAACGGCAGGCAAACTTTCCAGCCGAATGACATCACTTGGTCATAACGTGGGCGCGGCAAGGATGCACGGATCAGAATGAACATCACCATGAAGAAAGCCGTTTTCAGCGCAAACCAGATAAATGGCGGCAAGAACGGGCCTTGCCAACCACCGAAGAACAAGGTGACTATCAGTGCAGAGACAGTCACGATACCGATGTATTCACCGACGAAGAACAGACCGAATTTCATACCGGAATATTCAATGTGGTAACCATCGGCCAGTTCTTGTTCAGCTTCTGGCTGGTCAAAGGGATGACGGTGACAAACTGCCACCCCCGCAATAGCAAAGGTCACAAAACCAAAGAATTGCGGGATAACATTCCAGACGTGTTCCTGAGAGTTAACAATATCCTGCATGTTAAATGAGCCAGCCTGTGCGACCACGCCCATCAATGACAAGCCGAGGAACACTTCGTAGCTCAGGGTTTGTGCCGAAGCACGCATCGCCCCTAACAGAGAATATTTGTTATTACTGGCCCAGCCGGCGAACAGCACGGCGTAGACCGCCAGCCCCGCCATCATCAGGAAGAACAAAATGCCGATATTAAGGTCCGCAACCGCCCAGGTCGGGCTGACCGGGACGATGGCGAAAGACAGCAGCAGCGAGGTAAAAGCAATCACCGGGGCTAAGGTAAAAATAGCTCGGTCGGAGAAGCGCGGCACCCAGTCTTCTTTGAAGAACATTTTGATCATGTCAGCAACCAGCTGCAATGACCCGCCCCAGCCGACACGGTTTGGTCCGTAACGGTTCTGGAACAAGCCCAGCAAGCGACGCTCGCCGAAGCTCATAAATGCACCGCAAGTCACCACGACCAGCAGAATCACTACCGCTTTCAGGACAGAGATTAAAATCTCAATCAATTCAGGGGTAAACCAGCTCATAGCACTGCCTCCCGCAGATTCTCAACGCGCGCACCCACCATAATTGGCGGAATACCCGGTAAGCCAAGCGGCAAGCCGACCTGACCCTGAGCCAAGGTTTCACTCAGTCGCACTGGCAGACGCAGAGTCTGACCTGCGCAGTTGAATTCCACCAACGTCCCGAGGTTAACCCCAAGACGCGCGGCATCAGCAGGATTGACCATCACATAAGGTGCTGGCATGCGCTGCTGGATGACATCTGAACGCTGAGACATCTCTTCACTACCGAACAGGTGGTAGTAAGGGGCAATTTGCCAGTTTTCAGCATTGGCGGTAAAGGCCGGTGGGACTGAATCGAAGTAACCCAGTGTTCCCTCCCCTGCTTCAATCAGACGCACACCCGGATCACCAAAGCGCAGACTGCCACCCACTTCCGCCTGGAATTTATTCCATGCTTGCGGTGAGTTCCAACCTGGTGCCCAGGCAAATGGGATCTGCTGGCGGTCAGCCAGTGGGCTGTTGTTCCCCTCCATTGAGAAGGCAAACGGCGTGTCGATATCCTGCGGTTGGCGCGGTTCGTGCACACTGATATCCGCGCGCATGGCAGTACGGCCACTGTAACGAATAGGAGAACGCGCCAGTTTCTGACCACGGATACGGAAAGTGGCATCCGGCGCGGCTTCAACAATCCCTTCCAACTGCGGCAATGCGGCAACACAGGCTGCAATCACGTGATCAAGTTGCGTCCAGTCCACATGGCGGCTGGTGTAAGTTGAGTGCAGCGAGTGCAACCAACGCCAGCTTTCCAGCATGATGCTGTTGTTTTCCGGTTTTTTCGGGTCGTCATAATAGGTTGGGTCATAAACCTGGAAGAAGCGCTGAGCGCGGCCCTCCTGATTGACCAGCGTCCCGTCACTTTCAGCAAAGCTAGCTGCTGACAAAATCAAGTTCGCTTTGTCCATGATGGCGGTGCGCTGATGATCAACCACAATCAGGTTGGCGACTTTATCCAGCGCCGCATCAACTTTGTCTTTCGCTGCATGGCGATAGAGATCGTTTTCCATCACGATAACGCTATCAGCGTCACCTTGAGTCAACAACTCCAGCGCTTGATCCAGAGAGCCGCCGCCGATCATGGTCAGGCCCATGCTGTTAGCCGCACTGGCGACAAAAGTAATACCGACGTCAGAACCACGGCCTTTCAGAGCTTTCGCCACGTTAGCTGCGGCTTCAATGATGGCATCGCTGCCCGCATTGCTGCCGGTAATAATCAGTGGCTTCTTCGCACCGGCTAGCGCCTGCACGATGATATCCACTTTACCTTTCAGCTCTTTCGCTAAGTCATCCACTGCTGGCGCGGATTCATCCAATGCATGAGCAATGGCAAAACCTAACCGGGCCTGATCATCCACCGGCGCACGGTAGTTCCACGCCGCGATGTCATCCATGCGAGTGTTATCAACGTTAGTGATAAACAGCGGATGTTTGGCATGCTGGCCAATGTTCATAATGGCGGCAATCTGCCAGTCAGCCACTTTTTGTGCTGCGGCCATTTCACGGGCTTTGCCTTTCACCGCCTGACGGACAGACAGCGCGATACGTGCGCCGGTCTGAGTCAAATCTTCGCCCAGAATCAGTACCGCATCATAACTTTCAATTTCGCGCAGTGACGGCGTATAAACTCCGCCTTCTTGCAGAACTTTCAGCATCAATTGCAGGCGTTGTTGCTCGCTTGCGGCGATACCGGTATAGAAGTTTTCCGCGCCGACCAATTCGCGCAGCGCAAAGTTGCTTTCCAAACTGGCGCGTGGTGAACCGATACCGATGGTTTTCTTCGCCTGACGCAGAATATCTGCAGCAGCGGGCATCGCCTGTTCAGCGTTCAGGTGGATCCAGTCATTGCCACGCAATTGCAGCGGCTGACGTGGGCGGTCTTTGCGGTTGACGTAGCCATAACCAAAACGGCCGCGGTCACACATAAAGTAGTGGTTCACGCTGCCGTTGTAACGGTTTTCGATACGGCGTAATTCACCATAGCGCTCGCCTGGACTGGTGTTACACCCCACGCTGCACTGTTGGCAGATACTTGGCGCGAACTGCATATCCCATTTACGGTTATAACGCTCGGAATGGGTTTTATCGGTGAATACGCCGGTCGGGCACACTTCTACCAGGTTACCGGAGAACTCGCTTTCCAGCGTGCCGCTCTCGGTGCGACCAAAGTAGACATTATCGTGCGCACCGTAGACGCCAAAGTCAGTGCCATCAGCATAATCTTTGTAGTAACGCACACAGCGATAACAGGCGATACAGCGGTTCATTTCATGGGAAATGAACGGGCCGAGATCCTGATTTTGGTGAGTCCGTTTGCTAAAGCGATAGCGGCGGAAACTGTGGCCGGTCATCACTGTCATATCTTGTAGATGACAGTTACCCCCTTCTTCACAGACCGGGCAATCGTGCGGATGGTTTGTCATCAACCATTCAACCACACTCGCGCGGAACGCTTTGGCTTCGCCGTCATCAATGGAAATAAAGGTTCCATCGGTGGCTGGCGTCATACAAGACATCACCAAACGCCCACGAGTGTCGTCCGCGTTTTGGTATTGCTTTACCGCACATTGGCGGCAAGCGCCGACGCTTCCCAGCGCCGGATGCCAGCAAAAGTAAGGAATATCGAGTCCCAGGGAGAGACAAGCTTGTAACAGGTTGTCGGCCCCGTTTACGTCGTATTCTTTGCCGTCTACATGAATCGTAGCCATAGTCAGCATGCTTCCAAGTGGCTTGCCATAAGGCAAGCGTTAATCAAAAATTCTGGCGGGATGAATGACCGGTTCCGGATAAACGGGACAGATGCATTCATCAGGGCTACCAACGTTGCTTCAATAGGTTATTCGGTTGAATACCGGCTATGGCTTGGGTGTTGCCATAGTCTTTCGCTGCGATCCCGGCTTCGAATTCTTCCCGGAAATATTTGATCGCGCTTTGTAGTGGTTCAACCGCGCCCGGCGCGTGAGCACAGAAGGTTTTACCCGGCCCCAAGAAACGGCAAAGCTGTTCCAGCGTCTCGATATCGCCCGGCTGACCTTCACCGCGCTCCAGTGCTCGCAGGATCTTCACGCTCCATGGCAAACCATCACGGCAAGGCGTACACCAGCCACAGGATTCACGGGCGAAAAACTCTTCCAGATTACGCACCAACGGCACCATACCGATTTCGTGGTCGACGGCCATTGCTAACGCAGTCCCTAAACGACTGCCCGCTTTAGCAATATTTTCGAAGTCCATCGGCAAATCCAGGTGGTCGGCGGTCAGGAAGTCAGTGCCCGCACCACCCGGCTGCCAGGCTTTAAATTTCAAGCCATCGCGCATGCCACCGGCATAATCTTCCAGAATTTCACGGGCGCTGATACCAAATGGCAATTCCCACAAACCCGGATTTTTCACCCGACCGGAGAAGCCCATCAGTTTGGTACCGGCATCGTTACTTTTACCGGCGGTAATTCCCTGATACCACTCCACACCATGCTCAAGAATGGCCGGAACGTTACACAGAGTTTCCACGTTATTCACGCAAGTTGGTTTCCCCCAAACACCAGAAGATGCTGGGAAAGGCGGCTTGGAACGTGGGTTGGCACGGCGGCCTTCCAGCGAGTTAATCAATGCGGTTTCTTCACCGCAGATATAACGCCCAGCCCCAGTATGAACAATCAGCTCAAAATCAAAGCCGCTGCCCATGATGTTTTTGCCAAGCAGTCCCGCTTCAGTGGCCTCGGCAATCGCACGGCGCAAGTGAACGGCGGCCTCGATATATTCGCCACGCAGGAAGATGTAACCGCGGTAAGCTTTCAGCGCAAACGCACTGATAAGCATCCCTTCCACCAGCAGATGCGGCAATTGCTCCATCAGCAGGCGATCTTTATAGGTACCCGGTTCCATCTCATCGGCGTTACACAGCAGATAGCGGATGTTCATGCTTTCGTCTTTTGGCATCAAGCTCCACTTCAAACCCGTGGAAAAGCCCGCACCGCCACGCCCTTTCAGACCGGCGTCTTTGACCAAGCTAACAACATCAGGTGCAGCCATGCCTTTTAAGGCTTTTTCAGCACCGACATAGCCGTTTTTGCTGCGATATTCATCCAACCATACGGGTTGTTTGTCATCGCGCAAACGCCAGGTCAGCGGGTGCATTTCCGGCGTGCGAATAATCTCTTTATGAAACCCCGTGGCTTTGGTAAGACCTGAATTAATTGTCATGGATATTGCTCCAGTAACTTCTCAATATCTTCAGGTTTCAGGTGGCTGTGTGTATCGTCGTCGATCATCATGGTCGGGCCACGATCACAGTTACCCAAGCAGCAGGTTGGCAGCAGTGTAAAACGGCCATCAAAGGTCGTCTGACCTGGCTGAATGCTGAGTTTTTTCGAAATCGCAGCTTGGATCCCCTGATAACCGGTGATGTGGCACACCACGCTGTCACAGTAACGGATCACATGGCGTCCAACAGGTTGGCGGAAGATCTGGCTGTAGAATGTCGCGACACCTTCAACATCACTGGCCGGGATACCCAGCACTTCAGCAATGGCATGAATCGCCCCATCCGGTACCCAACCGCGTTGTTTCTGCACAATTTTCAGTGCTTCTATCGACGCGGCGCGGGCATCTTCGTAATGGTGCTTTTCATGTTCGATAGCATCACGTTCTTCAGCGCTCAATTCGAAAACTTCAGCTGTGATGGCTGGTTCAGCCGCATTGACTGCCAGATTCGCCACATTTTGGCTTTCGTTACTCACCTGAGTCTCTTTTTGATCACTCATAATTAGCGGTCCACATCAGACATTACAAAATCGATACTGCCCAGATAGACGATCAGGTCAGATACCAGGCTGCCACGGATAACCGATGGGATCTGCTGCAAATGGGCATAGCTTGGCGTGCGTATCCGAGTGCGATAGCTCATGGTGCTGGCGTCACTGGTCAGATAGTAGCTGTTGATCCCTTTGGTCGCTTCAACCATTTGGAATGATTCGTTAGCTGGCATCACTGGACCCCATGAAACTTGCAGGAAGTGAGTAATCAGCGTTTCGATATGTTGAAGCGTACGTTCTTTCGGTGGCGGAGTCGTGAGTGGGTGGTCGGCCTTGAATGGGCCTTCTGGCATGTTTTTATAACATTGCTCCAGAATGCGCAGGCTTTGACGCAATTCCTCCACTTTCAACATCACGCGGTCATAACAGTCGCCGTTGTTGCCGACTGGCACTTCGAAATCAAAGTTTTCGTAGCCGGAGTATGGACGCCATTTACGCACATCAAACTCAACGCCAGTAGCGCGCAAGCCAGCACCGGTCACGCCCCATTCCAATGCTTCTTTGGAATTGTAGGCAGCAACACCGATAGAACGCCCTTTCAGGATACTGTTCTGCAATGCAGCTTTGACGTAGGAATCAAGGCGTTTTGGCATCCAGTCAAGGAAGTCACGCAGCAAACGTTCCCAGCCACGCGGCAGGTCATGTGCAACACCGCCAATACGGAACCAAGCCGGGTGCATACGGAAACCAGTGATTGCTTCCACTAAATCGTATACTTTCTGCCGATCGGTAAAGGCAAAGAACACCGGCGTCATTGCACCGACGTCTTGGATGAAAGTACTGATGTACAGTAAGTGACTGTTGATACGGAATAACTCGGACAGCATAACGCGGATGGTTTTAACGCGATCCGGCACTTCAATGCCCGCCAGTTTTTCAACTGCCAGCACGTAAGGCATTTCGTTAACACAGCCGCCAAGGTATTCAATACGGTCGGTATAAGGAATGTAGCTGTGCCACGACTGGCGCTCGCCCATCTTCTCCGCACCACGGTGGTGGTAACCTACATCCGGCACACAGTCGACAATCTCTTCACCATCAAGCTGCAACACGATACGGAACGCACCGTGTGAAGAGGGGTGGTTTGGGCCGAGGTTAAGGAACATAAAGTCCTCGTTTTCGGTCCCGCGCTTCATACCCCAATCTTCAGGTTTGAAAGTCAGTGACTCCATTTCTAGATCTTCTTTCTGCTTGGTCAGCACAAAGGGATCAAACTCGGTAGCACGAGCTGGATAGTCTTTTCGCAGCGGGTGGCCTTCCCAGCTCTGCGGCATCATGATGCGCGTCAGATGCGGGTGACCATCAAAGGTAATACCGAACATTTCCCAAGTTTCGCGCTCATACCAGTTGGCATTAGGGAAAATCTTGGTCGCTGTGGACACGTGCAAGTCTTTTTCAGACAGTGCCACTTTCAGCATGATGTCGCGGTTGCGCTCGATGGAAAGCAGATGATAGAAAACAGAAAAATCCGCAGCAGGGAGACCCTGGCGGTGAGTACGAAGGCGCTCATCTACACCATGCAGGTCAAACAGCATGACATACGGCTTCGGTTGTTTTCTCAGGAACGTCATTACTTCCAGCAATTGTTCACGCTTCACCCATACCACGGGCATACCGGTACGAGTGGCTTGAACAACAAAGGCCTCTGGCCCAAAACGGTTCGACAGTTCACCAATCACCGGGTCATCAAGATGGTCTCGGGTCTGCCATGCTGGCTGGGTGCTGTCGGACGTCGTTAAATCGGTCATTATTTATTCACCACACTGTTTTTTCACCACACTGAATGTGTCATTTTGTGGTTATTTGCCGCACACATGTTCTGGAAGAAAAAGGGTCTCTCCAAAAACAAATCACTTACGCACCAAAATCTTGCGCCTAAAGGCAATATTAGATTTCGTCAGGTGTACGCAGGTTAGTTACTGCAATTCGTTCAGCATGCTTACGTTCTCTTTCTGGCTGCATATTGGCGCGATAAACACCTTGATCACCCACAACCCAAGAGAGAGGACGGCGCTCTTTACCGATAGATTCCTGTAGCAACAACAATGCTTGCATATAGGCTTCTGGGCGCGGTGGACAGCCAGGGATGTACACATCTACTGGCAGGAATTTATCCACACCTTGTACTACAGAATAGATATCGTACATGCCGCCGGAGTTGGCACAGGCGCCCATGGAAATGACCCATTTTGGTTCTAGCATTTGTTCATACAAACGCTGAATAACTGGGGCCATTTTAGTAAAGCAGGTACCGGCCACGACCATGAAATCGGCCTGGCGCGGGGAGGCACGCAATACTTCGGCACCGAAACGTGCCACGTCATGTACGGCAGTGAACGAGGTCACCATCTCGACATAACAACAGGAAAGACCGAAGTTATACGGCCAAAGAGAGTTCTTACGCCCCCAGTTCACCATGTCATGCATGGCATGCTCAAGTTTACCCATGTAAACACTACGGTGGACATGTTGCTCGAGAGGATCGCCGCTGACGGTTTCCTGAGTTTGCAGGGGGTAACGGTCATTCTCACCGTTAGGGTCTATGCGGGTGAGCGTATAGTCCATGTTAATGCCTCGCTGTATTTATTGACCACTATACCTTTTGTACTTGAAGCCACAGGGTGGTTAGCTGTGCGCCCTCACCCGATAAGTTTACCTAGGTAAGCTTATCGGGGTTCGCTCGCTTGCTGCCGACCTGCAACATCAATCTCTTTGGGTATATCTTGCGGATGACTGCTGGCGTATCTGACTATGCTCGGTTTGCTCACGCGGCGGTTAGAACGCGTAGGAGTCCAATCTAGAGCGCCAATACGCACCAGATAAACCAAACCAGCCAAGAGCACCAAAATGAAAATGGTTGCTTCGATAAAGCCTATCCAGCCACTCTCTCGGATAGAGATTGACCACGCATACAGATACAAGGCTTCAACATCGAAAATAACAAAGAACATCGCGACCAGGTAAAATTTAGCAGACAGGCGCATGCGCGCGGAGCCTACTGAATCAATACCCGACTCGTAAGGGACGTTTTTGGCGCGGGCCCGAGCTCTCCCGCCCAGAAAGAACGCACCTAGCAGCATCAAACCGCACAGCCCGATAGCGCCGATCAGGAATACAGCAAACGCCCAATGATGAGCGATAACTTCAGTGGTTGTTGACATACTCATTGCTTACTCATCAAAAGTGGCGTCGAACATCCTGCTCTTGTGTTGGCAGTTAGTGCACCACATCGATTCAAAGGGAAGGATAAAAACCACACAAAACACACTGTCTTTACAACTGTTTAGCCAGTGTTTTACTGTGGGCTTTTTACTCCTTTCAGTAACCTTTTGTCAACTTTGACAAAAGTAACTACAGATTAATTTACAAACGCACGATCTTACTTAACAATTGGTGCGAACCTGCAAGCTAAATCGAGTCAGTAATTTGTTAAGTCAGAACATACACCTATAAACCAATGTGGATGTTTCGTTATAACTATACCATTGTCTCAGGAATAACCGGTTCTTCCACTCACTAGCTAGGGGTATTTTTTTGATCCAGAACACGTTTTGAGTGTTATTTCATAAATATTCGGCACGAAAAGTTTCATTTGTTTATTTAAAATAAATGAAACGGTGTTTTATTAAAAAATACATTTTTAATAAAAAAAGCGATATTAACCACTAATTTAATAAGGCTTATGACTGTTGTCCGTGGCAGAAAAACCTCTATAAGTAAAATAAAACGACGTTTTACTCATGAAATTAAACTTAAAGTGATAAAAAAGGGGTTTTCATAAAAATGAAAATAAAAAAAGCTCCTAAAATAAGGAGCTTATGATAATTTATGTAAACAGAAACTTAATTTTGATCGTCTATTACATAATCAGAATTAAGCATTAAATCCACACCGGACTGCAAACCATGTTGATGACCAGTCTGCATAGCGTCGAAAATGGCCAAGGCCAATTCATTACCGCTCCCACTGACTTTGCATAATGAATAATGGGTTTCAGGCAGGCGAGGTAGCCCTTCTATTTCACCCAATACGCGCAAATCAGGACTCATCATCTCTATCGGTCTGGCGGTCACACCCAGCCCTGCTCTCACTGCTGCACGGATGGCAGAAAGTGAAGAGGCAACATAGGCAATACGCCATGCTATACCGGCTCTGGTCAAATACTCTATTGCCATATCACGGAATGGGCTTGGCTCATCCATAACGACTAAAGGTACTGATTCGCCGGGCTGGAACTGATAATCGGCAGAACAATACCAAAGCGTCGGTGATGTTCTTAAAATCACATGAGGGTGGTTGTCGACCTTAGCGGTGGTAATAGCCAGGTCAACTTCGCCATGACTCAGCATGTCAGCAATGAGTGGGCTACGTTTTACCCGCACATCGATAGCCAGTCGAGGATAGAGCGTCGCCACTCGATTTAGCAGGAAAGGCAACAGTGTATCGGCAGTATCATCAGATGCGCCGATAATAAGTGACCCTTCTACATTGCTATACATCAGCGACGTACAAGCTTCATCGTTGAAACGTAATATTTTTCTAGCATAGCCAAGTAACTGGAGACCATGTTCAGTGAGTAATTTGTTACGCCCGTGACGGGCAAATAACTCCTTACCAACCAACTGTTCTAACCGTTGCATTTGTTGGCTAACTGCTGATTGAGTTCGACAAACCGCTGCCGCAGCAGAGGCAAAAGTATTCAAGTCAGCAACAGCTACAAAGGTTCTAAGCAGATCGAGGTCGAGATTAATTATCGGACGATTTGCATTTGTCATAGTGTATTCTTCACTTTTTTGAATTCTAATTACAAACTACCCTGGTGTTTAAGTATTAGCGCCATCAATAAGGAACAACGCTAAGTATGACAGTACCCCACTCATTAGAGTAGGGCAAAAAATTTACTTATATTTCGTTACCGCTATCTCTTTTTAAAAAAACTATTGGCGAAACTCTGTATTTGTTTGTGGATATGATCATAAAAATTCGCTAAATCTTCGATAAATGAAGATTTTTTCCTTTAGAAACTCTGATTTTTTGAAACATTTATAAAGCGGAAAAACCCCACTTTAAATAAATCATCCAGATTTACCCTCCATAAAATATTAAAAACATCAATATTTTCTTGGCTGATTTTTTTATTTAATTTAGTAATTTCAAACATTAACATTTAACAATCGATAAGCCACTACAAGGATAACATTAGACATTTTTAATAGTTTTCCTATTTACAAATCTGGCTTTCTGCGCCCCACTATATATGTATGATGATATAAACTGTTGAATTCAGATCCTAACCATTAAAACTCAACGTGATTGGATGCCAATATTTTCCATATCCGTCTGTCTTCATACAATAAAAAAACGGACCTTATTTTATTGATAACTATTTTTTGCTGATACCCGCAGACGCCAAACTCTGTCAGAAAAAACTTCAGGCAAACTCATCAATCAAACATCACCAGACAGGTTTGACGACAAAAAACATCCGCCATACCCCGGCACTTTTCACCTGGAAGCCACTTGCATTAACGATGTATATAAACTCTAAATAACTCGAGTTGTAGGAAAGCGGTAAACGAACAAATCCCGCTGAGTTGACGCCAGTCAATAATTCGGGTTACAAACCTGCCTGGAGCAGAATTGAACGCTGTTCGCAGCGACCTCAACGAGACGAGACCCATGAACGGGTGAGTAATGAGAGTAGCCAGTACACATTCAGTTTGTAGTATGACGAGTATAGAGCTTCAAAAATCAACGGCGTCGGAGTACATTGAACACCTTGCCGTGTTCTACGCGAGGACACGCTTTTACCAGCAAAAGGCTCAATTTTTTATGTCCCCCATTGAGAAATCCAGCAAACTAGACAACGTCTGTTACGACATTCGTGGCCCAGTGCTAAAAGAAGCTAAGCGTCTTGAAGAAGAAGGTAACAAGGTTCTGAAACTGAATATCGGCAACCCTGCCCCGTTTGGTTTCGATGCACCAGATGAAATTCTGGTGGATGTGATCCGTAATTTGCCGACTGCACAGGGCTATTGCGACTCCAAAGGCCTATATTCGGCGCGCAAAGCCATTATGCAGCACTATCAGGCTCGCAATATGCGCGACCTAACAGTGGAGGATATCTACATTGGGAATGGCGTTTCTGAGCTAATCGTGCAATCCATGCAAGCATTGTTGAACCTTGGCGATGAAATGCTGGTACCCGCCCCGGACTATCCGTTATGGACGGCGGCAGTGTCGCTTTCAAGCGGCAAAGCTGTGCATTATATGTGTGATGAAGAATCAGGCTGGTTCCCTGATTTAGATGATATCCGCAGTAAAATCACCCCCCGTACTCGCGGGATAGTGATTATCAACCCAAATAACCCCACAGGCGCGGTCTACAGCAAAGAGCTGTTGCTGGAAATTGTCGAAATCGCCCGCCAGAATGACCTGATTATTTTTGCCGATGAAATCTACGATAAGATTTTATACGATGAAGCTCAGCATCATTCGATTGCCGCATTGGCACCTGATTTACTGACGGTGACCTTCAATGGTTTGTCCAAAACTTATCGCGTTGCCGGTTTCCGTCAGGGCTGGATGGTATTGAATGGGCCGAAGAAGCATGCCAAAGGTTACATTGAAGGTTTGGAAATGCTGGCATCCATGCGCTTGTGCGCCAACGTGCCAATGCAGCATGCCATCCAAACAGCACTGGGAGGCTATCAAAGCATCAGTGAATTTATACAACCGGGTGGGCGTTTATATGAACAACGCGACCGCGCCTGGGAACTCATCAACCAGATCCCCGGAGTTTCCTGCGTAAAACCCCAGGGCGCACTGTATATGTTCCCGCGCATTGATCAGAAAAAATTCAATCTGAAAGACGATCAGAAATTGGTATTGGACCTGCTGTTGCAGGAAAAAGTCTTGTTGGTGCAAGGCAGTGCCTTTAACTGGCCGTATCCCGACCATGTGCGAATTGTGACCTTACCGCGCGTGGATGAGTTGGAGATGGCCGTTGGTAAACTGGGGCGCTTCCTGGAAAACTATCACCAATAATTGCTTGTATAAATAGTGAGATAATGACAAATAATATTGAGACTTAACCAAAATATTATTTGTCATAAATATTTTTATCTAGCTAAATATTCACTTTATATCATCTTGGAATATACCCAACATTGAGTGTAGAATAGTTAAATAACTCATCTACACTAGTTAAACTCATTCAATAAATGAGTTTAATAGACTTGAATAGTATCGATAAAATCTCTATGTATTCTATATTTAGAATACAGGACACAACACACCAAATTTACCATGCATACCATGAACATCATGCATATAGAATATAGACAAGGTGAATATTATGACTTATATAAAATCGATATCTCTATGTAGTTTATTGCTCTCGGCCATCCTTATAACGGCTCCTATCACTGGGCATGCTGATATGTACCAGGCACAACAACCTGACTTTTGTACTAAACCCGTGGAATCATGGGGTGTACATGATGTACTGATGGCTCCGTTTAGAGGGTTTATGTTGATATTTAGTCGCTCATGTGACTAAAGAAATCATAATCGCTCTATAGTTAACACCTATTCAAGTCTATTTAATAATTTTTCAAAAATAAATCTGGGATCAATAATATAAAAGGTCATATTATTTTAATTACATCCGTAGAAATGAATATTTATAAGAGTAACTTATAGGAATCATCAGTTATATATTACAGGGCAATTAACTTGTATTACCGGCAAGATGGTCAGAAAGTGAAATTCAACAATCAGTCAATGGGTTTAGATGTGCGCAACCACTCCACTGCAACTTCAAGCACGATGGGTATATAATGTCGCCACTGAGCCATCTCGGCATCCTATAGTTGCCGACAGAAAACTGAGATTAACATGAGCCACTTTTTTGCCCACCTATCCCGTTTGAAGCTGATTAATCGCTGGCCACTGATGCGCAATGTTCGCACTGAAAACGTTTCTGAGCACAGTTTGCAGGTGGCCTTTGTCGCTCATGCACTGGCTATCATTAAGAACCGAAAATTTAATGGCAATCTCAATGCTGACCGTATCGCGCTGCTGGCGATGTATCACGATGCCAGTGAAGTGATAACCGGCGATTTACCCACCCCTATCAAGTATTACAATCCTCAGATTGCCCATGAATACAAGAAGATAGAAAAAGTCGCTCAGCAAAAACTGATTGAAATGCTGCCAGAAGAGTTACAGCACGATTTTCGCTGTCTGCTGGATGAGCATTATTATAGTGAAGAAGAAAAAGCGTTGGTTAAACAAGCTGATGCGCTATGTGCTTATCTAAAATGTTTAGAAGAATTATCCGCCGGTAATAATGAGTTTATTCAAGCTAAAGCGCGGTTAGAGAAAACTCTCGCCATGCGCCAAAGCCCGGAAATGGATTACTTTATGGAAGTCTTCGTCCCCAGCTTTAGCCTGTCACTGGATGAAATCAGCCTCGATTCACTGGATTGAAGTCAATTTTTAAAAGCACATTTGAGCTGCTGAATGAAGATTATAGGCAAGGAAAACGGGCAGGACGCCCGTTTTAGGCGTCACGCGCTTGTGACCCCTTTGGCGGTTGAGGCACCAAGGGGCAAGGTGAGCACCAATCTCATATCAACCGAACTAAACACAACTCTTACCCTGTAGCATCCCAATCAGAATGGAAACAGCACTGGCACCACCATTACACTCACGATCATCACCAATACAGTGAACGGCACCCCGATTCGGATAAAATCACCAAATTTATAGCCGCCGGGGCCTAATACCAAGGTATTCACCGGCGATGAAACCGGCGTCATAAAGGCCGCTGATGCAGCAATACCGATAATCATCGCGAATGGATACGGGGAAAGCGACATCTCACGAGCGGCGGCGATGGCAATCGGTGCCATCAACACCGCCGTCGCCGTATTAGAGATAAATAGCCCGATAGTGGCGCACAGCACAAATAAGCACAACAACATTACCCTTGGCCCCATGCCACCAGCAACATCCATCAGCCCGCGAACAATCAAATCTACCCCGCCGGTTTTTTGTAGTGCCTGCGCAAAGGGCATCATACCGATAATCAGAATCAAACTCGGCCAATGGATTGAGCGGTAAGCACTTTCCATATCAATACACCGGAACTGCCCCATCAACAAACACGCCACCAGCGCCGCAATCACATTCGGCACTTCGTCGGTCAGCATCATCGCCACCATCAGCGCCAGACAGAACAAAGCATGGGGCGCTTGTGAGATAGCTGGCGCGACTTCGTCAACTTCAGCCGGTAGATTCAGTACAATAAAATCACGCGTTTTTTGCTGCAATTGGCGGATAAGTTTCCAGTCGCCGATCACCAATAAGATGTCGCCAAACTGCAATTTGTCATCAACCAGTTTACCTTCCAATGTCTTACCGTTGCGGCGGATACCCACCACATTCAAACCATAACGGGTACGAAAGGTCACTTCGCGTAAGCTTTTTCCCAGCAGGGCGGAATCGGGAATAAGAGAAACTTCAGCCATTCCGACGTTACGCGCCTGTTCTGAAAAATATTCGCCACGCAGCACCATTGGCTCTAACATCTGCTCGGTGCAAAATTCGCGTAAATCCATATCGCAATCTGACATATCAATCAGCAAAACATCATTTTCGCGCAGTTCAGACGAGCCGGTCGCACTGACCATAACCCGCCGAAAACGTTTCCAGCGCTCAATCCCGACGACATTGGCACCATAGCGGGCGCGAAGATGCAGCTCATCAAGAGAACGGCCAATTAAAGGGGAATCGTGGCGGATGGCCAAACGGCGGGCACGGCCGGTGAGTTTATAATCACGAATAAGATCGCGGAAAGTGCGGCGTTTCCACTGCTGTTCTTTTTCTGAGTTTTCCTGTTTCCCACCCAGCCAGTGGCGGGCGACTAACATGTAGCCGACCCCCATCAGTAGAATAATAAGGCCGATCGGCGTGACACCAAAGAAACCAAAGCCTTTGATGCCCTCGCGCAGTAACTCACTGTTAACCACCATGTTTGGCGGGGTCGCGACCAGAGTCATCATGCCACTGATCAGCCCGGCAAAACTCAGCGGCATCATTAATCGCCCCGGCGAAATCTTCATCCGGTTAGCAACACTCAGTACCACCGGGATAAAAATCGCCACCACCCCGGTTGAGCTCATAAAGGCCCCCAAACCGGCGACGGTCACCATGAGCAATGCCAACATTTTAGTTTCACTGTGACCGGCAACTTTCACCAACCAATCGCCCACTTGATAAGCAACTCCAGTTCTGACCAACCCCTCCCCAATCACAAACAATGCCGCGATCAAGATCACATTAGGGTCACTGAACCCGCTGGTGGCCTCACCCAACGACAGCGTGCCGCTCATCACAAAGGCAATAATCACCAATAGCGCCACGACATCCATCCGCAGTTTATTGGTGGTAAACAGCACAATAGCTATCAGAAGTAGCGTCAACACCCACAATAGTTCGCTGTTCAAAATGGCCTCATTGGCAAAAAGTGAAAGAAAATGTCCGACTATACCCAAAGTCATTCGAGCTGCTGGAAAGCAGCCAACGCATATCCAGTTTGAAGGGCATATGGCAGTAAAGCATTAAATTCAAGGGTGACCGCTGTTTGAGATCAATAATGACTGCAAATTTATACGCTTACCATCCCATAATGCTATTAATTATATTTTTCTGAAAAATATTACTGCTCAACATCTCGTCATCTTTTGGGCAATAGAGGAATCGGAAATAATTGACTATCTATACTTGAGGCTAGCAGGGTTTAGCTCACTAACTAAACTAATAAGCTCAATGCTAAACTGCAGGCGGAAAAAGTGCTGGCAGGAGGGCTTAATGGATAATATTACAGATCATCTAATAATACTTTTTCTACTGTCATTTGTACTATTGTGGTGTTCGAACTATGTCGACGTGACCGAGATTTGGACGACGATGCTCGCGAAAGTTTCAACGTCATTCAGGGGGGGCGACACTAACCTTATTATGCCTGATTATTGGTTTCAGTTTTTCCATGGCGATCAATCGCTATAACCTGCGTAAACCTATGAAGAGGCCGAAGCAAATTCAATTAGCACACAATATCTTCGCACTGATTATTTGCCCGCAGCGCCTAACCTCACCTCGAAAGCATTATTAGCACGTTATCTTCATCAACGGATTTTGTTTTACATTACCCGGGATTCAAAACACCAGGCTGAGGTCAATTATCAAGACTAATTAACTAGAAAATACCCTGTGGGCCGAGTTGCTGATGCCCGTGAGCCAACACTGTGATTCGATCTTCGCCCTGGTTGTTTCGGGCCTGAATGATGTTTTGAACTCTGCCGGCTACACGCAGCCTCGAGGTAGGATTATTCAAGTTAAACCATTGAATTTATACAAGCTAGAAAGCCGATTGCTCCCCGCACAGCCCCCCTCAGGTCATGCTAAACAGTAAAAAGAGCGCCATCAGGCGCCCTAAGTTTGGCTATTTTGTTGCTATGCTCACTCTTTCAGGCGGACAACTGCACCATTCACTGTTTTTTCAACATCAATGTGCTCAAGTGAACTGAGGACTAAATCGACTTGATCCAGTTTAGGTGTGTCCGCTGGTGCATTTACAGCAATGACCTGACAACCCGCAGCCAGCCCTGACAGAATCCCCGCAGGAGCATCTTCCACCACGATACAATCCGCTGGTGCCAGCCCCAAACGTTCGGCACCAAGCAAGTACGCGTCAGGCATAGGTTTGCCATGTTTCACTTGTTCTGCCGTCACAAAGACTTCTGGCTCCGGCAAGTGGCCCGCAGCACGGCGAGCAGAAGCAACCGGCACCGAGCCGGAAGTGACGATAGCCCACGGAATCGATAGGCTATTAAGCCGCTCCAGCAGCGACACCGCTCCCGGTAGCGCGGTCACACCATCGGTGTCCTGGGCTTCAACCTGTTCTAATGCCAGAAACTCGGCTTTAAGTTCAGCATCACTTGCACCTGGCATAAAATGACGAAGAGAGGTAATTGCTTGTTTACCATGGATAAAACCTAGCACTTCCACAGGGTCAATACCGCGACTTTGCGCCCAGCCAATCCAGGCTCTTTCAACAGCAGGCAATGAATCAACCAGAGTCCCGTCTAAATCAAAAAGAAAACCTTTACACTCCACAAGCACATCCTCGGCAGTAAACCTATGTCGCGATCATTGCGCGCTATCAGTCATTAATAATTTTAGGCATTAATAATTTGCGAAATCTCAACGGCACTCAAATGATATTGGCGCGGGCATGATTGCCAAATAGCCAGCATACGTTGGTATTTGTCCCACATTGGCGTTTGGGAATTAAAACCATGTGTTCCTGAATCAAAATGGGTATAGCGGCCTTCGGTATTAACCATAAAGCGCACATAACTCAGGTAACGGGATTCGGTAGCAGCATCAAAACCAAGGAACGCAATGCGGCGTTCATCTAAATCTTGTTGGCCTTTCAGGTTACCCCAAGAGACTTGCAGGGCGTGATGCATCTCCATGATATTAATGATAGTACGGCAAGTCTCTTCGCTCATCTCACCAAAGTCGCGGTCCAGTTCACGCATCTGCAAACCAAAGCCACGTTCGACAATCGTTTGCTGACGGCGATAGCGTTCAGCGTTTTCTGGGTCCAGCATGGTCATCATTTTGTACTGATTCGACAGAATCAGCCGTTGGGCATTTGTCATATCCATCACTAAACTCCTAAGACATAAATAATGAGGAAATCATCGCATACAGAGTTAGGTCATACTTTGATTTGACAAGGGATTTTGCGTTGCTGTTGATCCGAGGCATAAAAAAAAACCCGGCAGCCAATAAAGCCCCAGTCTCTATTTTTCCTGATAATGTCAGTTCCCTGACAATGCCGCGCGACACATCATAAAAGACAATAACCCGTCATTCGTTTTACAAATCATCAAGAAACGTTTTATCCAACTGCTTAAAAGCGCGTTTAAGCACGTCCGCCAGAGATTGATAAGTCGGCGTTTGTTCAATCGGCGCAACGGCTTGCCCAGCTTCAGCCAGCTTGTTCCGCACTTCGTGGAACCACTGCAATAATGTTGGCGGTAACGGCGTAATAGCACGTTTACCTAACCACCATAATCCTTGCAGAGGCAAACCGCAGGCGAATAATGCCGTGGCGATGGCTGGCCCTAATTGCCCGCCCAGCGCTATCTGCCAGGTTAGCGTAAAAATAGCCAGCGGCGGCATAAAACGGATACCAAAACGGGTCGCCGTCGACACGCGATTCTCCGGAAATACCGGTGCCAGACGTTTGTCAGCCGGCCAGGTCTTCATATAGTGCTGACCGCGTTGGAGTACCTGAAACCAACTTACGGAATCAGAAGGTTTTGTTGTCATGGCTCACCTCAACTTCACAAGCAAAGATTAAAATTTTTTTGTAATCCACAAACTAAAAATTAGTCTGTTAAATATATTTTGTTTTTAGGCGGCGCTATCGGTATCCTAGCTCGGCCTTTTGGCCGCTAGAAGATGACGCAAAATATGTCAACCTTTTACAGCGTTTAAATCAATTTTGTTAAACCGCGCAAGTTTTTACCACCAGGCGTTAACATTTAAAGCGCGATTTTTCCATCATCATGCCTTTTTCACTATCGCATGATGTTAATCATTAATGTCGACGCCAATATGCGCTACGCTTTTGGACAGATTGACGTTTTATTAACCATGTGTTTTTCGCTGTTTTTGTACTCTTGATACAATATTTGTATCGGTCATGTAAAAACAAGCGCCGGACACGACTATAAATAGGTACTTCCATGTCGAGTAAGCTAGTACTGGTTCTTAACTGCGGTAGCTCTTCCCTGAAGTTTGCTATCATCGACGCGACCAACGGTGAAGAACACCTCTCTGGTTTAGCCGAATGCTTCCATCTGCCGGAAGCCCGCATCAAATGGAAACTTGATGGTGGCAAACAGGAAGCAGCATTGGGTGCTGGTGCAGCACACAGCGAAGCACTGAATTTCATTGTTAATACTATTCTGGCACAAAAACCAGAGCTTTCTGCTCAGTTGACTGCTATCGGTCACCGAATTGTACATGGTGGCGAGAAATTCACTGCATCAGCTATCGTTACCGAAGAAGTTATTCAGGGTATCAAAGATTCCATCCCGTTTGCACCTCTGCATAACCCAGCGCACCTGATCGGTATTGCTGAAGCATTGAAATCCTTCCCAAATCTGGCTGATAAAAATGTTGCAGTCTTTGACACTGCCTTCCACCAGACTATGCCGGAAGAGTCTTATCTCTACGCCCTGCCGTACAGCTTATACAAAGAAAACGGTATCCGTCGCTATGGCGCACACGGCACTAGCCACTTCTACGTGAGCCAGGAAGCAGCAAAAACCCTGAACAAACCACTGGAAGAACTGAACGTCATCACTTGCCATTTGGGCAACGGCGGCTCCGTCACTGCGGTTCGTAACGGTAAATGTGTTGATACTTCTATGGGCCTGACGCCACTAGAAGGTCTGGTCATGGGTACCCGCAGTGGTGATATCGATCCAGCAATCATTTTCCATCTATATGATGCCATGGGCATGAGCATGGAACAGATCAGCAAATTGTTGACCAAAGAATCTGGCCTGTTGGGTCTGACTGAAGTCACCAGTGACTGCCGTTATGTTGAAGACAACTATGACACCAAAGCAGATGCCAAACGTGCAATGGATGTATTCTGCCACCGCCTGGCAAAATATATCGGTGCTTACACTGCGCTGATGGATGGTCGTTTGGATGCCGTTGTATTCACTGGCGGTATCGGTGAAAACGCAGCTATGGTGCGCGAATTGACTTTGGACAAACTGGGCCTGCTGGGCTTTGAAATTGACCACGAACGCAACCTGGCAGCACGCTTTGGCAAGTCCGGCACCATCACCAAAGATGGCAGCCGCCTGGCTCTGGTTATCCCGACCAACGAAGAGCTGGTCATCGCACAAGACGCTGCCCGTCTGACCGCATAAGAATTTTTGACATATACCCAAAGTCATTGGAGTTGCAGGTAGGCGGCAAGCGAATAAATCCCGATGAGCTAATTCAGGTCAGTGATTCGGGTGCATGAGTGTAGCCAACAACCCTGCGGCTTCAAGGACGAAGGATGTCCCCAAAGTCATTGGAGTTGCAGGTAGGCGGCAAGCGAATAAATCCCGATGAGCTGACTCAGGTCAGTGATTCGGGTGCATGAGCGTAGCCAACAACCCTGCGGCTTCAAGGACGAAGGGCATAACCGTAAAGAGGTTTAGCCGTGTCCCGTACAATAATGTTGATCCCTACCGGCACCAGCGTTGGTTTAACCAGCGTCAGCTTGGGCGTCATCCGCTCCATGGAGCAAAAAGGTGTGCGCCTGAGCGTATTCAAGCCAATCGCGCAGCCACGTGCTGGTAACGATGCACCTGACCAAACCACCACTATTATTCGTGCGAACTCCAGCATTACTGCTGCTGAGCCGCTGAATATGAACCATGTGGAAACCTTGCTGAGTTCTAACCAGCAAGACGTGTTGATGGAAGAGATTGTTGCCCGTTACCACGAAAACACTAAAGATGCCGAAGTGGTTCTGGTGGAAGGTTTAGTACCAACGCGTAAACATCAGTTTGCTAATGCGCTAAACTATGAAATCGCCAAAACGCTGAACGCGGAAATCGTGTTTGTGATTGCGCTGGGTAATGATTCACCAGACCAATTGAAAGAGCGTATCGAACTGGCTCGCTCCAGTTTTGGTGGCAGCAAAAACAAAAACATCACCGGCGTTATCATCAACAAACTGAATGCGCCAGTTGATGAGCAAGGCCGTACCCGCCCTGATCTGTCAGAAATTTTTGATGACTCTACCAAGGCCAGTGTCGCCAATATCGATCCAAAACAGCTGTTTGCCAACAGCCCACTGCCGGTTCTGGGTTGCGTGCCATGGAGCTTCGAGCTGATTGCGACCCGTGCAATTGATATGTGTAAACACTTGAATGCACGTATTATTAACGAAGGTGACATCAGAACTCGCCGCGTTAAATCGGTGACATTCTGTGCCCGTAGCATCCCGCACATGCTGGAACATTTCCGTCCAGGCTCTCTGTTGGTGACTTCCGCAGATCGCCCAGATGTGTTGGTTTCTGCTTGTCTGGCTGCCATGAATGGCGTTGAAATCGGTGCCATCCTGTTGACCGGTGGTTATGCTATTGATGAGCGCATCAATAGCCTGTGTGAACGTGCCTTCCAAACTGGCTTGCCAGTATTTATGGTTGATACCAACACCTGGCAGACTTCCCTGAGCTTGCAAAGCTTCAATCTGGAAGTTCCGGCAGATGACCATGAGCGTGTTGAGAAACTGCAAAACTACGTCGCCAGCCATATCAGCAGCGAGTGGATTGATTCTCTGAGCGCCACGTCTGAGCGTTCACGTCGCCTGTCTCCACCAGCATTCCGTTATGAACTGACCGAGTTGGCTCGTAAAGCGGGCAAACGTATCGTGCTGCCAGAAGGTGATGAGCCACGCACGGTGAAAGCCGCATCTATTTGTGCTGAACGCGGTATCGCAACTTGTGTGCTGCTGGGTAATCCAGAAGAGATTCAACGCGTTGCGGCGGCTCAAGGTGTTGAGCTGGGTAAAGGCGTTGAAATCATCGATCCGGTTGCTGTACGTGAGCAGTATGTTCCCCGCCTGGTGGAACTGCGTAAGAGCAAGGGCATGACCGAAGTGGTCGCTCGCGAACAACTGGAAGACAATGTGGTTCTCGGCACCTTGATGCTGGAGAAAGGCGAAGTTGATGGTCTGGTGTCTGGTGCTGTTCATACCACTGCGAACACTATCCGCCCACCATTACAGTTGATCAAAACCGCACCGGGCAGCTCATTAGTGTCTTCTGTGTTCTTCATGCTGCTGCCTGACCAGGTTCTGGTTTACGGTGACTGCGCGATTAACCCAGATCCAACAGCTGAGCAATTGTCAGAAATTGCTATCCAGTCTGCTGATTCCGCAGCAGCATTCGGTATCGAACCGCGTGTGGCGATGATCTCTTACTCCACCGGTAACTCTGGTGCAGGTAGCGATGTAGAAAAAGTTCGCGAAGCAACCCGTCTGGCACAGGAAAAACGCCCAGATCTGATCATCGATGGCCCGTTGCAGTATGACGCGGCAATCATGGCTGATGTGGCTAAATCCAAAGCGCCGAACTCACCAGTTGCAGGTAAAGCGACAGTGTTCATCTTCCCAGACCTGAACACCGGTAACACCACCTATAAAGCGGTACAACGTTCTGCCGACCTGATTTCTATCGGGCCGATGCTGCAAGGCATGCGTAAGCCAGTTAACGACTTGTCTCGTGGTGCGCTGGTAGACGATATTGTCTATACCGTGGCTCTGACGGCTATTCAATCAGCTCAGGCTGACGCGAGCGCGTCTTAATCTTCGGGTTAAGTTGCTCAAAGTAAACGCCAGCCTTGTGCTGGCGTTTTTGTTGGGTGCTAAAATGTTAGGTTAGCTTTTTAGGTACTTTGCCGCGGTTCAAATTTATAGCTAAAACTTTGACTTACAGGCTCTTGTGCCTCACCATTTTCGTCATTATCCAGCATATCAATCAACATCTTACCGGCATCTTTCCCCATTTTCTTGTAATCAATACGCATTGAAGTCAGAGTCGGATAAGTTTGATCACAGCTGTCAGAGCCATCCAAACACGCCACCGCAATACCACTTGGTATTTTCAAAAGCCGCCGCTGGCATTCAAATAATACGCCGAGCGCAATATCTTCATGGCTGCATATCACCGCATCCAGTTCTGGCTGACGTTGGAGTATTTCGGTCAAAGCATAGCGGC
The DNA here is from genome assembly GCF_003600645.1 of Yersinia rochesterensis. Classification (NCBI taxonomy): domain Bacteria; kingdom Pseudomonadati; phylum Pseudomonadota; class Gammaproteobacteria; order Enterobacterales; family Yersiniaceae; genus Yersinia; species Yersinia rochesterensis. The sequence goes on from NZ_CP032482.1 coordinate 2,944,466, forward strand.
CAAACTGCAAACTGGCCGTTTCTGGCGTAGTGACCGTCTGATCTGCATTTTTATAATGCTCCAACATCGCCCTGTGCCAACCATTCAATTGCTGGCGTTGCAGACGGTTATCCATATGAGCGCCGATAAAACCAATATTATGGTAGCCACGCCCCAATAAATGCTGGCTTAATTCATAGGCCGACTCAAAAAAAGCCGCTTCAAGAGTAATTTTGGCCCCTTTAAAATAGGAACCAACGACGTTAACGGTGGGGATATGTGCGCGCTCAAGTAATTGATAGGTTTTATCTGCCAGCTGTGAGCCAAATATCACCACCGCCGCTGGGTTACTTTGCAGCAAGGTCATCAGAATTTCAGCTTCTTTGCGCTGGTTATATTCGTGACAACCCAACAATAGTTGGAACTCATTTTTATTCAGAATCTGTTGCAGCGCCTGCATAAATCGGGAACTGGCTTTGTCCGTTAATGACGGAATTAAAACGGCGACAGTATCACTGTGACCGGATGCCAATGCCCCAGCAGTACGGTTAGGGATATAGCCAAGAGTTTCAACCGCTTGTTCTATTTTTTCACGTAATTTATCTGAAACCTGCTCCGGCGTTCGCAGCGCTCTGGAAACAGTCATCGACCCTACCCCGGCGTAATTCGCCACATCCGATAGAGTGACCCGCCCGGTATTACGGCGCTTGCGCGTTTTTTCCATGCTGATTTCCTGCCTGATTAAAATTCTTGCCTGAGTAAAACCGTCCCACACTGGCCCTCGACAATACATTGCATTGTATATGGCTTATTTGGAGATAGCCAAAGCCCTTGGTGTGACAAATGATAGCGCTATCACAAATTTTGATAGCGCTATCAGGTAGCGCTATCAAATGAGATATTCATCACATTAATGACGATGATAAATATCTACTCTCACGTTAACAGTCATCGGGAGTCATAAATATCATGTTAAAAACACTGTTAACGCCAGACGTCATTCAGGTGATCAGCCAGGCAAAAGATTGGCGCGATGCCATCGCAATTTCATGCCAACCTTTGATTGATAATGGATCCATTGAAGCCCGTTATGTCGAGGCAATTTATCGCTCCCATGAGGCCATTGGCCCTTATTACGTGGTCGGGCCAGGAATTGCCATGCCACATGCCCGCCCAGAGGAAGGTGTGAATAAACTTTCTTTGGCCTTAACCGTCATCACCGAGGGCGTCACTTTCAATGCTGAAGGTAACGATCCGGTAAAACTGCTCATAGTGTTAGCGGCGACAGACAGCACTAGCCACATTGAGGCTATTTCTCAACTCGCTCAGTTGTTCGATAACGATAACGATGTACAAGCCTTACTTAATGCCAAAACGCAGCAGGATATTTTGTCCGTTATTGCACGTTATTAATTTCAGCATTGAGTTCGGATAATAATTTTAAGGGGAAATAAAATGAAAATTACAGTGGTTTGCGGTAACGGTTTAGGCACTAGCCTGATGATGGAAATCAGCATCAAAAATATTCTGAAAGAATTGGCGGTCACGGCAGAAGTTGATCATGTCGATTTGGGTTCCGCCAAAGGGACACCCAGTGACATTTTCATCGGTACCAAAGATATTGCCGAACAATTAGTGGCTCAAGCCGTGGGCGGCAAAATCGTAGCGCTGGATAATATGATCGACAAAAAAGCCATGAAAGAGCGTTTGTCTGTGGCATTAACCGAATTAGGCGCTTTGTAAGCGGGGGCTGGCATGGATTTCTTTCGTTTCTTAATGAGTGATGTGCTTTCCGAACCGGCCATATTGGTCGGTTTGATTGCCTTAATCGGCCTAATTGCACAGAAAAAACCGGTAACGGAGTGCATTAAAGGCACCGTAAAAACCATTATGGGTTTTGTGATTTTAGGTGCGGGTGCGGGCTTGGTGGTTTCATCTCTGGGTGATTTCGCCAACATATTCCAACATGCATTCGGTATTCAGGGCGTGGTGCCGAATAATGAAGCCATTGTGTCTGTGGCGCAAAAGAGTTTCGGTAAAGAAATGGCGATGATTATGTTCTTCGCTATGGTTATCAATATTCTGATTGCCCGCTTTACGCCGTGGAAATTTATCTTCCTGACCGGTCACCACACGTTGTTTATGTCGATGATGGTGGCAGTGATTCTGGCGACTGCTGGCATTAGTGGTGTGACTCTGATTGTGATCGGCTCCCTGGTCGTTGGGGTTGCGATGGTGTTCTTCCCAGCTATTGCCCACCCTTACATGAAAAAAGTCACCGGTTCAGATGATGTGGCAATTGGCCACTTCTCTACCCTGTCTTATGTATTAGCGGGTTTTATCGGCAGTAAGTTTGGTAATAAAGAACATTCGACTGAAGACATGAATGTGCCGAAAAGTCTGCTGTTCTTGCGCGATACTCCGGTCGCTATCTCCTTTACCATGTGTATCATTTTCATCGTAACCTGTCTGTTCGCTGGGCCGGAAGTGGTGAAAAGCCTGAGTGGCGGTAAAAACTGGTTCATGTTCTCACTGATGCAATCCATTACTTTCGCCGCAGGTGTATATATCATCTTGCAAGGTGTGCGTATGGTTATTGCTGAAATCGTACCGGCCTTCAAAGGGATTTCCGACAAATTAGTGCCTAATGCTAAACCAGCACTGGATTGCCCGGTAGTGTTCCCTTACGCGCCAAATGCGGTATTGGTTGGCTTCCTGAGCAGCTTTGCCGCTGGCCTTATCGGTATGTTCGCCCTGTATTTGATGAACATGACCGTGATTATTCCCGGTGTTGTACCTCACTTCTTCGTCGGCGCTGCCGCAGGGGTGTTTGGTAATGCTACAGGCGGGCGTCGTGGTGCTATTCTCGGTGCCTTTGCTCAAGGCTTGTTAATTACCTTCCTGCCAGTATTCCTGCTGCCAGTATTAGGTGATATCGGGTTCGCCAACACCACGTTCAGTGATGCAGACTTTGGTGCGCTGGGTATCTTGTTGGGTATTATTGTTCGCTAATAGTTGCTCGATAATCAGTGAGATAAACGTAAAAAGCCCCTGAAAAGGGGCTTTTTTATGGCTGATAGGAATTAATCTTCGCGCGGTGTTATTTTACCGTAATCTTGTTCATTATTACGGGTTAGCCACAGAGATAAGGCTTTCAGAGAGTCCGGTGTGAATTCGTCGCAGCGTGCAGTGATTTCTTCTGGCTGCATCCAACGGACTTCATCTATTTCTTCAGCCTGCAATGCAAATGGGCCATGAGAAACACAGCTAAACAAGGCCCCCCATACGCGGCAGTGCTCTTCTTCAAAGTAGAACTGGCCATGCTCAGCGAAAGGCACTCCTGCAATACCTAACTCTTCTTCCGCCTCGCGCCGAGCAGATTCAAGGTAGTTTTCACCACTTTGCACCACGCCACCGGCCGTCGCGTCCAGTTTTCCGGGATAAAAATCTTTGCTCTCAGTACGGCGTTGTACCAGTATTTTTCCCATTCCGTCGTGCACCACAATATAGGTAGCACGATGGCGTAGTCGTTGAGCTCTCATTTGTTGACGACTGGATTGAGCAATAACTTCATTTTGCTCATCAACAATATCAACCCACTCGATGACTGCTGCTGGATTTTGCTCCACCATCCTCTGAAACCTTCTATCTGGGCGCGATTATACGCGCGCAATTGTTAACAAAGAGTTTTCAACTCATTATATTATATGGTTTTTAGTGCCAACTGGATGACTGGCTCATCATTTTGTAGGGTCAGAACCTGTAAAACCCCCTCATCAAGCATGCCATAACTCGCCGGATATCCCCCTTTCGGGATACTAACTGAGCCGGGATTAAAGCATATGACGTCATCTTGCCATTCCGCCTGTGGTAGATGAGTATGACCATAGACTAAGACATCCCCTTTACGCAACGGAGGAAGCGCGCCCGGATGATAAAGGTGGCCATGAGTCAAAAATAAACGTGTTTCTGGCATTATAATCTGCTGCCAGCTGGCCATAATAGGGAATTGCAATAACATTTGATCGACTTCACTGTCGCAATTACCGCGTACAGCAATAATCTTGTTTTTATAGGGATTAAGACATTCTGCGACCGCAGCGGGTTGATAACCCGTCGGTAACGCATTCCGTGGCCCATGGTTGAGTAAATCACCCAATAACACCAGCCATTGCGCGCCACTGCGGTCAAATATCTCCAGAACTTTTTCAGTGGCCGATAGCGACCCATGCAGATCAGAAGCAAACATTAACTTCATGATATCGTCTTCTCTTAGGTCTACTCTCAGTAAATCAAGTGGCACCGGCCACCGAGATACATAATGAGAACTCAATAAGACTTCATTCTATCATCCAATCAGTCAGATTAATCCGAGAAAAGCCACTATCCACCATAAGAAAATTTTATCGTAAAAAACTTTTATCGTAAAAAGCAGTTATTGTAAAAAACAATGCCGACATGAAAAAATACTGTCAGCGTTGTACGGGATTAAATGGGGGGAAATCGTTATAGAGAAGGCTGCGATACCAACTCATCCAGCGTCAACTGATTGAATAAGTACCCTTGCATTGCATCAATATTACTGCCTTTGAGTTGCTCCGACTCATCCTCATTTTCTACGCCAACCACAATCACCCCGAGACAATATTTCTTAATATTATTGATCAATATCGGGAAAGTGTGCTTATTGTGCTGCCAGAAGAAATGCTTATCAATTTTCACATATTCGAAAATATTAGCAGTCACTGCATTTAAGGTACACCCTCCGCTACCTAGGTCATCTAGCCATAGTGGATATCGCTCAGCCAAATCGCGTAACAGTGGGTTATTCATTCCATCGGATAAATTGGAGAATGTCTCCATAATTTCCAGTCGTAGGAAAGGCAGTTCATCAAGCATTCGGCGAGTTGGCTCATCAGTAACAATAACACTCGCTAAGTCAAAATCGATATTAATTGAAAGCAGGACATTATGCGTGATAAACCACTCGCTATAGGCTCTCACAGCACATAATTGATCCTGGAATAAGTCGGTCTTTCCATTGATATCTAATTTATTAATAAAATTTTCAACATCAATGGGCAAATCTACCGATTTGGCTGAAAATCGGCTTAATAGCTCGACGGCTAATAAGCTACCGTCTTGTTTATATATAGGTTCACATACATAAGAACAATTAACTTCAATGTTTAGCTTCATGCGCACCTGAAAAGTGTAGGGACAATAATAAGGCAGCAGCCTGACCTCAGCCGGAGGATTTATAAGCCACTGTCAATTTTTATGAAATACTCAAATTTTATTTATAAAACTATCCAACATGACAAAACGACAGAGGCTAATGGCCTCTTTTTCATTCCGATGAGTATATTGACTCTAGCAGAAAATCGCGAATTCAGCCTTAAAGTCACCGAAATGCCTTATAACCATTGTTAGCGGTCAGAAACCATAAGGCACATAACGCCGATGGCTCGACAACTAACTGGGTAATAACTATATTAATCGGTTCGATTGGGGAATTTATTTAGTTATTTTTTTATTTTGTTAAAAATTTCACTCAGGGTGTGCTCAGTGTCGTAGGAGAAGAGTGCGAGATAACCTATGCTGAAAAGAAACCAGACTGCCGCTATCCCCAAAGAATTTGGAATTGCAGGTAGGTATCAAGTAAGAAGGGTATAAAACGGAGATTGGCTATGCGTATTTTAATCACTGGAGCTACAGGGCTCATCGGGCGCAGTCTGACCACATTCCTTTTGTCGCAAGCTCATCAAATAACAGCACTAACCCGTGATCCTCAACGAGCAAATAAAGTGCTTGGCTCACAAGCCACCTGTTGGTCAACGTTAAATGACCAACATGACCTTAATGATTTTGATGCCGTCATTAATCTCGCGGGCGAGCCTATTGCTGAAAAACGTTGGACACCACAACAGAAAGAGGTTTTGTGTCAAAGCCGTTGGCAGATAACCGAAAAACTGACGACATTAATTAAGGCTAGCAGTCAGCCGCCAGCCGTGTTTATTTCAGGATCTGCGGTCGGATTTTATGGCGATCAGGGGCAAGCGGTGGTCACCGAAGATGAAACACCGCAGAATGAATTTACCCATATGTTATGTGAACGTTGGGAAAACCTTGCTCGGGCAGCTGAAAGCAGTCACACAAGGGTTTGCCTGCTGCGTACCGGTATTGTGTTGGCCCCCCATGGCGGCGCGTTAGCAAAAATGGTGCCGCTATTACGCCTTGGTCTAGGAGGCCCGATCGGTGATGGTCGTCAATATCTGCCATGGATACATATTGATGACATGGTTCATGGTATTTATTATTTACTGACGACCAATGGACTTAACGGCCCATTCAATATGGTTTCCCCTTATCCGGTACATAATGAACAATTTATTGCCACTTTGGCTGAAGTGCTAGACCGCCCAGCGGTTATTCGCACCCCTGCGGCAGCTATTCGCTTGTTACTAGGAGAATCTGCAGCTTTGGTATTAGGTGGGCAGCGGGCGATACCTAAGCGCTTAGAAGAAGCCGGTTTTGCTTTCCGCTATTTTGAGTTAGAAGAAGCCCTGCGTAATGTCCTGAATAAACCAATCGCCTAATTGAATTAACGCGGGATAGATAAAATAACTATCCCGCCCAACCCTTATTTACTTCAATGCACCAGAAAGGAATTGCTGCAAACGAGGGCTTTTAGGGTTACCAAAAAGCTCGGCTGGCGGGCCTTCTTCTTCAATGACACCTTTGTGCAGGAAGATAACATGGCTGGAAACGTGACGGGCAAACTCCATTTCATGGGTCACCACCACCATGGTTTTCCCCTCTTCTGCCAGTTTTTGCATAATTCGCAAAACCTCACCAACCAATTCAGGATCTAATGCGGAGGTTGGCTCATCAAATAAGAGTACATCAGGCTCCATCGCCAATGCCCGGGCAATGGAAACACGTTGCTGCTGGCCTCCAGAAAGATGTACCGGATATTTAGCACGCGCACGCTCATCAATCCCGACTTTATCCAAATAGCGAATCGCTCGCTCTTTAGCCACTGATTTACTTAACCCTAATACTTGAACAGGGGCTTCCATCACATTTTCCAACACCGTCATATGGCTCCATAAATTGAAATGCTGGAATACCATCGTCAGACGCGTGCGAAGTAATTGTAGCTCTTTCTTATCAAAAACTTTTAGTTGTCCGTCTTTATCGCGCACCAGTCGAATATCTTGATTATTGACACTGATCGACCCTTCGCTGGGTTTTTCCAGGAAGTTGATACAACGTAAAAAGGTACTTTTCCCCGATCCGGACGAACCAATAATAGAAATAACGTCCCCCGCTTTGGCTGAGAGTGAAACGCCTTTTAACACCTCATGTTCCCCATAATGCTTATGCAATTCGGTCACAGACAGTTTAGTTTCAGCTATTTTAGGTTTTAGTGTGTCAGTCATAGTTTTTAATGTGTCAGTCATAAGTTTCTCCGTACTTAATGCGATGCCTGAGGTTTTATATGTGCCAGCCAACGTTTCTCTGCTTGGCGGAACAGGCTAATTAGCGTAAAGGAGATAATCAGATAAAGTACGGCAGCAATACCAAAAGCATAAAACGGCTGATATGTCGCAGCGTTAATATCACGCGCTATTTTCAGTATATCTGGCACCGTGGCGGTAAAAGCCAACGCGGTAGAATGCAGCATTAAAATAACTTCATTACTGTAGGCTGGTAAAGCAATACGCAGTGCGGAAGGTAAAATAATACAGCGATACATTTTAAAGCGTGAGAAACCATAGGCTCTGGCAGCCTCTATTTCGCCATGTGGCACCGAACGAATCGCGCCCGCGAAGATCTCCGTGGTATAAGCACAGGTATTGAGTGTTAGTGCCAAAATAGTGCAATTCAGCCCGCTGCGAAAAAAGGCATTAAGTAGATCGTTACCTCGGACTATCTCTAAGCTGTACATTCCAGAATAAAATATCAGTAATTGCACATATAATGGCGTACCACGAAAAATATAAGTAAAGATCCATACCGGTAAGCGAATCCAGCGCCGCTCGGCTACCCGAGCTACTGCCAACGGAATTGCCAGTAACCCACCCATCACGACAGAGCTAATTAATAGCCACAGGGTAACGGCCATGCCGGTAAATCGATAGCCATCACTCCAAAGCAGGGCTTGCCAATATTGATGTAGGATTTCTATCATAGTTCGGCCCTCTTCACTCCGTGGGAATAGCGCCGTTCCAACCACAGTAAAACACCATTCGAGATGGTGGTAAAAATCAGATAAACCACACCAGCCACCAATGCGAAGAAGAACGGCTGATAAGTACCTTTTCCTGCTAACTGTGTAGCTTTGACCACATCATTCAGCCCTAAAATAGAGACCAATGCCGTCGCCTTAAGGATCACTTGCCAGTTATTACCGATACCTGGTAGTGCGTAGCGCATCATGGCAGGGAACATAATTCTGCGGAAAATCTGGCTAGAGGATAAACCAAATGCTCTTGCTGCTTCAATTTGACCAGCCGGAACCGCCATATAAGCGCCACGGAAAGTTTCAGTGAAATAAGCTCCGTAGATAAAACCAAGGGTGATAATCCCAGCTGAAAGAGGGTCAATATTAATTTGTTCGAAACCGAGAGATTCAGTAATGCTATTTAGGAGTATCTGCAATCCGTAGAAAATCAGCAGCATTAAAACTAAATCAGGTACACCGCGGATCAGCGTGGTGTAACACTCAAATAAGCCTGATAAAAGGCGATTTGACGATAATTTCCCACCGGCACCTATTAAGCCGATAATCACTGACAGCAGCACTGAACACAGTGCCAACTCCAGCGTCACCAGCGCACCTTCAAATATCAGTTTGGAATATCCATCCAGCATCTGGGTTATCCTATTTTACTGAGTAAGGAGTCTGGTTAATGACTTTGAGTTCATAGCCCAATAACAACCCCTGCCCAAATTAGGGCAAGGGTTATTTCATCCAGCGGAATTAACCACCGTAAACATCAAAATCGAAATATTTTTTCGCGAGTTTATCGTAGGTGCCATCTTTGCGCATTTCTGCAAAGGCTTTATCCAATGCCGCTTTCAGTTCCACATCATCTTTACGCAATCCCATACCGGTACCGATGCCAAAGAATTGATCATTTTTGACTGACGGGCCAGCGAAAGCATAATCTTTACCTGCTTCTTGTTTGAGGAAACCTTCATTACCTGCGACTTCATCCTGGAAAGCGGCATCAATGCGGCCAGAACTCAAGTCTGAATAGATTAGATCCTGATTTTGATAGGCAACAACATCAATACCTTTTGGCTGCCACTCAGCATTGGCAAATGCTTCTTGAGTAGAACCTTGTAATACCCCAACACGCTTACCTTTCAAAGCAACCAAAGTGGGTTCAACTTTACTGCCTTTCGGGGCGATTAAACGGGCATTAGCCGCGAAAAGTTTGTCGGTGAAGGCAATCTCTTTTTGGCGTTTTTCAGTAATAGAGAGTGAAGAAATAATCGCATCAATTTTTTTAGCTTTCAGCGAGGGAATCAGTGCATCAAAATCACTTTCAACAAAAGTACATTTGGTATCAATACGGTTGCATAGCTCTTTTGCTATATCAATATCAAAACCTACCAATTCACCACTGGCATTTTTCGATTCAAAAGGAGCATACGTTGGGTCTGTACCAATTTTGATATCTTTAGGAATAGCAGCAAAAGCACTGCTGGCAGCAGCCAATGCTAATATTAAAGGCAGAACCAAAATCTTCTTATTCATACATAATCCTCAAATTGATTTTTGATGCCCAAAGTACGTTAGTTTTATCTACAACCCTTAGCGTCCCTAACAATAAGTTTCCATAAATCGATGTGCAGTAATCGTGCCAGTAATTATCAGGAGAGAAAGCTGATTCCATCACTGCTTTATTGGCATAAAAACCACTCAGTATGGGCATAGGGTCGTAGACAAAAACTGAATACGCAATCTATGCAACTGTGCACATTCTGAAACAGCATTATTGTGGTGCATAATGCGCCCCATTTCAGTGCGATGTTGCACAAATGTATCAATTTAGGGAGAAATGTTAATTGGCACCTTGCCAGCGAATGAATAGATCTTTAGGTAGCTCGATATCAAATTGATCAATAACCCGGTTAACGGTCTGATCAATAATATCTTCGATGGTTTCCGGACGGTGATAAAACGCAGGCATCGGCGGCATAATGACCGCGCCCAATTCAGCAGCCTGTACCATCAGCCGCAGATGGCCTAAATGCAGGGGGGTTTCACGCACACACAACACCAGTGGGCGGCGCTCTTTCAATATAACATCAGCTGCGCGAGTCAATAAGCCATCGGTATAACTATGGGCAATACCAGATAACGTTTTGATTGAACAAGGTAAAATAACCATGCCACTGGTCTTGAATGACCCCGATGAGATACATGCGGCGATATCACGAGAATCGTGTACTACATCCGCAAACGCCTGCACATCCTTAACACTAAGCTCCGTTTCAAGCGCTAGCGTCTGGCGCGCCGCATTGCTGAGAATCAAGTGAGTTTCCACGCCCTCGACCTGTTGCAACACCTGTAACAGGCGAACACCATAAATGGCGCCGCTGGCACCACTGATGCCAATAATAAGTCGTTTCATGGAAAACCACCTCACACTAAAGCCGCTTAATAATTATGTGCAGCATAACCGAATAAGGCCAAACTTTGCCGCATCAGGTACTGATTAGCAAGTTATGGCACTAAGCTATCTTACATAAAAAAAGGTGCACCGCGCTTGAACGCTGGTTGCACCTTTTTGATTCACACTCTGTTTTTCAGCTACGGCAACATATTCTCTGCCATAAACTGGCGTAACTTAGGGTGTTAACCCTCGTTATGCATTTCCAGGTTTTCCGCTTCGTTATGATTACGCAATGCTTGCGCATCATCGTTGCGTAACGACTCCAGATATTCCAGATAGCTTTGATCCACATCTTTAGTGACGTAAACGCCATTAAAGACTGAGCACTCAAACTGAGTGATATCTGGGTTATCTTCGCGTACAGCCTCGATAAGGTCAGTAAGATCTTGGAAAATCAGTGCATCTGCGCCAATTAGCTGGCGAATCTCGTCGACTTCACGACCATGTGCGATTAACTCATTGGCACTTGGCATATCGATACCATACACATTCGGGAAACGAATCTCCGGGGCGGCAGAGGCGAAATACACTTTATTTGCCCCAGCTTCACGCGCCATTTCGACAATTTGTTCCGATGTGGTACCGCGCACAATCGAGTCATCCACCAATAATACATTCTTACCACGAAATTCTGCGCGGTTAGCATTCAGTTTACGGCGCACTGATTTACGGCGTTCCTGTTGGCCCGGCATGATAAAGGTACGGCCAACATAACGGTTTTTCACAAACCCCTGGCGGTACGGTTTATCCAGAATTCGGGCGATTTCCAGCGCGATATCACAGGAAGTTTCCGGGATAGGAATGACAACATCGATATCCAGGTCTTCCCACTGTTTGGCAATTTTTGCACCTAATTTCTGACCCATGCGCACGCGCGCACTGTAAACAGAAATTTTATCCATAAAGGAGTCTGGGCGGGCAAAATAAACATACTCAAACAAGCACGGATTGTATTTTGGATTTTCCGCACACTGGCGGGTGAACAACTGGCCTTTTTCGGTGATATACACTGCTTCGCCCGGTGCCACATCACGCAAAAACTCGAAACCAAGGGTATCCAGCGCCACACTTTCAGAAGCGACCATATATTCATTACGGCCATCAGCAAGAGTCCGTCTGCCAATAACCAGTGGACGAATACCGTTAGGATCACGGAAAGCAACCATGCCGTGGCCGATAATCATCGCGACACAAGCATAGGCACCACGAATCAACTGATGCGTAGCAGCAACAGCGGCAAAAATGTTGTCAGACTCCAACGGATAGTGCTGGAAACGGTCCAATTCACTGGCAAAAATATTCAGCAGAATTTCTGAGTCAGAAGTGGTATTCACATGACGGCGAGAAACTTCGAATAATTTTTTTCTCAACTGGTGAGCGTTAGTCAGATTACCGTTATGAGCCAAAGTGATGCCAAACGGTGAGTTAACATAGAAAGGCTGAGCCTCGGAAGCACTGGAACTGCCTGCCGTTGGGTAACGAACATGACCAATCCCCATGTTCCCCTGTAAGCGCAGCATATGCCGGGTTTCAAATACATCCTTCACCAAGCCGTTCGCTTTACGCAGCCGGAACCCATTATGGGCATCAATGGTAACGATGCCCGCAGCATCCTGGCCTCGGTGCTGAAGCACCGTCAGCGCATCATAAATCGACTGGTTTACCGGTGCAAAACCGGCGATACCGACAATACCGCACATGTTGTCTTTTCCTCATAAGCCGCTCCGAATCGGTAATTGATTCGGTAAGAAACTCGACGTGCTCTGCAGATAGTCAAAAAACCACCTGATGATATAACTGAACTGCGGGATTAATTGCGACTGCTTCCAGTCAACACTCTGTGAGAAACCGGTAAACGTATCCAGAAAGAACAACATGGCAGAGACAATCAGAACGCCTCTCAGCGCCCCAAAACAGATCCCCAGCACTCTGTCAGTTCCTGATAATCCCGTACGTTCAACCAGCGAACTAATCACATAGTTAACAATAGCCCCGACGATCAATGTCGCGATGAACAAAATGCCGATAGCAATTCCGTTGCGAACCACTTCGTCCTCAAAACGAGTGAAGTAGACAGCAAGGTAAGTGTAAAAATGACTGGCAACAAAAAACGCACATCCCCATGTAACAAGTGACAATGCTTCACGGACAAAACCCCGGATTAAGCTGACTAAAGCAGAAAATCCGATAATCCCTATAATGACGTAATCAATCCAGACCATGACTATTCCAATGACGAAATCGCCGCTGCATCCTGTTCGCGGCGAATTCTAACAGAAAAAGAAAACGTTTGCGTAGAGGAATTATGACCGGCGACAAATTAAAGTGCGGCGATTTTAAAAACAACAATCACCGCACAAACTTAGCGTTAAAAACCCTGAACACCCTGATGTTTTTAACCTTTATTCAAACTTTAGCGCCCCGTGCCATAAGGCTTAACCTGCCCATTCAGACCACTTAATGAATTAAGTTCTGGCAAGGCCGATTGTAGCTTTTGCTTTGACGCATCCGGCCCCACGAAGACGCGGGTAATCTGGCCCTGAACCGGCGTTGCTGGCACTGTAAATGCCCGATGGCCTGACAAGCGCAGTGTCGCAACAATTTCATTCACTTTGGCCGCATTTTTCAATGCCCCCAGTTGGACAACATAAGCCTGCCCTACGGGTGCTTTTTCTTCCGTGACCGGTTTGCTTTCCGGCTGAGTTTCCGGTTTAACCTCAGATTTTGGCTTAACTTCCTGCGGTTTTTTCTCGACTGGAACTGGCTTAACCTCAACTGGCTTACTTTCTACTGGTTTAACCTCAGCCGGTTTTTTCTCGACCGGTTTCACTTCAACCGGCTTACTTTGTAGCGGTGGCGGTGCCACGATAGTCGGTTCAGATGGCAAATTACCGGCATCATTAGCGGCCTGAGAGGCGAAATCATCTTTAGGGACTTCCACAGCTTGCGCTGCGCCTTCCGGCGGCGCAATAGGTAGAGGCTGATTGATCGGCGGAACCGCATCAATCTCCTGGCTATCACCGGGTTTTGGCACTAATGGAATGGCAGCAAACTCATCCTCATAATGCTTCTTTTTACCATCCAGCAACCCCGGCAGCACAATCACGCCCAAAGCCACCAAAATTATGGTCCCAACTAAACGGTTCTGGAACTTACTTGCCACTCACTCGCCCCTCAATGCTTTATCAATTCAAGCTGTTACAAATTCAACGCTGCCATGACGTGAGCAACTGTATGGAAAGAGCCACAGACAATGACCACATCCTGTGGTTCTGCATCCTGCACAGCTTGTCGCCAGGCAGTTTCGACATCACTAAACTGGCGTGATTGTGCCAAATACTCGGCTAATTGCTCCGCACTGGCTCCACGCGGCCCTTCCAGCGGCGCGCAGTACCATTCATCAACTTGCTCAGATAAGCATGCCAACGTACCACCAATATCTTTATCCGATAACATCCCGACTACCGCGCGCACTTTGCCCTGTTTGGGCAATTTAGCCAGTTTATCAGTCAAATAACGTGCTGCGTGCGGATTATGAGCCACATCCAAAATCAACAGTGGCTGCTCACTGACTATCTGAAAACGCCCAGGTAAACTGGCGGCCTGCAACCCCTGGCGAATCACCTCTTCGCTCAATGACAATCCGGAATAATGCAATACTGCCAACGCAGTCGCAGCATTGGCTAGCGGCACATTCGGCAACGGTAACTCGCTCCATTGGTGACCATCGCAGTGCCATTTCCAGCTTTTTTCTTGCTGACTGAATTGCCAGGCGATATCCCGCTGATACAAGTGCGCACCGAGTTTTGCAGCAACATCTGCAATAGACTGTGGCATATCAGGTTCGCCTACCACCGCGGGTTTACCCGCACGGAATACACCGGCTTTTTCCCGGCCAATGCTGTCACGATCAAACCCCAGCCAGTCAGTATGGTCTATTGCAATGCTGGTGATGGCGGCAACATCCGAATCAACAATATTAGTTGCATCCAAACGCCCACCTAAGCCCACTTCGAGAATGACCACATCAAGCTTAGCCTGCTTAAACAGTTGCAATGCAGATAAGGTACCGAACTCGAAGTAAGTCAATGATATATCTTGGCGTCCGGCTTCAATTTTGGCAAAAGAATGGCTATGTTCGGCCTCAGATAGCTCTTGCCCCTGAATACGAACGCGCTCGGTATAACGCAGAAGATGGGGTGAGCTATATACCCCGACCCGCAGGCCCGCTGCCAGTAAAATGGATTCCAAGGTACAGCAGGTGGTGCCTTTGCCATTAGTACCGGCAACGGTAAATACTTTAGGGGCAGGTTTAAGCAAATCCAGACGCTCAGCAACCTGTTTAACACGCTCCAGCCCCAGCTCGATTGGCTGAGAATGCAAACGTTCAAGATAGTAAAGCCACGCGACCAAAGGCGACGTGGCTTGGGGAATTTGATTGTTGTCCATGAGTCCCACCACTGACCTTTATAGCCATCCTACTTCAAGCTGCATGTGCGTTGGCTGCTTTCATTCACCCGAATCATTGACTGGTGTCAATTCATCGAGATTCTGAGCCTCTCATGAGACTCACCCTGCGAGCCGGCGTAAGCGATATTCAGCATGGTTTACAACCAAGTTATCACTCAATTGCCGCCATCCTGCAACTCGAATTATTTTGGGTAAATATTTTCTTTTTTAAAGCGATAAAGCTCAAGCAACGATAATGCACAATAATCGGGCACCACCTTATCAGGGTGATGCCCGTTCAGTTAATCAGGCATCAGCCTGATTATTAGTCACCGCTGCATCAGCCTTGGCTTCAACCACGCTTGGCTGCGGCTGATGAGTCAATTTCGACAAGATGCTGGCTAGCGTCTGACGCATAACCGGACGGCGAACTATCATGTCGATAGCGCCTTTTTCAATTAAGAATTCACTGCGTTGGAAACCCGGTGGCAGTTTTTCACGAACAGTTTGTTCGATAACCCGAGGGCCAGCAAAACCGATCAATGCTTTCGGTTCAGCAATATTGATATCACCCAACATCGCCAGACTAGCGGAAACACCGCCCATGGTCGGGTCAGTCAGCACTGATATATATGGCAAACCGCGCTCTTGCATTTTCGCCAGAGCAGCACTGGTTTTTGCCATCTGCATCAGAGACATCAATGCTTCCTGCATACGGGCACCGCCACTGGAAGAGAAACACACCAGTGGACAATTATCTTCCAGCGCTTTTTCTACTGCGCGAACAAAGCGAGCACCTACCACTGACGCCATTGAACCGCCCATGAAGGCAAATTCAAATGAAACCGCCACAATAGGCATCCCTTGCAAGGTTCCTTTCATAGCAACCAAAGCATCTTTCTCGCCTGTCTCTTTTTGTGCAGCAGAGAGGCGATCTTTATACTTTTTGGAATCCCTGAATTTCAGGATATCCTTCGGCTCCAGTTCGCTACCCAATTCGACTTCACTGCCAGCATCCAACAGCATATGTAACCGCGCGCGGGCGGACATTCGCATGTGGTGATCACACTTAGGACACACTTCCAGATTGCGCTCTAACTCGGCACGATAAAGTACCTGACCGCAACTGTCGCATTTTGTCCACACCCCTTCAGGAATACTCGCTTTACGGGTTTGTGTGATATTGCTTTTGTTAAGAATTCGTTCAATCCAGCTCATCGATGACCTTTCTGTTTGAACCTGGCTATTGCCAGTCCGCTGTGCGTGCTTTAACCATCTTCCTGAAAAAAACCAATAAAAATACCCATGTTATAGGCCGGTACAATGTAGCTGTAACCAAGGCACTAAACTGGCACTAAACTCGGATTATCTACAGGAACAGACCATAAATGTTACTCATTAAACCATATTGGCTCGACAGTGTAGATAAAAAACTGGTCGAACCCACGGCTCAGGTAACGTTTTTACTGATTTTTCTGCCGAGAACTCGCACGCCGATGGCGCCAGACCTCAAATACGCCGGGTAAAATTGACACCACAATAATGGCGACAATCAGTAATTTCAGATTTTCCTGAACAAACGGCATGTTACCAAACCAATAGCCAGCATAGGTGAATAACAGCACCCATACTAATGCCCCAATCACGTTATAAGCGGCAAAGTGACGATAGGACATTTTCCCCATACCCGCGACAAACGGCGCAAAAGTACGAATAATCGGGACAAATCGCGCCAGAATAATCGCTTTGCCACCATGTTTTTCATAAAACTGATGCGTTTTATCCAGATAACTGCGACGGAAAATTTTGGAGTCCGGGTTACTGAATAGTTTTTCACCGAATACCCGGCCAATGGCGTAGTTGACGGCATCGCCCAGAATGGCAGCCGTGACCATCAAAGCAACCATAACATGGACATTGATATCATTGGAGGGCAAGGAAGCCAAAGCTCCGGCCACAAATAACAGAGAGTCACCCGGTAAAAATGGCGTCACTACCAGGCCAGTTTCACAGAATAAAATCAGGAATAAAATGGCATAAACCCAGATTCCATACTGCGCCACCAGCTCCGCTAGATGAACATCAATATGCAAAATAAAATCAATAACGAAACGTATAAATTCCATAAATATTCTCGAGAGGTAAACGAGCTTAATCTTTGATTGAGCGAGTTTAGCTGAACTTCCTTAGGGATTCCTTAAGCCCCGCTCACCAGACAGTCAAACTCGCCTTATTATCTAAAATAAAGTGACATAAAATAAGGCTACGATTCAGTCATCAGCTAAAAAAAGTGGCCCCATCGGCGCTTTCGGTAATGCAAAGTGTTCAGGATAGTCGACGGCGACTAAATATAATCCTTCCGCTTTGGCGGTTGCCGCTGCACGTGCTCGGTCTTTCAGTGCGAGCAACTCTGCTATCCAAGTGACATCTTGATTGCCGCAACCCACCTCTATCAAGCTGCCGACAATATTACGCACCATATGATGAACAAAGGCGTTGGCTTTGATATCTACCACGATATACGCACCATGTCGGGTAACTTTGACATGTTTTACATTTCGCCACGGGCTACGGGACTGGCATTGTACGGCACGGAACGAGGTAAAATCGTGCTCGCCGAGCAAACTTTGCGCAGCCTGTTGCATTTTTTCGGCATCGAGCGGCAGATAACAATGGGTTACCCCTTGCGCCAATACCGCAGGGCGGTAGCGATGATTAAAAATAATGTAACGGTAGCGACGAGCCGTAGCACTGAAGCGGGCGTGAAAATCATCATCAACCGTTTTTACCCAACGAACTGCAATATCGGGGGGTAAATGACTGTTGACACCCATCGTCCAGGCGGCTTCTTTGCGCTCAGCCGTGGTAACAAAATGGACCACCTGCCCGGTCGCGTGCACACCAGCATCCGTTCGCCCAGCACAAAGTACGCCAATAGGCTCATTGGCGACTTTCGAGAGCGCGGCCTCCAGGCAAGCTTGGACGCTGGTCACTTCTTGCTGGCGTTGCCAACCAAAATAGCGGCTACCGTTGTATTCAATACCCAGCGCAATTTTAATGCCCGCAGCTTTAGCCTCGGCACTTTCTGGCTGGGTCAACTCAAGTTCGGACATCAGTATAGTTGCTCCTGCAACAGGCGCTCCGCCGTTTCAATCGCCATCAATGCACCACCAAAACGAATGTTGTCGGCCACCGACCAGAACTGCAACACTTCGGGAATACCATAGTCATTGCGGATACAACCAATACTTAAGACATCACTGCCAGAAGCGTCACTGACTTGAGTCGGATAATCATCTTCTTCAGATAATTGAATATCTTCGCAACTTTCCAGTTCACTGCGAGCTTCATCTGAGGAGATCGGACGTAACGCTTCCAGATGAACCACCTGTGCCTGGCCATAAAATACCGGCGACTGGATGCAAGTCACGGAGATAGGCAAGCCGTCATCTTGTAAGACTTTACGCACCTGATCCACCAAGCGGCGCTCTTCGCGCACACTGCCCTCTTCATCCGCCAGTAGCGGTAAAACGTTAAATGCCAATTGCTTGGCGAAAATGCCCGGCTCGGCGGGGATACCATTGAGTAATTTAGCACTTTGCCCTGCAAGGTCATCCACTGCAGCTTTGCCATGGGCAGAAGCCGAAAGCAGCGCGGTAACATGCAGGCGGGATAAACCGGCCTGTTCAGTCAGCGGTTTAATCGCGGTCAACAGTTGGCTGGTCAGGCTATCGGCGACCGCCACAATATTGCGATTACGATAATCGGCCAAAACTTGAGGATTCACACTCGGCACCACCAACGGCACATCCGGCTCCATTGCGAATAAGCCGCTGCTGTCGATGACCAGACAGCCAGCATTCCCCGCTTCTTCCGCATATTGTGCAGAAGCTTCACGGCCAGCGACAAAGAAAGCCAACTGCGCCTGCGACCAGTCAAATTCTGCAACATTTTCCACTAGTACACTTTTACCATTAAAGCGCACTGTCGCACCGGCACTGCGCTCGCTGGCCAGCGGATACAATTCACCAACCGGGAACTGGCGCTCACTTAACAGCTCCAGCAAAGCTTCACCTACTGCGCCCGTTGCTCCTAACAGAGCAATATTCCAGCCGTCAGACATGTTGGTTTTCTCCACTAACGTTCATTAAATTACAAAGAGTTATGCAAATAACAGAATGGTCATTTACTGATGAATTAATTCGACATCTCCAAAGTCATTGGAGTTGCAGGTAGGCA
The DNA here is from genome assembly GCF_003600645.1 of Yersinia rochesterensis. Classification (NCBI taxonomy): domain Bacteria; kingdom Pseudomonadati; phylum Pseudomonadota; class Gammaproteobacteria; order Enterobacterales; family Yersiniaceae; genus Yersinia; species Yersinia rochesterensis. Next base: position 2,963,827 of record NZ_CP032482.1, read on the forward strand.
GCAAACGAACGAATCCCGATGAGCTTACATAAGTAAGTGATTCGGGTTCGTGAGCGTAGCTAACATCCCTGTGGCTTCAAGGACGAAGGGTATTGGTGCTAAACCCTAACTTCTGTAGCAACTCGGCACTGGCAGCGTCATCGCACTGCACGCAAAGTGATGACCATTCGCGCCGCTCCTGATAATGCTTGCGCAAGCGGTCAAACTCGCCCGGCAGACCAGCGACACGGCGCAGCGGCGCATCATCGCGGCGCACATCATACACCAAGTGCATCAATCGTTTTAATTTGCCTTCGTCCAGCTCACCATTTAATCGTAACTGGCTGAACTCTGGTGGCGGCAGCAAGCTGGCAAGTTCGACAGATTGCGGCTGACCCAGATATTGGCTAAATGCTTCAAACACTTGGGTGGTACCGCGCGCTTTGCCTTCTAAGGTGTATCCGGCAATATGCGGGGTGCCAATATCAACGCGGGCCAATAGCGGCAAAGATAACTCTGGCTCCGGCTCCCACACATCCAACACCACACTGAGCTTTTTACCTTTCTCCAGCGCACGGAGCAATGCGGCATTATCGACCACCGCGCCACGGCAAGCATTAATCAGAATGCGGCCGTCCGGTAACGCCGCCAACAGCTCATCATCCGCCATGTGCAAGCTTTGATAAGGGCCAGTTTTATTCAGCGGCGTATGGAAAGTGAGAACGTCAGCTTCGCGCACCAGTTTTTCCAGTGGCCAGAACGCCTCTTTATCGCCTCGATCCGCGCGTGGAGGATCACACAGCAGCGTTTTTACGCCAAGAGCTTGCAGGCGAGCATTCAGTCGCGATCCCACATTACCGACACCAATGATACCGACAGTTTTATCACGCAACTGGAAGCCATCGCGTTCAGCCATCATCATCAGCGCAGAAAAAACATATTCAACCACGGCGATAGCATTACAACCAGGCGCTGCGGAGAAGCCAATGCCCTGTTGCTGTAGCCAGTTTTCATCAACATGGTCAGTACCGGCGGTCGCCGTGCCGACAAAGCGAATGGACGTGCCTTGCAATAGCGCCTCATTTACTTTGGTGACCGAGCGCACCATCAGCGCATCTGCACCAGCGAGTGCATCAAGGGGAATTGGCCGCCCCGGCACCGCCTGTACATCACCTAATCGCTGGAAGAGCGCATCGGCATACGGCATATTCTCATCAACCAGAATTTTCACTTTGTTCTCCGGCAGCTTACTGCCCTAAAAACAGGAAGGGGGGACATTATAGGCCACTATTGTCTCTGCGGAAACGCTCCGGTGTGGTCCCTGATATTTGTTGGAACATGGCAATAAACGCAGAGGATGAGCTATAGCCAACATCCAGTGCCACACTTTGCACTGTTCGCCCTTGTTCCAGTAGCGAAATGGCATGTAAAAAGCGTAATCGTTGCCGCCACTCGCTAAACGCCATGCCCAACTCCTGCTGGCAACGGCGCGATAAAGTGCGTTCAGTGGTATAGACCCGTTTAGCCCAGAGTGCTAGCGAGGTATTGTCAGATGGGCAGCGCTCCAGTGCTGTTAGAATGGGCGACAACAACTTATCTTGTGAGGTTGGCAAATAAGTACACTGCACCGGCGAGACTTTGAGCTGGTCAATCAGCACCGATCCTAAGCGCATATCGGGTTCACTTTCCGGCATTAACAAACCCCGCGAGAAGCAATTTTCCACGATAGCATTAAAGATCGGGCTGATATTGATAAGGCAAGCTGACGTGGGTAGTCCATCACAGAGTTCCAGCGCGATATCAATAGCACGAAAATGCATCGGTTTGCGGTTATAGCTGGAATGCTCGACCCCGGCGGGAACCCAAACACTGAATTCAGGCGGGGCCAGAAAACGCTGGCCGCCAATACTCATTGCCAGCACACCCGACTTAACACATATCAATTGCCCGTAAGTATGGGTATGTGGCAGGAATTCAGTATCAGCATTGTATATTTCACAGCGAAAAGACAGATTCTGCGGCGCGATAGCCGCCACCACTGGGAAATTGGCTTTTGTCATTGTTATTTATCCCCTGCGGCTTGAAGTATGGCGGGTAAATTGTCCTAATCACAGCAACGATTGTCTGATTATCAGTATATAGAATAAATCAGACAAGGATACACTACACTTAATATGAGTTAGATGAGAATTATAAGTATGAATGTGCTATTTCCCCTCTTCGCGGTGATTATCTGGTCAATCAATGCCGTGGTCAGCAAGATGTCCGCCACCGCTATCGATCCAGCCGCCATTTCCTTCTATCGCTGGGTACTGGCATTGCTGACTCTCACGCCATTTTTGTTGCTGGGTGTTATCCGCAACTGGCAGGCCATCCGCGTCTATTGGTGGAAACTGATGATTTTGGGGCTGCTGGGTATGGTGCTATACCAAAGCCTGGCTTATTACGCCGCCCATAGTGTCAGCGCCCTGTTTATGGGCATTCTTAGCTCGCTTATCCCCTTACTCACCGTGCTTATTAGTATTGTGGTGCTGCGAGTCGCGCCTACCATCGGGATTGCACTGGGTAGCGTATTGTCATTAGGGGGATTGGTGTGGTTAGTCAGCGCGGGTAACCCGGCGCAATTACTGCAACAAGGTATTGGCAAAGGCGAGTTGATGATGTTCGCCGCATCGGCTTCCTATGCTCTCTACGGAGTATTAACCAAGCGCTGGGCGATTCAGTTACCCAACTGGCAATCACTTTATATGCAAATTGTCTTTGGCGTGGTGCTGTTAATACCCAATTTCCTGCTAGCACCGGATGTTCAATTAACCACACAAAATATCCCGTTGGTATTATTTGCGGGTATCCCGGCCTCTATTATTGCGCCTTATTTATGGATCCACGGCGTCATGCGGCTGGGCGCAAACACCGCGTCAATATTTATGAACCTGACACCGGTGTTTACCGCCATTATCGCCGTGACTTTCTTGCATGAGCAACTGCACAGTTACCACCTGATTGGCGGCGGTATTACTCTCGCAGGGGTGATATTGGCTCAACGTCTGCGCACACCATTACGCCGAAAAACGGCGCAATAAATTATCAAGGTGAGATAGCGGCATTATTCTGCGCCACTATCTCATTAGTCACATTCTCTTTTCTGTGTAGCATTAATACGCCCAATAAGACCAATGTGCTGCCGAGTAATTGCGCCGCCGATAAGGTTTCCCCCAACAGAAAATAAGCAATCACCGCAGTGAAAATTAACTCCAAAGTTAATATCAAACTGGCAACCGCCAGTGGCAGCGTTTTCAAACTCAAATTAAACAGGCCAAAGCCCAGTAAGGTCGGCCCTGCCGCCAAAATCAATAATAGCCACCAGCCAGACCATTGAATACCCTCCGCCCCTCTGGACAAGAAAAACAGATTGCCAACCATCTGCTGTAACCCCTGTATCGGAAACCATAAAAGCAGTTGGTTAAATATCAATTGATAGATAGCTGAGAAACCAAATACATACAAAATGGTATTCCACACCGGATAACGGCGATCAGTGGCAATTCGTCCGGCCAGAGTATAAAAGCTGTAACCAACTCCCGACGCCAGCCCAATGAATAAACCAATAAAATTAAAATTTGCCGCCGTGATATTCAGCCCATCACTGACCAGAAAACAACCCACCAGGCTGATCACGATAACTATTAACTCACGCCACCCCATATATTCGTTATAAAAAATCCAACCAAGAAAAACAGTAAAACCCACCGAGCAATACACCAGAATAGTGGATATCGATGCCCCATTTAACGCGACGGATTCTGTCCATAAGCCATTAAATACCGCGAGCAACAGACCATAAGCCAAATAGAATTTGGCCTGATCGTGGCGTAATTTAGCCCATTCAGGCCTGACCACCAATAAAATAGGTAACAGCACTGCCGCGACCAATCCTGCCCGCCAGAAAGCTAAAACTGAAGTCGGCAAATGATAATGTACGGTGAGAATGCGGATAATAATCCCAGTAAAACCCAATAACATGGCACTGATAATAGCCAGCACATACCCTTGCCGCTTACCGGTAAAAAAACCGCTTCTCACCGTCGAGGAACGGGCCACTGATGGGGATAATCCCGCCGGCATTGCCATAACAGCCTCATTAGATTGACAACATTGCTTGATGTAAGGTGATTTTACTCCGCCGTTTTTTTGCCACCAGAGCCACTTTCCTGCTGATTGATACAGGCCACTTTTTCTTGCTTGAAGCCTTGCAGGCATTGAGTATAGTGAAAGTATTATTTCTCACGCGAGCCACTTTTGGCGCTATCACATGCATATTCCTTTAGATCGCCAACATGACATTCCGCTGTATCTGCAAATTGAAGAAGCGCTACGCCGAGCTATCCTCAGTGGGGTCTTTGCTGATGGAGATAAATTGCCGTCAACCCGTGCTTTGGCAGCAGAATTATCCGTCAGCCGCCTGACGGCGGATAATGCTTACGCCGAGTTGGCAGCGAAAGGCTTTTTGCAGCAACGACGCGGCAGTGGTGCTTATGTTCGCTATCTACCGCCACCGCCGAGCCAGCCGCTACCGCTGTTACAAGGGGAATTCCCACTCGACCGTTTTACTACCGTCACCTCGCGGCTAGACGGTTATGCCGATATTCCCCTGCCCCCAGACACCATCAATTTCGCAGCGGGTATTGGCAGCCCGAAGATTTTTCCACTGGATGAATTCCGCCAGATTCTGCAATCCATATTGCGGCGTCATGCTGAAGAAGCATTCAGTTATGGCGATTACTGCGGCTATTACCTCTTGCGCGATACCCTCAGCCGCATTCTTTCTGCTCAAGGCATCCCGACGCGGCCAGAACAATTACTGATAACTAATGGTTCACAACACGCCATTAGTCTGGTGAGCCAATCACTATTAGCCCCTGGTGATACCGTGTTGGTGGAGGAACCCACCTATGCCGAAGCGCTGGCCCTGTTTCGCCTGCATAAAGTCAATGTTGTTGCTCTGCCCAGTGACCAACAGGGCATGCAGTTGGATACCCTGCCCGCGCTGTTAGCTCGACATCAACCCAAACTTATCTATTGCATCCCTAATTTTAATAACCCCACAGGCCGCTGTATGAGTGAAGACCGTCGCCATCAGCTATTGCGCATAGCCCGTGCCGCCAGAGTCACCATCCTTGAGGATGATTATGTCGGTGACTTGCGTTACAGCGGCAAAAAACTGCCTTCACTGCGCTCACTGGCGGCACCGGGCGAGGTTATCTATGTCAGTACATTTTCCAAAATGCTGCTGCCCAGCATGCGCATTGGTTATTTGGTTGCCGACCAACCCCACTACACGCAGTTAGCGTGCTTAAAGCATGTTGATAGTTTTACCAGTTCGAATCTCATCCAGCGGGCGCTGGATGCTTTTGTGACTGTCGGGCGCTATGACAAACAGTTGCGCCGCGCCTGCCGTTTATACCGCCAGCATCGCGATGCCATGGCCGAGGCACTGACACAAACATTGCCGCTGGGTTGCCAGTTTGAAATACCGGATGGCGGGTTATTTATCTGGCTGCAACTTCCTGAAAATGCGCCTATTTCACAATTAATGCCATTGGCCTGGCAAGCGGGCGTGACTTTCGCAAAAGGCGGAGGATTTTATACCCAAGAAGCAAGCGGAGAATTTAGCCTACGTTTGAATTTTGCCGCCAACTCCCCGGAGCTGATCATCCAAGGAATCACCCGACTGAGTGCGGCCATTCGGCAGTGTCAGACAGAAAAAAGCCCGGCATAATCACACCGGGCGAGTCGAGTAATGAGGAAAATATTATATTAGAAAGAGGCCAACCATAGGCGCAGTTTCATTCCCCAATAGCTGGTCCAGCCGCTCGTGTGTTGCACCATTTTCCCTTGATAGAGGATAACCACTGTCGGCGTGACATTAATTTGCCACTGGGCTGATAATTGGCCTTGTGGGTCATTTATCACCGGCAGTTGATAGCCTTTTTTGCGTAACCAAGTCTCAACTTGCGCGGGATCTCCTGACCTTAGCGCCACCGTCAGGACATTTTCACCCTCTTGCACCAACTGATTGACGCTGGGTGTGGTGAATTTGCATACACCGCACCATGTCGCCCAGAAATAGATAAGCAGCGGTTTTTCCTGACTCATCTCCTGCAAGGACACCGGCTTTCCCGCCAGAGTTTGCCATCGCGTATCCGGCCAGCCAGCCGGTGCTTGTGGGCTACGCAGCCAATCCATGGCGAATGAAACCACCGCCGCCAGCAGCAATAAAACCAGCAGCTCTTTGCCCCAGCGCTTTAAGCGTTTCATTTACCCGCCTGCGCCAATTGTTGTTTCACTATCTCCTCCAGTTCTTGATAAGAAATAGCTCCCGGAATCATTTGATCGCCAATCAAGGTGGCCGGTGTGCCCTGAATACCCAGTTGCTCAGCCAGCTTCAGGTTGGAACGCAGCACATTTAAGCTTTGCTCACTCACCTCCACGGCCATCACCCCGGTTTTTTTCTGAGCGGCGGCAATACTACTGGCATCATGAAAGCCCTTTTTCGCCATCAAACGCTGATGAAAAGCCATCCATTGGTCAGGATGTTGTTGCCACAGAGTTAATGCCAATCGCGCACTGGTCACTGAGCTTTCCCCTTTGAATGGCAATAGTTTTATCACCACCGCCACCTGTGGGTAGTCTTTGACTAGCTTCTCCAGCAAGGGGTCAAATGTCTTGCAGAATGGGCAATTATAGTCGGTGAAAGAAACCAAAGTCAGTTGCGGTGTGGTCGCGCCAAAACGCGGGCTACCGGGGTCTTGATACAGGGCTTGTTTATTCGCGGCGATAAACTGGCTCAGTTGTTGCCCCTGTGCTTCATTGGCTTGCTGCTGCCAGGCGTTGACCGATTGCTCCAGGATATCTGGATTAGATATTAATGTTTCGCGGATCAGCTCTTTAACGCGGACTTCCTGTTCTGGGGTGAAGGGGGTCGCCGCCCAGAGAGGCGTCGAAAACAGCACCAACAGTAATACAGTCAATTTTCTCATTACAATCAACAGACTCATTTTTCATTTCCTTTAGCATCGGCCAACACTTTCAATAGAACGTCACGATCCAGCAGTGGAGAAAGCACGACTCCCTGCGGCTGTTGTGGCCCATAAATTTGATTGAACGGGATGGCAACACTGCCGCGTTCGCGTAAAAATGCGGTGATATCCGCAGAAGGACGAGTCCAGTCTCCGCGTAACGCCACCACGTCCGGCGCTTGCAAAGCTTGCTGCACATCATCGCGCATCAGCACGTGTATTTTGTTGACTTTGCAAGTCACACACCAATCTGCGGTGACATCAACAAACACGCTTTTATCTTCGGCAAGTGCCTTTTTAATGGCGGATTCGGTTAACGGCTGCCACGGAATATTGTCATGCAGCGGCTTGCGCCATAAATCAGCGGTTAGCGACCCAACCAGTAGCAATCCTCCGACAATCAGCACCGCGATTAAACTGACTATCGCGGCGATGCGGGTGCCGTAACGCCAGCCAATCGCCAGCAGCAGCGCCAACAAGACTATTCCGGCGATGATAATGACGGCTTGGAGGCCAATATGGCTGACCATCAAGTTCAGTAGCCATAAACTGGACACCAGCATCAGCACTCCCATGGCGATGCGCAAGTGGCTCATCCAACGGCCGGGGCGCGGTAAGCACAATGCCAGTTTGGGCCACGCGGCCACCGCCAACCACGGCAAGCTCATCCCGACACCGAGCGCAGTAAATATCCCCCATAGCGCGGGTAACGGGGCCGCCAGTGCAAAAGCCACTGCGGTGCCGAGGAAGGGAGCAGAGCACGGTGTTGCCAGTAAAGTCGCCAAAGCGCCTTGCCCAAAGTGGCCCACCATGCCGCGTACGCCCGGCTTCTCGACGCGCGGGGCGGCGATGCGGGAATTCAACGAGGAAGAGAGCTGAATCTCGAATAACCCGAACAGATTGGCGGTAAAAAGTGCGGTGACTAAAACCATAAAACCGATAAACCACGGATTTTGGAACTGAATCCCCCAGCCAAGCGCATGGTTGCCCAGACGCAAAGCAGTCATCAGCAAAGCCAGTAACCAAAATGAGGTGATTATTCCGGCAGATGAGGCCAAAAACTGCCACCGCACCTGACGGCGAGTTTGATGCTCGGTTTGCAGAATCGAACTGAGCTTCATTGCCAATACCGGCAGTACACATGGCATCAGGTTAAGGATTAATCCCCCCGCCAGCGCCATCAGAACCCAAGACCAAAATGAGGCGTTGGATTGCGGTAACGTCAGCGCTTGCCCGATAGTCACCGTGGCCTCTTGCGCCAGCCCGCCATCGGTTATCACCAAGGTCAATAGCTTACCGCGCAAATCGCCGGTTCCCTCCCCCCAGCCGTCGGTGGCGGGCACCCGCACCGACAATTGATGGCCCTGCACAGTGACCACGGGCTTGCCGAGATCCACATCGTCAAGGGTATCGAAGAACAATTCCGGCTTCTGCCAACCCTCATCACGCTGAGTAAGGATTTGCACTTCTCCTTGACTAAAGCCCGCTTGAATTTGCTGAGTCAATGCATTGGCAATCGGCACTTGCCCCATCGCTTGGGCAAAATCATGTTCAAATTGCTGCTGATTTTCGGCACTGACGGCAGAGGATAAATCGAGGCTAAAGGAATAGTCCGTCAAAATGCAGACATTACTGCATGTCGATAGCGTCAGTATTCCGCTTAACCTGTCGGGAACCTTGCCGGAAATCACCATCGGCAGAGTGACCTGCTCATGATATCCCTGAGTAGAAATCCCAGAGACATCAAATCGTTGTGGTACCGGCCAGTACCATTTCACCGCGTTGAGAGGTGGCGACCAGGCAATAGTGGGTGCTATGCCCCCTTCCCCCGGCGAACGCCAATAGGTTTTCCAACCTTTTTCCAACTGGACGCTAAGTAACATGCGAGTTTCATTGCCAGCAGAAGGCTCGGCACGAATGCGAACCTTGGCATGGTCATTTTGTGCACTGACCAGCCAGCCGCTATCTGCCGCCCAAAGGGTTGGCATCCATAGCAGCAACAGACAGAACAAAGCTGTCTTGCTTAAATTGAGCATTGTTTTTCTCCAAAAATAGATTAATTACAACAACATAGAAAGTTGCTGTTCTATTCCCGGAAAATGCATAGTTGCAAATGCACTCTCAAACCACTGGGTGATATGACTCTGGGCGGAGGGAACCGCATACTGGCGGGTATGATGGGGATCAACAGCAGGAGCAATAAGCCCAGAGAGAAAATGGCTAACTCGAACAGAACCGGGGGGGATGCTAGCAAGGATTTGGCACTTAACTCACAAGAGGTTGGGCCGTCATTTGCATCGGCAACAACTTGTGATGATGACGTCAAAAGAAGACTTTTTTCCAGCGCGTGCAAGCTGGCGATGCGTTGCGTCATACAAACCAGTATGACCAGGCAAGCCAGAGAGAGAAACCATTTTGCGGCGCGTTGTCTTTTAAACATTATCTGTATTTAAACATTATCCATATTTGACCATTATCCATGCTTAACTATTATCAGCCACGAGCTGAATGAGTTACCCCTTGAATAGTTAAATCAATTCCATTTAAGGTTGAGCGCCCATCTTAGCCACATAATTAAGATTATCAATCTTTGAACCTAAACAATCAGTCAAAGTGACATTTAATTACAAAAGCATTTAGCCAAAAACATAATCTGGAGGTATGGGTCGCCCACATTTACAGGTATTATATCTGTAACCTGCATCAACCCGCGGGTCACTGATAAATCTTCCACACTGTCGCCCCACTGCGAAGGACGGGTTATATGCAACCTTTGAACGGCCCAAGTGTTCCTATTGCGAGTGGCAGCAATGTCGCGCCGACTAAATTACCCTCTCCGAGCCAAGTGGAAGATAGGGCACTCACCCCGGCACAGCGCACCACGCTGGAAAAACTGATTGTGCGGATCATCGCGCTCAGCCCAATAAAATCTGCTGAGATTTGGGCGGGCTTGCGCCACGATTTATCTCTTAGCAGCACCAGCGATTTACTGGCTCGCCACTTCCAACCGGCAGAGCAATTGCTGCAAACCCGCTTGTCGCAAGCTCAGGAAAACCATGCCAATCACCAACTACGCCAGCAACTTACCGAGTTACTCCCCCAAGGTAATAACCGCCAGGCTGTGAGTGACTTTATCCGTCAGCAATTTGGTCACACGGTATTGAGTCAGTTAAGTCATGCAGAGCTGCAACAGGTATTGGTATTGCTGCAATCCGGCACGCTGAATATTCCACAACCCCAGTTAACAACCATAACTGGCAGACCATTGTTACCTGCGGAACATCAACATATTCAATCGTTGGTGGCGAAACTCAGTGCGGCAACGGGCGAGCAACCCGCTAAAATTTGGCAAGCACTGTTTGATATGGTGGGAGTGAAAAGTCATGACCCGCTGCCTGTTCGTCATTTTCAGATACTCAGCCAGTTTTTACAGGCCAAAGTGGCCCTCAGCCAGCAAACGGCCCCGACATTAATTAATCTGCAAACTGCACTCAAACAGCCCGCCGATGCGCAGGAACAGCAACTATTGATTGATTATAGTCTGAATCGCTTCCAGGCCAGCCCAACCACACCGCTGACACAGGCGCAGTTAAACGACATTATTAATGTCCTGTTTGCCGCCCGATTAGACCGCGCGAATGCAGCGCAGCGCTTGGCTGAAGATCAAAAAACCCTTCAACCGTTGATTAACCCGCTGATTGCCGCACTGCCGCAGTCATTACAACCTTTGTTGCAAAAGCCATCACTGGCTTTTGTCGCGCTCATTATTGTCATGGCCATTTTATTGGCTATTTTTCTTTAAGCACGTTGAGTCACGACTTATTGGCTTAGGTTGTTTATCCCTGAGCCAATAAAGTGACCACCATCCTCTCAGAGCACTAATAATAGCCAGCCGACCAACCCACTCCAGAATAAGAATGGCAGCGAATAAGCATGGAACTTTAGCCAAATAGCCGGTTCACCCGCCATTCTAAGTGCAATCAAGTTGGCCATAGAACCTAAAGCGAAGCCAAAGCCACCAGTATTAACCGCGTAGGCCACCAGCGCACTGGAGGGCAGGTAATTAAGTAATAAAATGGTCGCGGGAACATTACTGATAACTTGGGATAAACCGATGCCTAATATATAAGCTGCATCCGCAGATAATGTTTTGATTTCACCGAAGAGTGATTGTAAGCCGGGTAATTCAGTCAGCAGGCGCACATCAATAAACATCGCCATAAAGACCAGGATCAAGCTCCAGTCGATGGCCAGTAAAACGCGCCGTGCCAATAATAATAACCCTGCAAAAACAACCAATAGCCCGTAACCTGCCCAACCAAAATCCACACAGATAATAAAAATCACATATAGCGCCAAACAACTCAATAACAGACGAGATTGGTAAGGGTAAACCGGGCTGGAAGCTTGTTTGTTAATTTTTCGCGCAGGGAAACGCCACCAAGTTACTGCCAGCAACGTTGACAAAATAATTGCTGCCAGCGGGGCCATCTGAAGTGTAAAGCCAATAAACGACAGCTCGGAACGGCTCCATAACAGAATATTTTGTGGGTTTCCAATCGGAGTTAACAACGAACCCGCATTCACAGCCAATGCAGAAAAAATAATCAGGCGGGAAACCGGTAAAGAAGATATCTTTTTTAGCGTTAAAATCAGTGGGACAATGATAAACAGTGCCACATCATTTGTCAGAAATGAGGACAACACAGCCGCTGATAAGACTAAAAACAGCGCCAGATGCCGCTCCGTCTGTAATGTATTAATAATCTTCCGACCGATAAAATCGAAGTAACCACTGACTTCGACCCCTTTCGTCAGCAGCATTAATCCCAATAAAGTGACAATAGTTGTCCAGTCGATAAACTGTGGAAAAGCCGAAATTTTTGTTGGCATCAATGCAGTCAGGCCGATACCTAAAATCAATAGAATATGCAGCAGGCGGTCTTTCAAAAAAGGCCTAAAAACAGTTTTTACTGCATAATGAGCGGTCGTGAATAGTGTCATCAGAAAATCTACAAATAGCAGGGGCTGACAAAGAAGGCCACGTTAGCGCAGCCTGCCATTTAATGCCAGCCCCTATTTCCTACTGCTGACCAAACTTATCAGCGGTGGACTCAAGCTAGATTTGGGTATTTTGTTTTATCGCTTTTCTAAAGTCATCCATTGAACAGAATCCTTTAGCATCAATCGGGCAACCTTCAATTTCCAATGTGACTCGTTTGGGCGGAGCTTGAAGTGACAACGGTGTTTTATTACGGATTTGTTCGGTCGACAAATATATATACTCAATCTTCATCAATTCTTTGTTTTGTTTAATGTCATTCCAGCGTTCAAATACCACCTTGCCGCTGATGGGGGTTTTCTCATACTGATCTGGCAGTTGATATTCTTTGGTCTTGAGCGCGGCCAATAATGACGCAATATTGGAGTCATGCCCAACCAATACCGCCAGTTTGGCTTTTTGTGCCGCTAATTCATTCGGCGTTTTCTCACCAATGGGATCAAGGGCTGAACTGATAAAACCAACCAACTTCTCGGCAGCATTATCTGCTATAGCGGGTGAGCCGAATAAAGTTTCATGGTAGAGGTTTTTAATATCGATTAATTTGCGCCACTCTTCAGAAGACTGAATGCGCCCCCAAGCGACATCTTTGGCCGGGAAACCCTCATAATATTGCAGCATGAAAGCATCCGATGCCCCGGTACCCAATCGCAGTGGGCCGGTAATGCCCGGTTCTTTATTTTGCACTAATACAATATCTGTCGGCTGTGTGCTCCAATCACATTTTTTATCTACTAAGCACGCAGGTGAGTTTTTATAATCCAAAACTTGGGACAACAAATCATAGTTAGGTTGTAAGCGCTTATTTAAGCCCTCAACTCCGCCTGGCCCGGCATGTTGATTAATAGAAGCCAGCGCTTTTTGTTTAAACTCTGGGGTAATGTCCAAAGTAATAATTGGATTAAATACCGGGTCCATTTTACCGATTTCTTTTTGGTGAGTAACAGGAACATTACAACCGGGGAAAGCACCAAATAAGAAATGTTGCGCAGTGCCAATCGTTCTTGGCAAACTGTTGGCGTAGGTAAATACCGTGGTGGGTGCTGGGCATCCGCTTGATTTTAATAACTTGGTATCTGCCAGCCACTCGCGGAAATACCCGCCCATCATCGCCTCAAGTTCTGCGCCTTTTGGCGTCAGGTAGCCGCCGGGTGTTGTCCATTGCGGCCATTTATCCGGTGTTGCACTGGAAAGCATATCACCATAATTCACTAGAGGTGCGCGTATACCATGACGGCTCATGACCAAAATCTGTTCAAGCTTATAATTATCGCTTTTATCTTGAGCCATAATAGGGGTTGAAGCAGGTAGGAGTATTGCCAATAAGGTCAAGGTATACGCAGTCTTTACTTTTATCATCTCAAGCTCCGTCATCCAGTTGATGTATATCCCCTTTTCGCTTGGCATTGCGGGGGGAATTGCAAAACCAAGCGAAAAGGGGATATAAGAATCTGTAGACTTTCAATTGCTACAGATTTGTTACAACAGACATGATAGACACAGAGGAGGGGTAAAAGCGGAGCCTCATCACAGTTCCACTCATTTTTTATCCCTGCTTAGCGCTGAGATTGACACAGCGCTGTTTTAAACAGAAATCATTTCCTGGCGGGCATATCTGGAATAATTAAATCCCCACGTAATGCATAGGAACCCAGCACACTTTTGGTTTTCTCATTAAGCCATGCCACTATTTTCGCCGCCATTGCGTCCATAGAATATTCAATTGCAGGAATGGTTGGAACCCCCGGATAATGTAACGACCCGGCCAAGCTAAATACCATGATGTCATCAGGAACGGATTTATTAAACGCCTGAAGCTGTGGAATAACACTTTGTGCTTCTCGCTCATCAGCAACCAACAAAGCATTAAAATTGAGTGTCGCACTGCTATTAAGCAGCACTTGCAACGCAACCGATGAAGAGGACGAATCCATAAAAATCAGGTCACGATTGAAAGGCAAAAAGTTATTTTCCAGTGCTCGTTTATAACCTAATAACACCTCATCTACATACCCGCAGGTATCAGGATTTATTAAGGCAATTTTTCTTCTGCCCTGTTTTATTAAATAATTACAGGCGGTTTCTGCGGCAAAAGCATGATCGAAATGGATACTATTAGTAGCATCGACATCCATACAATCGACCAGAATAATACTTTCATCCGCGAGATTAAGTGGGAAACGGGCACCAATGATCAACACGTCATCACACAAACCGCAGGTCAACTCATCCAGTGCCTGCATAACTTCAGCTTTGTTATTGGCAAAACGCAGCAGCAAATGCTTTTGATGTTGGCTCAGATGTTTTTCAAGCGCATACAGATAACCAGTTGTTTGGTTTATGTTTTCCTGCGCGCAGATAACACCAATACAGCCTGTTGACTGACTTAATAATGATTGCGCGATAACATTTGGTCGATAATTGAGTTCATCGACCGCTTTTAATACGGCCAGGCGGCTAGCTTCCTTAACGCCACGTGAACCACTCAACACTCGTGACACTGTGGCTTTAGAAACCCCAGCTAAACGTGATACATCGTTGATTGTAGACATGATTCTCTCCTCGGCAGGCTTTAGTCCTTGCCTGTCATTCCTAAATACAGCTCCGGCCCAACAATTGCAGTTTCCTGAGTATAATCGTTTCCATTTGCCATGGAAACCGAATTTCCATCACTATCCAAAATAGTTATCAAAACCTAAAACCTGTGATGTTCATCAAATAAATAATTCCTTTATATACTGGACTTTGATGGCTATCACAGTTCTATTCTCTTTGGATGGAAAACGGTTTCCGTATGATATCCAATCATTGCCGAAACAACCGCATTACCCAATTGGAAAACGGTTTCCGCATTGTGTCAGAAACGTTTTCCACACTGTTTTTTATATTTTGAGGATGGTTGTAGATGTTCAAGATTATGTTGTGTTGTTCCGCCGGTATGTCCACCAGCATGCTGGTGAGGAAGATGCGGACAGTTGCCGAGGAGAGAGGAATAGCTGTCGATATTGATGCTTTTGGCGTATCTGAATTTGATACTCAGTTTCCACGCTATCAGGTCGTTCTGCTCGGGCCGCAAGTGAAATACATGTTAGGTATGCTCTCAGAAAAGGCTGCTGTTCACGGTATTCCCGTCCAGTCCATCGATATGATGGATTACGGAATGCAGCGTGGCGATAAAGTCCTGGACTATGCACTGTCGCTCATTAACGCGACCCACTAAGAAGGTGTTCAAATGAGTTCTCTCTATCAATCGATGGTTGCTGTTATTGAACAATCTATTACTCCGTTAGCCGGACGTCTCGGACAGCAAAAATATGTTATTGCTATCCGTGATGGCTTTACCGCAGCACTGCCTTTCATGATCATCGGCTCATTTATGCTGGTGTTTATTTTCCCTCCATTTTCGGCTGATACCACCATAGGATTCGCCCGGTCGTGGCTGGATTTTTCTCAGACCTATCGTGAACAGCTCATGCTGCCATTCAATCTGAGCATGGGGGTCATGACATTTTTCATTTCTGTGGGGGTAGGTGCAAGTCTGGGGCGACAGTTTAATCTCGACCCGGTAATGACTGGCTTGCTGGCATTTATGGCATTTTTGCTTGTTGCAGCCCCCTTTGCCGACGGCAAAATCTCGACTCAGTATCTTTCTGGTCAAGGGATCTTCACGGCATTGATTACGGCTATTTATTCCACCCGTGTTTATGCCGCATTGAAGCAACACAATATTACTATTCGCTTACCGAAAGAGGTGCCAACAGGTGTCGCGCGCTCTTTTGAAATATTGATCCCGGTATTGGTTATTATTGCCACACTGCACCCACTCAATTTATTCATTGAATCGCAGACCGGTATGATCATTCCAGAAGCTATCATGCATTTACTGGCTCCATTGGTTTCTGCATCAGACTCTTTACCGGCGATGTTACTGTCAGTCTTGTTGTGCCAAATTTTCTGGTTCTCCGGCATTCACGGCTCACTGATTGTCACGGGCATCATGAGTCCATTCTGGATGACCAATCTGGCGGCAAACCAGGCCGCACTGGCCGTCGGCGCAACCTTACCGCACATCTATCTGCAAGGTTTTTGGGATCACTATTTACTGATTGGTGGCGTCGGCTCCACATTACCACTGGCTTTCTTACTGTTGCGTAGCAAAGTCACTCATTTACGCACCATTGGTAAGTTAGGTGTGGTACCAAGCTTCTTCAATATTAATGAACCTATCTTGTTCGGTGCTCCAATTATTATGAACCCGATAATGTTCATACCTTTTATCTGCGTACCAATGATCAATGCCATTCTGGCTTATTCCGCAACCAAACTGGGATGGTTGGCTCAAGTGGTCTCTCTGACTCCGTGGACAACTCCGGCGCCGATTGGTGCATCCTGGGCGGCGAACTGGGCCTTTAGTCCTGTAGTGATGTGCTTGATATGTATGATGGTTTCCGCCCTGATCTATCTGCCATTCCTGCGTGCTTATGAACGTTCATTGCTGAAAACCGAAGTGGAGAAATCTCTGAACAACGCCCCATCACTGTCAGATACCGTCCGTAGCAACTGATAACCATGCATAAAGAGACCAGATTAATGAAATACCAATTTCCGGATAACTTCTGGTGGGGCAGTGCCAGCTCAGCACTGCAAACTGAAGGAGAAAGTCTTCACGCTGGCAAAAGCCCAACAACTTGGGATGCCTGGTACGCTAGCCAACCGTCGCGCTTTCACCAGCAGATTGGCCCGAATGATACCTCAACATTCTATCGCAACTGGCGGCAAGACATTGCGTTGCTTAAGCAATTGAATCACAACAGCTTTCGGACATCATTAAGTTGGGCGCGCCTGATTCCAAATGGCGTTGGTGAAGTCAATCCCGAAGCTGTCGCCTTTTATAACAATGTGATAGACGAACTTCTGGCCCAAGATATTACGCCCTTTATTACTCTGTTCCACTTTGACATGCCGATGGCGATGCAAGAGATAGGCGGCTGGGAAAACCGTGAAGTGATTGATGCCTGGAAGCACTATGCTGAAGTGTGTTTTGAGCTGTTCGGCGACCGGGTTAAGCATTGGTTTACTTTCAATGAGCCGATTGTTCCTGTTGAAGGTGGCTATCTGTATGACTTCCACTATCCCAATGTGGTGGATTTTAGACGAGCAGCGACGGTGGCATATCACACGGTGTTGGCACATGCGACGGCGGTTAAAGTTTATCGCACTGGTCAGTATGAGGGGGAAATCGGTATCGTGCTGAACCTAACACCTTCATACCCACGATCGCAAAACCCTGCTGACCTGAAAGCGGCCGAATATGCAGACCTATTGTTTAACCGCAGTTTTCTTGACCCGGCATTACGCGGTGAATATCCACAGGAACTGATTGATTTACTGTGTGATTACGACCAGATGCCGGTACGGCTGCAAGGAGATAAAGCCCTCATTGCTGAAGGCAGAATCGATCTACTGGGCATTAATTACTATCAGCCACGGCGTGTAAAATGCCGTGACAGTGCAGTAAATCCACAAGCTCCTTTTATGCCGGAATGGCTGTTTGATGCCTATGAAATGCCTGGCCGTAAAATGAATCCTTATCGGGGATGGGAAATTTATGAGCCTGGAATTTACGATATCTTGACCAATTTACGACTTAATTACGGTAACCCTCGCTGCTTTATTTCCGAAAATGGCATGGGTGTTGAAAATGAAGAGCGTTTTTTACAAGATGGAAAAATAAACGATCAATATCGAATAGATTTTGTATCCGACCACCTTAAATGGCTGCATAAAGGAATAAGTGAAGGCTGTAATTGTCTTGGTTACCACATGTGGACATTTATTGATAACTGGTCTTGGTGCAATGGTTATAAAAATCGTTATGGCTTTATTCAATTAGATTTATCTAGCCAAAAACGTACTGTCAAAAAAAGCGGGGAATGGTTTGCCACTACCGCGGTTAATAATGGTTTTGATTAAAGTAGGAATAAATAATGGTCGAATTAGAAGAAGCAGTAATGGAAATTATTGTTAATGCCGGGCAATCACGTAGCTTGTGCTTTGAAGCACTACAAGCCGCGCGAAAAGGCGACATTGATAAAGCCAAAAGTTTGCTACAAGAAGCTGATGGCTTTGCCCGCCAGGCACACCATATGCAAACCAAGCTGATTGAACAGGATGCGGGAGAGGCCAGACAACCAATGACGCTTATTATGGTTCATGCTCAGGACCATTTAATGACCTCATTGCTGGCCCGAGAGTTATCAGAAGAAATCATTCATCTTTATCAGCGTTAATTTTTTAAATATAAACATTATTATATTATCCATCTTAAACGGAGAGATTATTACGCCTAAAATTTAAATAACCCTTATTATAATGACATTATTAAAAACAACCTTACCTTGGTGATAGCACTATTATCCTGTCAAATTCAGGCGGGATAGTATCGTCTAATATAATAAATTATTAAATGAGACAGTGATGAAAATATATAAACAACTTCCTTTAGCAATAGCGGTTATCGCCGCGCTTTGCCCTATTTCTGTACTGGCACAAGAAACAGTGACAACCATTACAACCGAACAACTTAATAAAATAGTTGCCGATGCGGTAGAAAAAGCACTAGCGGAACGTAAGGAAAAAATAGAAGCCGCTACTATTCAAAAACCCAGTGTAGATGTGGTTGAGAAATCATCTACCCCACCAACTCCAGATATGGCCATCCCCTATGGTCTAAAATTTAATGCATATGCGCGTTATGGCGCACACTTCCAGGCGGGTGACCAAAAATACGTGGGTGTTGATGGTTCTTATAATGGTTCCTCAGCTATTGGCCGCTTGGGAAATGAGGGCAACGGCGGGGAGTTCCAGCTTTCTAAAGCCTTCAAAGGCGATAATGGCGCTATTTGGGATGTGGTGGTCATGCTCGACCACTGGGGTGACGAAGTTAACCTGAAAAAAGCTTATGCCGGGGTGACTAACTTATTTGAATCTCAACCCAATGCCTATTTATGGGCCGGTCGCGATTTCCATCAGCGCCCACAACAAGGTATTAACGACTATTTCTGGATGACCCATGATGGACAAGGCACTGGGATAAAAAACTTGGATCTCGGTGGTGTTCAACTTGATGCCGCCGCTGTCGGCTCGGTGCAATCCTGTAATCCAGAAGTTGTCGCAAACCCATCAAATCCATCACGCATCACCTGTACCGGAGGGTCGGGAACCGGTGATAACGGCCATTATGCTCTGACATCCAAAATACATGGCGTGCAGTTGGGGCCGATCGACTTTGAGCTATTTACCAACTATGGTTTTGATTCTAAAGCTATTGAGAGTGAAGAGAAGCTGAAAGCCTGGCAAACTGCGGTGGTACTCAGTCATAAGGGCGACAATATTGAGAACAAGTGGGTTACCCGCTATTCCGATAATTCAGATAACAGTGTTTATAACAAAACTGACGATCTTCGCACTGTTTATACCAGCCTTGAGGGCACCTATAAGTTCACACAGCAAACCTCTGTAACTTACCTCGCAGCATTCCATGATTACGACAGAAGTCACCATAATGAGGACAATCGCCGCAACTATGGTGTCATTATTCGCCCAATGCATTTCTGGAACGATATCCATTCAACCTGGCTTGAAGCGGGTTATCAGCGCGTAGATTATGATACCGGCGGTGATAACAAAGGCTGGAAGCTGACACTTTCTCAGAATGTCTCTATAGCGATGGGTGCAGACTTCAGACCAATGCTGCGCTTCTATGTCACCGGGGGTGAAGTCGATAACAAGCATACTGCGACCACCACTGACACCGAAGATACACGCCTTGACTCTTTCAACATCGGGGCAATGTGGGAAGCCTGGTTCTAGTCCATATTCAGGATAGCCGCTCCGGCGGTTATCCTGAGTAATATAGCGTTAATAAAATTCTCATCTGATCATCATTACCTCATATTGTCTTACAGCATATCTGGCTGTTATCTTGGTGTTTATATGACGTCATACTTTCGCCTGCCACCGACAAAAGATAGGAATAATAATGATGAAAATTTTGGGACTTATTGGCGGTATGAGTTGGGAATCGACTATTCCCTATTACCGGCTAATCAACCAGCAAGTTAAAGAACAATTAGGCGGATTGCACAGCGCCAAGATTATTCTCTACAGTGTTGATTTTCATGATATTGAGCAGTTGCAGGCCAAGGGGGATTGGCAAACTGCGGGCCAGGTGCTGTCTGATGCTGCGGTTTCATTAAAACGTGCTGGGGCAGATGTTATTGTTGTGTGTACCAATACCATGCACAAAGTGGCAGATGAAATTGAAGCCGTCAGTGGATTACCTTTATTACATATTACCGACGCCACTGCCGCACAAATCAAACAGCAAGGGATCAGTAAAATCGGTTTACTCGGCACCCGTTATACTATGGAGCAAGATTTCTATCGTGGTCGTTTAACCCAAAAGCACAATATTGAGGTCATTACGCCGGATAGTGAAGACCGCGAAATTATTAACCGTATTATTTATGAAGAACTTTGTCTGGGTATTATCAATGAAACATCGCGTCAGGAATATCGCCGTATCATCGGCCATTTAGAAGCACTAGGTGCGCAAGGGATTATCTTTGGTTGCACTGAGATTACCCTGTTGGTTAATGCGCAAGATGCCAGTGTGCCCGTGTTTGATACCACGGCAATACACGCCAAAGCAGCGGCACATTATGCGCTCCAGCTCTAGCAATACCTGCAGATATTAATATCGCGGGCCAAGGACATCAGCCACTGATCCTATTCTTGCCCGCAGCTTTTGAGTTATAGAGCATTTTATCCGCCCGAATTAATAACTGTTCCTGCGATTCTTTTTGTTCCAACTCAACCACGCCTAAACTCATTGTGATATGAATATCGCCATCTACGGGCATTATCTCAATCAGATGCCTAATTTTCTCCGCGATGCATTTAGCCTCATTTAATTGGGTATTAGGTAAAACAATCATAAATTCATCACCTCCCCAACGACCTAACAGGTCAACTTCCCTAATATTGTTGCTAATAACATCAACAATATGTGTCAATGTTAAATCTCCAACCGAATGGCCATATTTGTCATTAATTGGTTTAAAATTATCTAAATCCAGCGAAAGTAATGATAGCGGCTGGCAAAAACGCTTAGCACGGTTATATTCATGCTTCAGTACTTTTTCCAGCAAATAACGATTCGCAGTGGACGTTAATACATCCGTTTCCGAAAGTATCTTTTCGATATCTAATTGCTGCTGAAGCTGAAAATTACTTTCACGTAACTCGGCGGTTCGTTCTTCAACTAAAGCTTCCAATGCTTTATTTTTTAGTTCCAATTTTTCAAGGCGCTGTTTTCTATCATGAATATTCCGGTGTGCGCCTATCATTCTTGACACTGTACCGTCAATGTTACGTTCAATCACCTTACCGCGATCTTCAATCCAGATATAGTCACCGTCATGAGTTAGGCAACGATATTCTATCTGGTATTTTTCGGCCTGCTGGTTAATATACGCATCAAACTGAAACATAACTCTTTCAAAATCTTCTGGGTGAATAATTTTTTCCCAAGTATGCACTATATTTTCAAAAGCATGGGCAGGATACCCCAGCATTTCATACCAACCGGTATTACGGTAAACGAACCCATTGTTTGCATTCCAATCCCAGATACCATCACTTATCACTTCGAGAATTTCATGAACAACTCGCTCGTTTAAATCAGCAATCTTAAGATTATGAGCACTTTGATTATAGTTCATTAAACTACCCTGCTGTGTTGATAAATTAAAAGACACAAATAAGCTTGTTTAATTATTGTTCTAACATTGTGAATTAACGGTTTTGGGCAGGCAAGGATTTTTTAACTCTAAATTTGACCTTAAAAGAATATAAACTTATTAAGAACCAGTAAGATTTGTCTTAATACGTTACTATTCAATCACCTACTTTATGTAGTGTTATACATATGGGATATTTAGTATAAGATATTTTTATGAATAACTTGTGATCGGCCCACTTTCTTTTGCACAAAAAGATAAAGTTAACAAAAAATAGGTTTATCTGATAATGAGAATTATTTTCTAGAGGTACTTTTATTTTATAGCAAATAAAAAAGCCTGCGATCTCTCGCAGGCTTTTTTATAAAGAATAAACTAGCAGAAATATCTGCGTTTAGTCTTATTTCTGGTATTTACGCATAACCAATGTGGCGTTAGTTCCGCCGAAACCGAAGCTGTTAGACATCACAGTGGTCAATCCGCGTTGAGTTGGCTCAGTGATGATATTCATCCCTACGGCTTTCTCATCCAGATTTTCAATATTAATACTTGGTGCAATAAAGCCGTGTTCAACCATTAACAGGCTGAAGATTGCTTCATGTACACCGGCCGCACCCAGAGAGTGACCGGTCATCGCTTTGGTTGAGGAGATAGCCGGGGTGTTATCACCAAAGACTTCACGGATCGCGCCCAGCTCTTTCACATCACCTACCGGTGTAGAAGTGCCGTGTACGTTCATGTAATCAATTGGTGTATCAACACCTTCCATTGCCATCTTCATACAACGCACAGCGCCTTCACCTGATGGTGCAACCATATCTGCGCCATCTGAAGTTGCACCGTAGCCAACAATCTCAGCATAGATATGTGCGCCACGGGCCAGAGCATGCTCCAACTCTTCAACGACAACCATGCCACCGCCACCTGCAATAACAAAACCATCGCGGTCTTGATCATAAGTACGGGAAGCTTTGGCCGGAGTTTCATTGTATTTGGTAGACAATGCACCCATTGCGTCGAACTCGCAGGACATCTCCCAGCACAGTTCTTCACCGCCACCGGCAAACACCACATCCTGTTTGCCCAACTGGATCAATTCCAGCGCATGGCCAATACAGTGAGCGGAGGTCGCACAAGCGGAACTGATAGAGTAATTTACGCCTTTGATTTTAAAAGGTGTTGCCAGACACGCGGACACGCCGGATGCCATAGCTTTCGTCACCATATAAGGGCCTACGCCACGCAGACCTTTTGCGCGCATGCCATCAGAACCAGCAACCTGGTTGCGAGGTGAACCGCCACCTGAGCCGACCACTAGCCCACTACGGAAATTAGAAACTTGTTCTTCCGTCAGCCCAGAATCTTCAATGGCCTGTTTCATAGACAGATAAGCATAAACAGAGGCGTCGCTCATAAAGCGCAGCACTTTACGGTCGATATTTTCTGTAATAGTCTCAGGTGCGAGCTTTACATCGCCCCATACATGGCTGCGCATACTTGCGTCTTTAAATTCCTGAGAGAAAGTAATGCCAGAGCGGCCTTCCTGTAAAGATGCCAGAACTTCCTGCTGGTTATTACCAATGCTGGATACAATACCCAAGCCAGTAATGACTGCACGCTTCATTCAATACCTCTTCCACTTATTTTACATTCGGGATTTTGCAACGCACTTTAGCGTACAGTTGTACGCCGAACAAGTCCGATCAGCGTAATATACCCAGATAATTTTACGATTTGCACGCGGCGGGTCACATAGTTAGAATCGCCCTACCCCTTGAGATACGAGTCTTTAAACGTGAGCCACTCCCCAATCCAAACGGCAACATTAAGCTGGAATGAACAGGGTACACCTGTATCGGAACAGTTTGGTGACATCTATTTTTCCAATGAAGATGGACTGGAGGAAACTCACCACGTTTTTCTTAAGGGAAATGGCTTCCCCGAGCGCTTTGTACAGCACCCGCGAAATAACTGTATTTTTGCTGAGACAGGTTTTGGTACCGGGTTAAATTTCCTAACATTATGGCGCGATTTCGCCCAATTTCGCCAGCTTCACCCCTCGGCTAAACTCCAGCGTTTGCACTACATTAGCGTCGAGAAATACCCGCTTCAGATCGCCGATTTAGCCGC
This sequence comes from Yersinia rochesterensis, assembly GCF_003600645.1. Lineage (NCBI taxonomy): Bacteria > Pseudomonadati > Pseudomonadota > Gammaproteobacteria > Enterobacterales > Yersiniaceae > Yersinia > Yersinia rochesterensis. The sequence continues at coordinate 2,987,880 of NZ_CP032482.1, forward strand.
AGCCCATGACCATTGGCCGGAGCTAAGCTCTTTTGCCGAGCAACTGCGCGCCCAATGGCCATTGCCCCTTGCCGGGTGTCACCGCATTTTGCTGGCAGACGGAACTATCACGCTGGATCTATGGTTTGGTGATGTGAATACTTTGCTGCCACAGTTGGATTCCAGCTTGAATAATCAGGTAGATGCATGGTTCCTTGATGGGTTTGCGCCGGCTAAAAACCCTGATATGTGGAATGATACGCTGTTTAGTGCCATGGCTCGCATGGCAAGGCCGGGGGGCACATTTGCCACATTTACTGCTGCCGGATTTGTGCGCCGCGGGTTGCAACAAGCAGGATTCGACGTCGCGAAAGTCAAAGGTTTTGGCCAGAAACGCGAAATGCTGACCGGCACGTTGCCACACAACCTGCTTACTGACCAATACGCACCTTGGTATCATCGGCCCTCTGCTACCCATTGTGATGATATCGCGATTATCGGCGGAGGAATTGTCAGCGCATTAACCGCATTGGCCTTGCTGCGCCGTGGTGCCAAAGTCACACTTTACTGTGCTGATACGCAATCCGCCCAAGGTGCCTCAGGTAACCGGCAAGGTGCACTCTACCCACTGCTGAATGGCAAAAGTGATGCGCTGGAAACCTTCTTCACCCGCGCTTTTACCTTTGCCCGTCGTCAATATGACCAATTGCTTGAGCAAGGTATTCACTTTGACCATCAATGGTGTGGTGTCAGCCAATTGGCCTTTGACGAAAAAAGTCGTGGCAAGATTGATAAAATGCTGCAAACCGACTGGCCGGTATTACTTGCCGAAGCGATGAGCCGTGAACAACTGAGTGCGTTGGCCGGGTTAGATTGCGCTCACGACGGTATCCACTACCCCGCCGGTGGTTGGCTTTGCCCATCAGACCTCACTACAGCGCTCATGACGCTAGCGCAACAAAAGGGTATGACCTGCCACTATGGGCATGAACTGCATCAACTAGACCGGGTTGACGGGTTATGGCAACTCACATTCAAGCAATCGCTAGCAAACAAACAACCGCAGGCAAGCAGACAACATGCCACTGTGGTGCTGGCCACAGGTCACCGCTTACCTGAATGGGAACAAACTCGGCACCTGCCGCTGTCGGCTGTGCGCGGGCAAGTTTCGCACATTCCTACCACGCCGATACTCAGCCAATTGCGGCAAGTGCTGTGCTACGACGGGTATCTGACGCCGGTAAACCCGGCGAATGAGCATCACTGTATTGGTGCCAGTTACCAGCGCGGTGATGTGGCGACTGATTTTCGTGCCGACGAACAGCAAGAAAACCGGGATCGCCTGTTACGTTGCCTGCCAAATGTCAGTTGGCCGCAGCAAGTGGATGTCAGTGATAATCAGGCGCGCTGCGGTGTGCGCTGTGCTATTCGTGATCATTTACCGATGGTGGGCGCAGTGCCTGATTACGCCGCAACACTGGCGCAATATCAGGATTTACAGCGAAAAGTCCAACGTGGTGAGGAAATTCCTCTCGCGCCGGTGTGGCCGGAGTTATTTATGGTGGGAGCTTTGGGATCACGCGGTTTGTGCAGTGCGCCATTGGTGGCAGAAATCCTAGCCGCACAAATGTTTGGCGAACCACAGCCATTAGATGCAACCACGCTAGCGGCACTGAATCCTAACCGATTTTGGATTCGAAAATTACTGAAAGGCCGGCCGGTGCAACCTCGCGATCCGATATTATCTTAGCCGGAGAATCGCGTAGTTAACTCCTGCGACTTCAAGGGCATATGAATCCCCAAAGTCATTGACGTCGCAGGTAGGCAGCAAGTGAACAAACCCCGATGAGCTTACACCGGTAAGTGATTCGGGTGCATGAGCGTAGCTAACACCCCTGCGACTTCAAGGGCATATGAATCCCCAAAGTCATTGACGTCGCAGGTAGGCAGCAAGTGAACAAACCCCGATGAGCTTACACCGGTAAGTGATTCGGGTGCATGAGCGTAGCTAACACCCCTGCGGCTTCAAGGACGTATGAATCCACAAAGTCATTGACGTCGCAGGTAGGCAGCAAGTGAACAAACCCCGATGAGCTTACACCGGTAAGTGATTCGGGTGCGTGAGCGTAGCTAACACCCCTGCGGCTTCAAGGACGAAGGGGATTTTGGGCTTGTTCCAACAAACGATCCCACAACCCCAAAACCAAAGCCTGATCCGGTGGAGAAAGCTCACCGGCTTTGATGGCCTTATCCAGACTGGTCTGCACCCGTGCATGTAGCTGCTCGGCAGTGTGCTCACCAAACTCTTCAGATTCAGCAACGGCCAATGTTAGATGCCCGCGCAGGTAGCCGCCCGCAAATAAATCATCATCGCTGGCGTACTCTACCATGTCATCTATCTGCGCCAAGATGCGCGTTTCGAACTCTGCGATCATCACTTCCCCTAAATTTTTCTTTTATATCAATGCAATATATAACGCTATACGAAATCTTCCGGGTAAGGGAAAAGCGCTGGCACCAACGGTGGCGTATTGTAAAACGATTGTAGCGCCTGAATAAAGCCCGCTGGTCGTGGGGATATGCCATTTTCCAAGTGCCATAGCACCTGTTCGCGTACTTTGCGCTGAAATGTAATGCGGTCTGGCTCGCAATCACCTTCCAGATTATCGCAACTGACATTGAACGGGAAACCCGCGGCCACACAAAACATCCACTCCAGCGCCTGCGGCTTGATTTCTACTGCTTCAAACTGGCTTTGCGTTAATGCATCACGCCCATCGGGACAGTACCAATAGCCAAAATCCACCAATTTACGGCGTTCTTCCCCGGCAATACACCAATGGGAGATTTCATGCATCCCGCTGGCATAATAGCCATGGGCGAAAATCACTCGATGATAAGAAAACTGCTCATCGGCGGGCAGATAGATAGGTTCATCATCGCCTTTCACCAACCGCGTATTATATTTCTCGCTAAAACAGGCATTAAAAATATCAATTAATTGCTGATAATCATGAGTCATGCTTGGGTCCGTAAGAGCACTATACTCGTCATACTTCAAGCTGCATGTGCGTTGGCTGCTCTCGTTACTCGGCCCGTCCATGGGCCTCACCTCTACGAGGCCGCTGCAAGCAGCGTTCAAATCGGCTCCCTGCAGATTTGTCACCCGAATCACTTACCTGAATAAGCTCATCGGGATTTACTCAATTGCCGCCTTCCTGCAACTCGAATGATTTAGAGTATAAAATATGAATTAAATTAGGCGAAAACGTGTAATCCTAGCCATGTGGAGATCTCGGCACCGTGGCTGTCGTACAGCAGCTTGCAGCTCATAACTAATGACACCACGACAATCATTGGGCGAATCAATTTCTGCCCCTTGGTCAAGACCATGTGAGCGCCAAGACGTGCGCCAAGAACTTGCCCCACCAGTATCACCAACCCAATACTCCACACCACTTTGCCGCCGACAATAAAGAAAATCAGGCTACCCAAATTGGAGGTGAAATTGAGCACTTTGGCATGTGCCGTGGATTTTGCCAGATTAAAACCGCACAGGGTCACAAAAGCCAAGGCATAGAAAGAACCGGCACCGGGGCCAAAGAAACCATCATAAAAACCCACACCACCACCGGCAATCAGAGCAAATGGCACCGCCGACAAACGGCGTTGCTGGTCAACCTCGCCAAGCTTGGGGGTCACCAGAAAATAGACACCAATGCCAATCACCAATAGCGGCAAGATTTGCCGCAGAATATCGGCCCGCATATGCTGGACTAAAATAGCCCCCAGCATTGACCCCACCACAGTGAGAGCAATGGTAAGCTTTTGCTCTTTCAGATTAACCGCCCCGCGGCGGATAAAATAAAGGCTGGCAGAAAATGACCCGCCGACCGATTGCAGCTTGTTGGTCGCCAAAACCTGTGCCGGAGGTAACCCCACCGCCAGCAGTGCTGGGACGGTCAGTAGCCCGCCGCCGCCAGCAATGGAATCAATAAATCCGGCCAATATAGCGACTAAAAACAATATCCCCAAAACCGCAGGACCCAGGGTAAACCAATCCATGATTTATTCCGCAGCGAAATGGTTGTTAATTATAGTAACCAATTGATTTTAAATAATTTAAGTTTAAACACAATTTGGTTTTATCCTGTTGGTTATCCGGTTAATCTTTTGCTAGCAAGGCCGAAGTATACCGCTATGCACTACTATAACCCAATGGCCCGCCACCTTTAATTCTTTTGCAGGATGCTCCGCGCATAATCTTGCAAATACCTTAGTTTTGCCTGGTCGCTGATAATACCGGATCTGATATCGAGAATGTTTCGTCCAGCAGCTTGAGAGAGTTCGATGGTGGTACCATCGCCCACGCCGCCGGTGGTTGAGTCTCCGCTTTTTGTGAGCTGACAGGTTGCAAGATTGGCGGTTGCAATGCGCACCCGGCGAGTACCGGCAATGACATCATCACGCATACGATTGTTTTCGGCTTGAGCATTAGCCAGATCCTCCGAGTGTTGTTTATCCAGTTCAGCCAGGCGTTTTTGAAATGCTTTCATTGTAGTGATATGAGTTTCAGTATCCGCTAGCGCCTTGTCGCTAACGGCTTTCAGTGCTTCACCCTGCCTGAGTTTCAAATCTGCTACATCAGTATCCCAGCGCATGTCCTGAACCCACCACGCAGCGCCCGCCCCGACAGATAAAGATATTAATGCCGCAATGAGTGTCTTATTCATCCAGCCCCCAGCAGGTTAATTCGCTTTCTTGATCCCGCCGTTCTATCTGCCCGTAGCAGTTATTAGAACGAATGCGGCAATCTTTGCCGCCGTCGTGAATCCAGCGTTTGATCTCAGCACATGCGCCCTTGCGGTCACCGGAATTGAGTTTGTAATAAAACGTAGATGGGAGGCATTTAGCGGGGCCAATGTTGTACGGGCAGAATGATGCTATACCGGCTTTCTGCGGCTCAGTGAGCGGAACATGAACATTACGTTCTACCCATGCAATAGCGGCGGCAGCTTCTTTCTGGTTGAGTTTGTCGCATTGAGCGGCGGTAAGTCTCATCCCCATCAGCACGGGTTTACCGTCGATGTAAGTAATACCACGGCAAATAGTCGGCTTGCCCTGTCCATCCCGATAAGCAGAAAGGCGATTCCCCTCTTTTTCATCCAGAAAACCGCCAAGAATTACCGTACCGCTGGCCCCCGCAATTATCAAAGCCAGCACGGTCTTACTCAGTTTGCTTTTATTCAACGGCATGAGCAGCCGCCTTTTTAGTTGCTTCAACTACCACACCGACAGCCGCTGAACGATCTTTGATTGGCTTCTTATCCGCGTTACTAAGAAAAGTTTCGATAATATTGGTACGCCGCGTTTCCTCAAGTAAACGGGCTTTCTCTTCCTGCCGCTTGGCGTAATAGGTTTTGATGGTAAAGAACGCAGAAATGACCGCCCCGAGAATAAAAACATAATCTTGCAGCGATAGCAGGGAGAAAACACCGAGTAAAGCGGACCACCAGTATGTCAGGGAATTAGAGGTATCCATTTTCATAAGCACCCCCAGACGGGGCCAGTTGCTAAAGGTGCTTATAGTTTAATTAGAGGGGGTGGTCGGAATCCCGACTTTAAGGGGGAGGGGGTTGTCATTAACCTGACGCAATGAGATGATCCATATATCTTATTAAGGATGAAATATGAACAATAAACTTGGATCAGTAGAAGGGATTCGCGGAATAGCGTGCCTCATGGTTTTTCTATCACACCTTTCGTCTACTTTTTCCCCATCAATGCATACGGGTAACATATCAAATGCACGTACACCAATCGATATTTGGTTGCATAGCTCCCCTTTTGCATTCATCTATTCGGGGGCTGCTGCTGTTGGTATTTTCTTTGTCTTAAGCGGCTTTATTTTAAGCCACGTCATTCTAGAAAAAAATAATATCGCACAGAATTCCACAGGAATGGTTATTAAACGATATTTCCGATTAATGCCTCCAGCTCTTTTGTCCTGTATTTTAGCCTTTATGATTTTCAAGTTTATTCCTGTAGACAATTCTGCACTAGGGGATTGGGCGAGGAATTATGGAATTAAAACCCCATCAATTATTGATGCAATATATAGCGGTACGATAGGGGCTTTTTTCTCTGGGAGAGCTGGATATAATTGGTCATTATGGACAATGAAAATAGAGTTTTTCGGTTCTATGGTAGTATTTTTATTATGTTTTATTTTGCCCAATGTGAAATACAAAAAATCCCTAGTAATTATAACCATGGCAATTCCTTTTTTTATGGAAATAAAAAAAGTGATGATATATATTACGCCTCATTTTTATCTGGGGTTATCATTTACCTTTTGAATATAAAACTAGATAGAAAAACAGCACTAACCTTACTATTTATTGGATTATTCCTGTGCGGTTACCATTCAAATGGCCTTTTTTACCAATGGATTGACAGAAATGTTAGTCTATCGGTTTATAATCGCCCCATAGATAATTATATTTTATTTAACAATATTGGTGGTTTCATTTTTGTTTTCTCCATACTTAAATCTGATATTTTATCTAAAATATTCGCCAATAAAAAACTTAACACAATGGGCGCGTTATCTTTTTCTGTTTACATTCTTCACCAGCCAATCATGTATGTTACATGCCCTTACATATTTAATTTTAGCTACTCTACGGGAGCTTCCTATTCGGTTTCCGCACTTATTGCTTCACTGTTTACGCTATTAATCGTTTACGCCTTATCAATCCCTTACTATAAATATGTAGATAATTCTAGTGTTAAAATATCTAATCGAATGAAAACTATGATGCTAAATCATAAAATAGAAAAATAAGTCTTTAATATTTGGTAAGACTAAGCACAGTTTTAATTAGATGTGTGTAGCCATTATATATTATGGCTACACACATGCTTGCTAAACATCTACCCTCTCAAAAAACATGGCCCCTAACCGACATAAGAGTTTCTAACTCTAATAATTGGCATACCATAGGCTGTCAACTGCGATGTGTAAAATGTAGTCCCCACCCGCAATGCTGCAGTCGCAATATCATACGAATAAATGGCCGGTCGGTATTGAATGTAATTTCCCTCGATTCCTAGATCTGTAGTTAATCTGTGAATATCCACGATGTCATATCCAGCAGGTGCGGAGAAGTCCGCATATTGACCATTAGTTCCTGATATAGTCATAGGTACTGATACATTATTTCTGGCAACCCATCTATTTTTTGACTGCCATTTATAAACTGTACTTGGACTAATATAAACCTCTGCGCCGCGACACCCTTGAATATCGGCTTTAGAATAATCAATAACGTTCAAAGAAAATGCAGTCGGTGCTGCTCCGCTTTCTTGAGTGATATTTAAACACCCACCAATAAGAACGATATTTGAAGATAAACTCCCCCCTCCATTAAAGAAGTATCGAGTTACAGTGACATCAGTTCTGACATTACCCATGTAGTAACCGGCATTTTTTATAACCAAAGTTGATGCTTTATCGCTATACATGTTATGAATAGCTCGACCTAACTTCAAGCACTTAAAGTTAGCGATTGTGTTTGATCCGCCCCAGTTAGTATAAAAACTATCAAGGCTAGTGCTTTCACCTGTGCTGGCCGGATATTGCGCGTCGCTAAACGGCATTATTTCTAATGTGACCTCATTATCTAAATATAAGCATGTGTCTACTCCATTCCATAGTTCTCGCCCCATTCTAAGCGTAACCGTGTGAGCAGATATGGATGTAATCCCACAGGCTGTTTCATTTGCGGCATCATAAATAGGATCGGTTAGACTTATCCCTTCATAATAGCCAAGATACTGGCTATAAGCATCACCGAATAGCGTTATAGGAAATGGACACATATCCGACTCTATACGAAAATCATTGGAAGTATGCCCACCCAACCCAGCATAAACCCCTGCCGCTATTTTGGGTGGCTGGAAATATCCCTTGTGACACGTATCCCAAGCTAACCTGCCCGTATTACTCCACCCTGCGGGGTCATAAACTGCGTATTCCGCTCCCCAAACTGATACGTTAAACTTACTTTTAATAGCAGTTCCAATATGTAACCCAACAGTTCCCTTCCCCTTTGTTGCTGCTCTACGCGCCACTGGATATCTTAATTGAAATCCATCAAAAACTATCCCGCGCTGGAAGATGTCAGGGCCACTACTAACGGCAACACAAACTATAGAGCAAGCGTCTATACCCTGTGATGTTAGCGGTAAGTTTTTAGTAAACCTTGCGCCCGGCTTATCATTCTGAGGGTCTGCATAACCAATCCACCAAGACTGCTCGCTTAGTGTTAGCTGTTCATCCCCTAAGTGATAATTAACCACTCTTTTAACCCATACACAGGCTATCCCCCTCGTATAGTTTTCAGCAGCTTGGCACGCCGCCCAGTCGATAGTCTGGCCCAGTGAAGTAACATGTGGATACACTGCTTGCGCCGCTGCAAGAGTTGCGTAGCGCTCAGATAACGGGTGTACCGTGCCGTCACCGATTGCCCCAAACTGCTCTGGTGTTACCCAGTTAATCGCCTGGCTTAAATTACCTTGCGGCTGAACGCCGACTAAAGAGGCCCCAGTAGGCTTTGCTAGTTCAATCATTACATCAGAAGCGCTCCCACTCTGAGGGAGTACAGCGATCGGTTGCCCCGCATCGTTAAAAGCAGAGAGCTTATTACGACGATGGCTAATATCAGGCAGAGGTGGAATGTAACCGTCAGGCACGCGTACCGCACTACCCAAATTTGCACTAACAGAGTCGTCTACATATTTCTTAGTCGTAGCGTCCTGTGGCGCTGTCGGGTCGGCGATATTAGCAATTCGGTACCCTTGCCCCTCAAAATAATTATAATTAAACCAAGGCCGACGAAGTGCCAGTAAACCATTTAACGCCTGTCCCTGTAATACCATCCAGATCCGGTCAAAGTCCTGGTTAACGGTTGATGCAAGTAAATCCCCGTTATTCTGATATTCAGTGTTGCGAACAAGCGGCATATCGCGAGCGATCATTACCTTAACGCCGTTCGCGGGAGGAGTAAGGAAAGTGACAGCACCACCGTTAACGGCACCCGCACCGGAAACTGTAAAGCCACTGGTTAGCACTGTTCCATTGAAAGAAATGGCTAAATCTGAGGCGCTGAATACCATGAAAGTAAAAGGAAACACAGTGGTAATGCCGTTTGCGGTGTATGTCGTGTAAGGAGTTTGGTTTGGTAATGCCATGGCGCGACCTCGGCTTAATAATCAACAGCGACCTCGTGATCGCCTCCGTATGGTTGCCAATGGTCACGCGTTTGTTCATTCGGTTTCCCGACTAATTTACCAATCCGCACCGGTGTTTGACCGATAGCCCCAGAACCCGAATCGATAAAGTCGTCGTCTTGATTTTTTAATTTTGGATTGAAATCGCGCATTTGGTCATAAACAGGGCCGTCAAGCACATCAACATGCGCCCAAAGAAAACGGGAAGAGAGAGGCGCTTCAAGTGCGTCAAGGATACGTTTTTGTTTGTTAACAACGGAGAATTCTTCGGCTACCCCACAGCCAGTGCCTTTTAGTGCCTGACGTAGTAATTTAGGTGCAAAACCACCGGGGCCGTTGACCTCTACTACTACGTGGGGGATTTGATACTGAATAACGAAATCGCGGATTTGTACTACCTGCCCGCCGACTATCTTGTCGTTATCATCAAAGTCGGCCAGCTCACCGGTTAGGCCCGTACATATTTGCCAGTACAGATGGCCGCGAGCATCGGTAAGCATCAATGTAAAGGCACTAGCATCTGACTTAACTTTGCCTAGTGCCACATCCCAATAAGCCACAGCACCCACTATCTGGATGCTACCGAGCCACATTGTGCAACCGCCGTTGGCGTAACGAATAACAGGGTGTACGTCGTAAGCCCGCATACGGTCGGGGTTAAGGCGGATATCACCCACAGGTTTACTGTGTAGCTGATACTGACTATCCCAGGCATTTACGGTTCGGGTTTTCTTGCGCCGCTTTTTCATCTCTTCGCGGGTAAATCGTTCTTCCCATGCGCAATCGGCATAACAGTCGATTAGCACGTTAGGCGCTTCGGCAAACTCAATACCGGTACCAGTCAACCGATAGTCTTTACCCTCAACCAGTAGCCGAGCACCTTTATAGATACCGGTAAAAACATACTCAGGGCGAAAGGGTATCGGGTAATGTTTCTCGGTGGCTGACTTTTCTTCTATGCGGTGTTCTTGATTAAACAGCTTAATGGTCAGGCAATCCGCCCCCATTTGTTCCATTTCATCATATAGGCTGTCGTGGGTGTGCGGGGTACCGATATACAGAGTACGGCCGCCGGGTACCAGAATGTGGGTTTGCTCTTCCAGCCGGTAGCGCAACTTCTCCCGCGCCTCGGGGGTGGTGATATTCTTCGGCACTTCGACATCATCGTTTTGGCATTCATCAGCACGCGCCGAAGTAACGTTGGAAAGAATACCTTTGGCGTACATGCTAGCGTTGCGTGAGTCGGTCGAGCCATTCACCCACCATTGTTCTACCGTACCTTGACCGTCGGGTAACATACCCTTTGTCAGCGGGTGATTGCGTAGGACGTTAAGCGTATCGCGAGAGGTTTTATAAGCCGTGCCGTCGGATTCAGATTGGTGCAAAATGCGATAGGTATTATCGCGGTAATAACGCCAGGCATTGTAAACCGCCAGAATAGTAGACTTACCGAAACCACGGAAACAACGCAGAACGGCGAGATCTCCACGATGTTCCAGCCAGTGAACCGCACGCCAATGGCAATCGGGAACGTCCCAGCGCATTCTCTTGGCCCACATGACATAGAATGCGGCAAAGGAAATCACGGAATACACTTCGCTTTTTTAAGCGCCCTTTCAACCACACGTTTTGCGTCACGTTCGGCGGTGGCCACTTCTTTTGCCATCTCTTCTTCGGCGTCAGCGGAGGGGCTATTATCGGGGGTTTTACCGCCACGGTTGTGCATACCAATCAGCGAATGGACTTTGATCAACAGCGTCAGCGAAGCCGCTGCATTCTTCTTATCCCAATAGCGATCGCCACGCTCGTCTTTGCTCAACTCGTTAATCGCTTTATCCGCACCGGGCCAGTTATCCGGATCAGATTCAGCCAGGACAACATCGGTCAGTTTGTCGCATAACGTAGTTAATCGCGTCTTATAATCTTCGTGCATAAAAAAGCCCCATCAGTATGATGAGGCTATGGTCTACCGCTATGGCGTTCGGTTTCCTGACTAATCGCCGAAAGCTGCACCTAAATCTGGCGCACGACCTGGTGCAGTTTCACCCGGTGCCCACCAGAACTGTTGGTCGTATTCTTTTTGTGCTCGTTGACGCATACGGCTTAAATACCCAGGTGAAAACTGTTCCTGAATATCGTGGAAAATCATATGGTCTAACGCCGCTTTTGCATACCATAAATTAGCCCCCGGCGTATGACCCTTGATAAAGCGCACTACATTGGCCGCTGTATGCGGGTCTTTACCGTCAATCGCCTTAAATGCCGCGCCTTGCGTCATTTTCACCACTGATTCAATATCACCGGCCAGTGGCCCGCCGATGGAAGCAATAAAGCTATTGCCGCCTTGCGTCTGGTTGGTTAGCAAGAAATCACCATATAAGCCCAACGCGCCCCCTTTCAGAAACGCACCGCCCCAAAACTCCGGTTTGCTCATGTCGCGTGGATCTCTGCCGCTGGCGATCTCGTTAAGCTGGATAGCCATGCCGCCCAATAATGTTGATGCCGCAATGATGGCCGCTGCGTAGGTGCCTTTACCCGCTCCATCTTGTGCCAGCGCACGGTGGGCATGGCGCATCACCATCGCTATAGGGAAACTTTTAAACTGGGTTGCTGACCGCCAGATCTCCCCGCTCCAGGTACCGCGCGTGGTTCCCCGATGCAAGGTCACACGTTCACGCGCTCCCGGTTCGACCACCGCCATTTGTGCTTCGTCCTGCACTACACCTAACAATTTAGTGGCCGCCGTATTCCGTAGTTTCGCGGCGGTGGTAGCAAACTGTTTCGCCAGCGGTGTAAGGGCCGAATCGCTTAACGCCAATATTTCATTGTGGGTAAGCACAGTATCCCCCATGCCGCTAAGGTCGCTGACATCTGCCTTACGCCACACCGCCCAATCCGCCTCGGTCACGCCCATCCCTTGCAGGCGGGTACGGTCTTTAGCATTCAGTTGTGCGAGGCTGGCATGTTTGCGCGTCATACCGCCGATGGTATCCAGCATCACCATGCCGAACGCCTGATTACCGGCGGCGGTCATGGCGTTCAGCCCTGAGGCTCGCAGCACAAAACCGGCGATCTTCTGCGCACTACTGGATAGTGCACCCGAAGTGTCACCCGCTGATCCAAGGGTTTCAGCGCCAAAGCGTTGTAACCCATTAAGATAATAGTTAATGCCTAAGCCCGCGCGGCGAGCGGCTTCTCGTGAAGCTGAATCCGCAGGATTAAGCAGTTTCATTTCTTGGGCGAAAACCTGCATCACCGGTAGGTTATTGACCTTGGCAGTCACCATTAAGTTACCCTGATCGGTAATGGCGGTAATAGCGGCGGAACCGAGTTTAGACGCTACATTAATGCTGCGATAAGTGTCGAATGCCTCTTTAAGCCACGGCGTTTCAGGAATATCGTTTTGTCCGGCCACATCTTTGTATAGCCGCTCAACCCGTAGTATTTCACTTTCTATCTTTTTGGCTTTAGCGGGGTCTGCGTTAACCATAGATTGCTGTGCCATATCCATTTGGGTACGGAATTGCAGATCACTATTTGGCCCCAGCGTTTCGGTTAAGGCGATATCCCGCGCCAATCGGTCAATATGTCCAGTAAGCAGTGCTAGCAGGTCTTTGTCGCCATATTTTTGTTGGGCGAGAATAAAGCTATCAGCATCTTTATAGTGAATAGAGCGGGATTCGCTGCCGTGATTGGCGCGTAAACTACCGCCAGCGAAACGCCCCGGTTCGACTTTATTAATTCCGCCAGTGGCGATGGTTTGGGCGGCATGGGTGAAGAACTCCCTCAACTGAATATCAGACATTCTGCTGCCGTCCTCATTGACATACGAGCGGCGATCGGCCCATTTTACATGGTCGTCGATCCACGCCTCTCTGTTCTTGGCAACTTTAAGCTGTGAATGACTGCGCGGCATGGCCCAAGACTCAAGGCGGCCAATCGCCCCGCCTGCATTGTTAAAGCGCTGGCGTAAAGTTTCGGCAACATCTTTAAACTCTTTGGCGGATTGTTTGGCGGCCGCTATGCCGGATGGCTCGCCGTGGAGTTCTTTGATAACCGCCTTGCTGCTTTCGGGGTCAGACAACAGACTAAGGAATTTGCCTTTAGTGGTATCAATTAACGTTAACATTTGGGAGTAGGCAATATCCCGAATGGCTTTAGCCTGAGATTCAACCGACAACACGCCGCTTTTTTGGTCTGAATCAAAAGCAATCAGCCTGCCAAGCGCATTCACTGGGGTATCGGTAGAACTATCAACATAGTTTTTTACCCGGTCATGGGCCAAAATGGTGAGCGCCGTGCGCCATTTTTTCAACTTGGCTTCGCGGGTTATCTCGTCCGCCGCTGACTTTGCCGCTTCGCGCAGGCGATCGGCTTTGGACATTGCCATCCAGCCGGGGGTATCTTGTGCCAGTCGTTTGTGGTGTTGATTGATTCTATTCTCAATGCCCTTAACTTCCGCCTGAGTAATAGACCGACCTATCGCGTTAACCACTGCTTGAATACATTCTGCTCTCATTGGTTGCCGTGCCTCAGTTCACATTCAATAGCGGCCATAAAACCTTTAGCCTCGTTATTTGCATGGCTGATTGCCTGCTCATCTTCGAGTAACATCTCTTTTGCTGAACGCTGCTGGGTATTACCGCTTTCGTCTTCCACCCTGACCGCAATATCACCCAGTTTTGCCAATACCTGATCGGCGTTATTGATATCGCGCAGAACAGGATCGGCCTCTTGTGTCGCCGTCTCCGCTGTGGTTTTTTCTGGTTGGAAAGTGGCTTCGCTTTCAACTATCGGACGAGAGGCTATTTCTGCGGGCTGCTCGGCAAAGTTGCTGCCGTCGCGGGCAATAAAATGCGCGTCGAATACGCCGTCGATATTCGCCACATCGACAGGTTCACCTCGGTTGAGTTGATCGGTAGCCGCTTCCAACGCCCGTTGGTGAGCAACGTTTGACGGTATGTCAGTGGGTATCCCCGGCGCGGTATGCGGGGCTTTTCACCCCCCTGCAGGAGTATCGCCAATGCTAACCACCACCCCCTTTAACCAAAATCTGGTGCATCTGAATAAAGGCACCTTAAACGATGAGTTGACGGAACACCTTGCCGAACTCGTCAAAGCCGTACGCGAAACAGGTAAAGCCGGTTCCCTTACGCTGACCTTGAAAATCAGCATGTTCAACAAGGCAAACGAGGATGTCGTGAAGATCTCCCCGGTGGTGGCCTGCAAGTTGCCAGAGGGTGAACGTGCCGAAACCATTATGTGGACTACCGCCGATGGCGATTTGTTGCGTAACGACCCGGCGCAGAACTTCACCGAGTTGAAGCAAGTGGAAGGCATCGACAGCCAGCGCCGAACACTACCAGAGCAGGAAGCCGCACCGCTGCGCAAGGTTCAGTAGTACCCAATCCTCCCGGCAAATGCTGGGGTTCTTTTTATCAGGTAGAAGGAAAGAACAATGACCGAAGTTAATTCGTTACTGGCACTCACCACCGCGCAGACTGTGTTGGAGGTGGCGGGAAATCCGCTGGTGCAGGTGCCAGACGGCTATCACGTGCAGGATCTGGAAGATTACTTACCCGCGCCTCGCCGTATGCGCCAGCGAGTTGTTTTGTTGTCTGCCGCCAGCTTTATCGCTTATTGCGTTCGTTTCGCTAACACAGGCACTACTATTCTAGCAAACAGCGAAAGCAACAGTTTACAAGCAGTTATTGACCATGCGGTGACCTCGGCGGCACCAACGTGGAACGACCACCGCGCGAGCTATAGCTGCGAATTGTCGAAAGCGTGGAAGATTTGGCAGAAGTACGACGGCCAGACGCTTAGCCAGGAACAGTTTGCCGAACTGCTGGAAGACCGCGCCGCCGACGTTGTTAACCCAACCGGTGCGGAATTACTGGAAATCGCTACCAAGTTCCAAGTTATCCGTAAAGCGGTCTTCGGTTCCGCTATGCGTCTGGCTACTGGCGAATTCCAGTTCAACTACAGCGATGAGAATGAGAAAGGCACCATCGAGGTACCGGAGCTTATCACCCTCGGTCTGGCTCCGTTCCACAACGGCGAAAGCTACGAAGTACAAGCCCGTCTGCGCTATCGCCTGCGTGAGGGCAAATTAACCTTTACTTTCAAACTTGTTAACCCTGAGCGTGTGGTTGAAGACGCCTTTAACTCTATCGTCGAGAAAGTTAAAGAAGGCGTATCAGTGGCCCACGTTTTAGACGGCTATCCCCTTGATTAGTTTCGTAAGTTAACCCATCCCCGCTCTGTGCGGGGGTGTTTTGACGAGCGGGCGTTGTGCCTGCTGTTCAAAGCACATCAATAGAAGGCGACTTTTATGCCCCAGATACTCTGGCTAGACCTCGAAACCTACAGCGAAACACCCATCCGAAACGGTACCCATGCCTACGCCGCTGATGCAGAGATAATGCTTATCGCATGGGCCATCGACGACGGCCCAGTCAGTGCGCACGAATTTACAGAACCCAAGAATTTACCTATGCCACTGTACACCGCGCTACGTGATAGCGAGACGCTTGTCTACGCCCACAACAGCCAATTCGACCGCACAGTATTGCGTAAACACCTAACGAGTTACAAGTGGCCTCGACTTGTTACGGGCGATGTTACCCGCTGGCGCGATACCATGGTTAAAGCGTTGGCCCACGGCCTGCCGGGTTCGCTGTCTGATTTGTGCGATATTCTCGGGGTAGAACAGGACAAAGCCAAGGACAAAGCAGGTAAGGCGCTGATCCAGTTGTTCTGTAAACCACGCGCTAAAAACTCAGCTATTCGTCGCGCAACTAAGCAAACCCACCCTGAAGAATGGAAACGGTTTGTCGACTATGCGGGCCTTGATATTGAAGCGATGCGCGAAATTGATAAGAAACTGCCCGTCTGGAATTACCAGGGTAATGAGTTGGCACTCTGGCATTTTGATCAGCGCATCAATGACCGTGGCGTACAGATGGACACCGTACTAGCGGAAGCCGCTGTATCCGCGGTTGAGATAGAACAAAAGCGGTTGGCCGTGCGTACGCAAGATTTAACCGATAACGAGGTACAAGCGGCAACACAGCGCGACGTATTGCTTAAACATATCGTTGAAGCCTTTGGCGTAACGCTGCCAGATATGCAGGCCAGCACGATACAAAGGCGGATTAGTGACCCTGATTTGCCGATTGAACTGCGCGAACTGCTGGCAATCCGTTTACAGGCCAGCACCACCAGTACCAGCAAATACAAAACATTACTCAAAGGTGTGAGCAAAGACGGACGCTTACGCGGTACTTTGCAATTCTGCGGAGCCAGCCGCACCGGACGTTGGGCAGGCCGCTTATTTCAACCGCAAAACCTCCCCCGCCCTGTTCTGGATCAGGAAACCATAGACACCGGTATCGAAGCGTTAAAAGCGGGTTGTGCTGACCTGCTATTCGATAACGTAATGGAATTAATCAGTTCAGCTCTGCGCGGTTGCATTGTAGCCCCCAAGGGTAAAAAGCTGGTTGTCTCTGACCTTTCCAATATCGAGGGCCGTGTTTTGGCATGGCTGGCGGGCGAAGAGTGGAAGTTACAGGCTTTCCGCGATTACGACACCATCATTGGCTATGACGAGGAAGGCGAAGCACTGCGCGAAGGGCCAGACCTCTACAAGCTGGCCTATGCCCGAGCATTTAATATATCGCCGGATGATGTCGATAAACTCCAGCGCCAAATCGGTAAGGTGATGGAGTTGGGGCTAGGTTTCGGTGGTGGCGTCGCGGCGTTCCTGACCTTCGCCCTTGTCTACGGGCTTGATCTGGACGAGCTAGCGAAAGCGGCATTACCAAACGTCCCCGCATCAATACAGCGTGAGGCACAAAGTTGGTATCAAGCCTCTGTAAAACAAAAACGCACCTACGGCCTTTCGGAACAGGTATTTATCGCCTGTGATTCATTAAAACGGATGTGGCGAAATGCGCATACAGAAACGGTTTCTTTCTGGAGTGAAATTGAAAATACCGTACGTCGCGCAATCATTAACCCCAAAAAAACGTTTGTTTGTCGCAAGTTGAAGATCCGCCGTGATGGTAGTTGGCTACGAATTCAACTCCCCTCTGGCCGTTCCGTTTGTTATCCCGGTATCCGTATCGAGGGGGATAAAATCAGCTACATGGGCGTCAATACCTACAGCCGTAAATGGCAGCGCCTAAAAACCTACGGCGGTAAGTTAGCAGAAAACGTTACTCAGGCAGCGGCCCGCGATGTGATGGCAAACAACATGCCTTTAATCGAGGCCAGTGGCTACGAAATCACACTAACCGTCCACGATGAAGTATTAACCGAAGCGCCGGACACTGACGCATTCACCTCCGATAAATTAAGCGAACTTCTCGCTACCTGTCCCGAATGGGCTTTAGACCTGCCGCTCTCCGCTGGCGGGTTCGAGGCTTATCACTACCGTAAGGAATAGCGATGCAAATGGAGAGAAACATTCTCGATATGTGCTGCGGCAGCCGCATGTTCTGGTTCGACCGCACCAACCCTAATGTTGTGTTCGGCGATATCCGTAGTGAGTCACACATCCTTTGTGACGGGCGCAGCCTCGAAGTTAAGCCGGATGTATTGCTCGATTTCCGCAATCTGCCATTTAGTGATGAATCATTCAACATGGTTGTATTCGACCCGCCCCACCTGTCCCGCGCGGGTCAAAATGGCTGGCAGCGCAAGAAATACGGCGTACTGAACAGGGATACATGGCGCGATGATTTAGCCGCTGGTTTCCGTGAAGGCTTTCGAGTGCTGCGTCAGCATGGAACGCTGATATTCAAATGGAATGAAACACAGATACCGACCCGCGAGATATTGGCGCTCACTGACCATAAACCGGCGTTTGGCCACCCATCCGGCGCTAGAGCAAAAACTCACTGGATATGCTTTCAGAAGGACTAACCCTATGTCATTTAAAAATCATGACAGCCCGCTCTACTATCGGGCTGCGCGCGAGGCTGCGCAAATTGAACGCGAGGGTGATTACCGGAGGGCCGCCAAGGTCTGGACAAAAGCCGCTCGCACTTCACGTAATCCTCTTAATCAGGAGTGGAGCGAAAACCGTTCAGATTTCTGCATCATGCAGATCGCTCGCGAGAAATTCAAAGAAGGTGCAGCCAATGGCCTACATCCGTGAAGACTCGATAGAAGACAATCTCGTCAAAGAAGTGAAGAAATCCGGAGGGATAGCCTACAAATTCGTTTCCCCCGGCCGCCGTTCAGTACCGGATCGGCTGGTGCTTCTGCCTGATGGCAAGGTGATTTTTGTTGAGTGCAAAGCGCCAGGCGAAAAACCTACTTCGGCCCAACTTAGGGAGCATGAAAAATTACGCGCATTGGGTTTCATCGTGCACGTATTGAATTCTAAAGACCTAGAGGGGATATTGTGAAAAAGTTCATCCCCCACAAATACCAAAACCAAATAATCCTCCACGAAATAGACGCCCCCCGCTCAAATGTTTGGGCAGGTATGGGCATGGGTAAAACCGTGGCGACGCTGACCAGTCTTGAAGATCTGTTTATGTCTGGCAGCGAAACAAAACCGGCGTTAGTTCTCGCGCCGTTGCGGGTTGCCCGCTCCACGTGGCCGGATGAAGTGGATAAGTGGGATCACCTGCGCAATATCGAAATGCAACCGGTGGTCGGTACCGCGCAGGAACGTTTAGCTGCGCTGCGTAACCCTAACGCCAGCGTGTTCACCACAAATTACGACAACCTCGTTTGGCTGATAGAGACGCTCGACGGCGAATGGCCGTTCGGTACGGTTATCGCCGATGAAAGTACCCGCCTTAAATCCTTTCGCCTGCGTAAAGGCGGTAAGCGTGCGGCGGCACTGGCAAAAGTTGCACACAGATCAGGCCGTTGGGTGAACCTCTCAGGTACCCCCGCGCCAAATGGCTTACAGGATTTATGGGGGCAAGCGTGGTTTTTGGATAAAGGCCAGCGGCTAGGCCGGACATTCAGCGCTTTCACTGACCGCTGGTTTAACCGCATCCCGATCGGCACTACCGGTTTTAATAAGATTGAACCGCGAGAGTGTGCGCAGCAGCAAATGCAAGATGCCCTGCGTGATGTGACTATCTCCCTTGATGCTACCGACTGGTTTGATATCGATGAACCTATTCATAGCGTGGTGCGCGTTGGCCTTAGTCCTAAAGCCCGCAGCCAGTATAAAGAAATGGAAAAGGAGATGTTTTTGCAAATTGGCGACCACGATATCGAAGCAATGAACGCAGCGTCTAAAACGATGAAGTGTTTACAGCTTGCCAGCGGCGCTATCTATACCGACGAGGCGGGCAACTGGACGGAGATACACGACGCCAAGCTACAAGCGCTGGAAAGTATCGTTGCGGAGGCCAGTGGTATGCCGGTTCTCGTCGCTTACCATTTCAAAAGCGACCTAGCCCGTTTGTTAAAAGCCTTTCCCAAAGGTCGCCACCTGGACGCAGACCCACAAACCCAGCGCGATTGGAACGCAGGATTAATACCGGTGCTATTCGCCCACCCTGCCAGCGCAGGCCACGGCCTTAATTTGCAAGACGGCGGCAATATTTTGGCGTTCTTCTCCCACTGGTGGGATCTGGAACAGTATCAGCAAATCATTGAGCGTATCGGCCCCACACGGCAAGCACAGGCAGGCCACAAACGCCCGGTATGGATTTACCACATTATCGCCAAAGATACGGTAGACGAGCTGGTAAAAGAACGGCGGGATTCAAAACGTGAAGTACAAGACATCTTACTTGAGGCCATGAAAAAGAGAGGCTTACGATGATTACATGTGAACTGTTAACAATCGCGCGAGTAGAGAGGGTTGTCGGTTATGACCGTACAACCATCTACCTGAGAATCAAAGAAGGGACATTCCCAAAACCCGTTAAAGACGGACGCAACTCTCGTTGGACATCAACGGAGATTCAAGAGTGGATCGATAACCTTATTGCGGAACATAAGAAACAAGCAGGCCAGTAACCCACCTCCCCCAATCCTCCATTAATTCCTTTCTTTCCGGCATATATTCGGCGTGATTGTACGCAGCAGAAACACGGTTCTTTTCAACGTGGGCTAGCTGTCGTTCGATCACGTCATGCCGATACCCCATTTCGTGCAGCCTCGTAGAGGCCGTCGCGCGGAAATCGTGGGTTGTTATCACCGTACGAGCATACCCCAACTGCACAATAGCCCTATTTAAAGTGGATGCCCCCATGTAAGTATTTAGCCTGGTATTAGGGAACAACCAACGCCTATTACCCGTAATTTTCTTCAATTCATTTAACAGGGATATTACTGGAGCCGACAACGGTACTCTATGCATACGCCCCATTTTCATTAATTCCGGGGGGATAACCCATTCCGCATTATCAAAATCAATATGTGACCATTCAGCCGAGCGTAATTCAGCTTGCCTAACAAATACTAGCGGCAAGATTCTTAGTGCTATAATAGTCGTTTGGTTACCGGTGGAGCTATCAAGGCGCAAATAATAATCACGCAACTCATCACCAGTGAGCGGTCTAGAATGTTCGGTTTTAGGAACTATAATAGCCCCCCTTAATGCCGCAGCCGGATCAGAGTCTGCGCGTAATGTCGCCACGCCATAGCAAAAAACAGCAGAGCACCACTGCCGTACTTTAACCGCTACGGATTTAGCACCCCGACTCTCAAGGTCTCTAATTATTTTTAATATATGCGAGGCGTTAATTTCCCTCATGGGCATAGCGCCAATGGCGGGGAAAATATCGTTATACATAAAACCAGTGATCTGATTTTTTGAATTTTTGGCCCAATGCTCCCCTTTTTTATCCAGCCATTCTTTTGCCACTATTTCGAATGTATTGGCGTTCTCAGCTTTTGCGATATCTCGCTCAACTGCTTTGGCTTCCTTGGGGGCTATGCCGTTTTTTACCTGCTCTCTAGCCCACTCACGCTCTCGGCGAGCTTCGGCCAAAGATACTGCAGGATAGCTACCGATAGTGTAGCGACCGTCCTTTGTTGGCGTGATCCAGTAGCGATAACGCCACGTCTTTACACCTGAGGGGCGCACATCCAAATACAGTCCATTACCGTCCTGCAATTGATAGGCTTTTTCTTGAGGTTTCGCATTACGAACTTTGGTATCAGTTAACTTCATGGGGCCACCGGATAACCATTATTTTATCCGGTAGATTGTCCGGTAAATCATTCACTGTCAACCAATGTTGTTAGATGCTAATAAACAAAAAGCCCCGCTATTGTGGGGCTTTATGGAATTTATTCGATGTTAACGGATGTTGTTAAACATTAAAGTTTATTCCGCAGCGAAATGGTTATCCAACAAAGCCTGACAGGAAGGCGGCAATGGCGGTGGTAAGGTTTTACCCGGTTTAGCACTTGGCTGATGGGGCTGGAACCAACTTTCCAATTCTGCGCCACACCCATCACCCGGCGGTGGCGTGTCTTGATCCAGACATTCCAGACTATCTGCCGGGCAACGCAAGCGCACATGCATATGGGCACGATGACCAAACCATGGGCGCACTTTATGCAACCAGGTACGGTCCACTCCGGCATCTAAACAAAGCTGCTTTTTAATCGCCGGATTGACGAAAATACGCGTGACTTCATCATCATTGGCGGCCAGTTTAATCAGGCTTTCAACTTGCGATTGCCATAATGCTGGCACCACTCGTTTACCATCAACAGCTACCAAATCAATAGGTTGCGGTTTTAATAATTGCTGCTGACTCCAGCGCTGTTTCGGCAATTGTAGCCAAATATCCACATCCAGCCCCGACTGATGGCTAGCATGTCCGCTGCTAAAACGCCCACCTGCTGGCATCGCCATATCACCAATCAACACCGTACCAAGCTGATTTTTCTGGGCTTTATCACTCAGCCGATGGATAAAATTCAGCAAATCAGGATGTCCAAAATAACGGCGTTGATCCGGGCGCATCACCTGATAGTCTGCCGATTCTAGCGGCAAAGGCATCGCGCCGATAACACAACCATTGGCAAAACCACCAATTGACTGCGGAGACCCCGCCACCGGGTGGGTAATCTGTTGCCATGGCGTCGCCGCCATAACCGGGCTGATGGCAACCAGTGCCAATAAGCCTGCTATCCATTTTTTCATGGTACTTACCAGCGCGGGACGTCTGAAACCACATCACCGCACTGTGCACGCTGGCGCAGCAGGTGATCCATTAACACAATTGCCATCATCGCTTCTGCAATCGGAACAGCACGAATGCCGACGCAAGGGTCATGGCGGCCACGGGTAATCATCTCAACCGCTTCGCCCTGCCGGTTAATCGTCTGCCCCGGAACCGTGATGCTGGAGGTCGGCTTCAACGCGATATGTGCTACAACTGGCTGTCCGCTGCTGATCCCACCTAGAATGCCGCCCGCATGGTTGCTTTGGAAACCTTGCGGAGTAATTTCATCGCGGTTTTCGCTACCACGTTTAGTGACCACCGCGAAACCATCACCAATTTCCACCCCTTTCACCGCATTGATGCTCATCAGCGCATGAGCTAAATCAGCATCTAAACGGTCAAAAACTGGCTCGCCTAAACCGACCGGGACATGTTCAGCCACCACAGTAATTTTGGCACCAATAGAGTCACCGGCCTTTTTCAGCTCGCGCATCAGGGCATCCAGTGACTCCAATTTGCTCACATCCGGACAGAAGAATGGGTTTTGCTCAACTTGATCCCAGTCAACCACATCACAGCTGATATCACCGATTTGTGCCAAATAGCCGCGTACCTGCACACCAAACTTCTGCGCCAGATATTTTTTCGCAATAGCACCGGCGGCAACGCGCATCGCCGTTTCACGGGCAGAAGAGCGGCCACCACCGCGATAATCGCGTACGCCGTATTTTTGCTCATAAGTGTAATCGGCGTGGCCTGGGCGAAATACATCTTTAATCGCACTGTAATCTTGTGAGCGCTGATCAGTATTTTCAATCATCAAGCCGATACTGGTACCGGTGGTGACACCCTCGAATACACCAGACAAAATGCGCACTTGATCCGGCTCGCGACGTTGAGTGGTATAGCGCGAGGTGCCAGGGCGACGTCGGTCGAGATCCAACTGGATATCAGCCTCGGTGATAGGAATTCCCGGTGGAACACCATCGATAATACATCCCAAGGCGATGCCGTGAGATTCACCAAAAGTGGTGACGCGGAAAAACTGCCCAATACTGTTCCCAGCCATCACGGCTCCTTGAATTCTAATAAGCACTTTGTCAGGCCGGTATTCGCCACCCTGACAGATTTAAAGTGAATAATTAATCACGATATATACTGAAATGTGGTGCGCAATCAATCAGTTGTTGTTTAGTCAACATAAAGACGCCGTCACCGCCATTGTCAAACTCCAGCCAAGTGAAAGGTACATCCGGATATTGATCCATTAAATGCACCATGCTATTGCCCACTTCGCAAATCAGCACACCATCATCTTGTAAAAAGTCTGGCGCACAGGCCAGAATGCGGCGGGCCAGTTTCAGACCATCACTACCCGCAGCTAAGCCCAGCTCAGGTTCAAAGCGGAACTCATCCGGTAAATCGGCCATATCTTCGGCATCAACATACGGCGGGTTGGTGACAATCAGGTCATATTTGATAGGCGGTAAATCACGGAATAGATCGGAGCGAATTGGCGTGACCTGATGCTCCATACCATGCTGCTGAATATTGTGCTCAGTGACTGCCAGCACATCGTTGGAGATATCAACAGCATCCACTTCCGCTTCCGGGAAGGCATAGGCACAAGCAATGGCAATACAGCCGCTGCCAGTACACATATCCAGAATATGTTTAGGTTGATGGCGAATCAGCCCATCAAAATTGTTATTAATCAGCTCGCCAATGGGTGAGCGTGGCACCAATACACGCTCATCAACATAATATTCCATGCCACAGAACCAGGCTTTATTAGTTAGGTAAGCAACTGGAATGCGTTCATTGACCCGGCGAATAACTCGCTCGACAATACGATGGCGCTCACTGGATGTCAGGCGCGCATTGCGCATATCTTCTGGAATATCTATCGGTAAAAATAGGCTTGGAAAAACCAATTGCACCGCTTCGTCCCACGGATTATCAGTACCGTGACCATAAAAAATATTGGCCGCATTAAAACGGCTGACTGCCCAACGCAGCATATCCTGAATGGTGTGCAGCTCATTTACTGCTTCGTCGACGAAAATCTTGTCCAAGGTATTCTCCAGCTAGGGCATAAAATCATTATCTATGCCCCTAGTTTGCCATGAAGCCCGCCACAAATCAGCAGCAATACATCAGTTGAATGATAACCAAATAATGAAATACACATTAAAGCCACCAATCTTAAGATTACATTTATTTAGACAGATGCATCTCAACAGGTAAACTGGGGAAATTGCACAAGTACGATGAACAGATAATGAAAAATAAATATCACCTGACAACAGATGAATTAGCACTATTTAAAGAGTCGATAGCCGGAGCCAAGAAGCTGAAACAAGACACAATTGTCCATCGTGTGCCGCCCAAACTCGGCAAAAAAATTGCGCCGGAACGATTGCTGCAAGAGCAGGTTGATGCCAGTCATTATTTTTCTGATGAATTCCAACCGCTATTAGATACCGACGGCCCGACGCGTTATGTGCGGCCTGGTGTTGATCATTTTGAAGTAAAAAAACTTCGACGGGGTGATTACTCACCCGATATGTTTTTAGATTTACACGGGTTAACCCAAAAACAAGCTAAGCAAGAGTTGGGAGCCTTGATTGCGGCCTGCAAACGCGAGCACGTGCATTGCGCCTGTGTTATGCATGGGCATGGCAAGCATGTTTTGAAGCAGCAAACCCCGCTGTGGTTGGCGCAGCATCCCGATGTGCTGGCATTCCATCAAGCCCCGAAAGAATGGGGTGGCACAGCGGCATTATTGGTGTTAATTGAGTTAGAGCAGTAGCCGGGTTGGCTGGTAGGATGCATTTTGCTGCCACACACATGCAGTTTGAAATATGGCGAGTAGAGGCGCGACAGTGATGCCGCACCTTATTGAACATTAGCTTATTGAACAATGGCTCAGATGATATTTAGCCGTGACAAGCTTTAGCTAAAAGTTGTGTCGGGCTAACCTGCCAGTCAAAAGTCCCCTTGCCAGTTTCGCCATCCAAATCAACACAAGCAATTGCTGAAGTCGCAAACATTGGCGGGCATTGCCCCGGACAAAGTTCAGCCACCAAATACCCGACCAGCGGCAAGTGCGAAATAACCAACACCGCAGCACAATCTTCTTTTGCCAGTGCTTGTAAATAGCAACAAACAAAAGCGGCATCCCCACCCGGGGTTAATTCTGGCATCACTTCCTGCTCTGCCGGAAGCGTCATCACCTCGCGCACCACTTCTAATGTTTGCCCCGCGCGTAAGTATGGGCTAACAAAAATCCTTTCAATATCGACTGACTGGTCGTTTAACCAGCTTGCCATCTGGCGTGATTCATCCTGACCACACAGAGTAAGAGGCCTTTGCGCATCACTGGGTGCGTTAAGGGCCGCGTCACCGTGACGCATAATGAAAACTTGCATATTGCACCGTTTTTGTTAACAAAATAACGCTATACAGAAACGCTTTGCGTGCTGTACCGCCGAAACCTTTGCTTGAAAGCAAAGAAACTTCATAACGATAACGCGCCGTCTCTCTATGGCGGCCGGGCATTTTGCCTGAAACTTAAGGTAAAGAAAATGGCTGTTTTTACACCAGCAACACCAACAGCCAACCTTGATTGGTTACAGAGTAACCATATCAACAGCTTAATCTAAACTCTATCACCTACACAATAAATGGCTATTCATTCATTTTGGCACAAATGGTCACTTTGCGTGGTTCTGATTTAAAGTAGCGCGGGTTGCTCTCAGTGTACAGCCACCTGAATGGTTAGAATTGCAGGTGGTGATCCCGTTCACACTCTTAATTATCGGGATTGACTGCCCGCTCATTCATACTATTTTCCGGCGGATAAAACCTTTGTTGCTGCTCAGCCATCGTGACCAATAATGAGCAAGGTTCAAAGCGCTCACCATACTGTTGCGCGAGCAAACTCAGTGTTTTTACCATTGTTTCTGCGCCCAGGTTATCCATATAGCGGAAAGGCCCGCCTAAAAACGGTGGGAAACCAATCCCAAACACCGCACCAATATCCCCATCGCGCGGGTTACGGATAATAGATTCATCCAGACAACGTGCGGCTTCATTCAGCATCATCATGACGCAACGCTGTGCTATCACGGCAGATTCTAGATGGGCCTTAGGTGTGACACCGAGTAAGGTATAAACGCTGGTGTCCACTTGCTTACCGGAACTTTTCTTCCACTTGAAACCGCTACTTTTAGCTGGATAAAGATAGAAACCGCGGCCATTTTTACGCCCTTTCCGCCCATCTTTCAAAATGACATCAAATGAAGGCGGCGCAGCAAAACGTGCCCCTAATTTCTCTACCAGAATGGGCATTATCTTGGTGCCCACATCAATCCCAACTTCATCCAACAAGGTTATCGGGCCTACCGGAAAGCCGAAATCGACCAGAGCCTTATCAATTAAATCGATAGGTTCACCATCTAATATACAGCGAGCTGCTTCATTAATGTATGGAGCCAAAATACGGTTTACATAGAACCCGGCACAATCTGCCACCACAATCGCTGTTTTTCCCTGTTTACGTGCTAAAGCAACAGTGGTTGCAATGGTTGCTTCGCTAGTCTTTGCATGCGGAATAACTTCCACCAATGGCATTTTATCCACCGGGCTAAAGTAATGCAGACCGATAACCTGCTCTGGCCGCTGTGCCTGTGCCGCGATATCACTTATCGGCAGTGACGAAGTGTTGGAAGCGAAAATGGTATGAGGTGCAGCGAAATGCTCAATATCTGCCACCATCTGCTGCTTCAACGACAAATCTTCAAATACCGCCTCAACCACAATATCCACATTACCAAAGCCACAATAATCAGTGCTGCCGGAAATCAGCATCATCTGGCGTTGCCGCTCTGCCGGGCGCATCCGCTTGCTACGCACCCGCTCGCCCAAGGTATCCCAGGTATATTTCAGCGCCTGGTTAATGCCTGTTGGATTGATATCTTTAATCCGAACCGGTAAACCCGCACGTGTTGCAGTCACATTGGCTATACCTCCGCCCATCAGCCCCCCACCTAATACCCCGACTCGATGGATAGCCCGAGGCTGTTCTTTGCCACCAGTCTCTTTTTTCAGCGCGGTGGTCGCAAAAAACAAGCTGCGTAATGCTGCTGACTCAGGAGACATTGCCAGCTCACCAAAGGCTTTTGCTTCGGCTTCATAACCCGCAGGGCCGCCGTGGTCTAACCCCTTACGCACCACATCAATAATACGCTCGGCTGCTGGATAATGACCTTTTGTCTTTGCCCGTGTTTTCTTACGAACAATATTAAATAACAATGATTTACCTAATGGGCCGCTAAGCAAACGCTCCTGCCACGGCAAGATGGGCTTATCAAGCCAACCGGCTTTAGCCCGCTGGATAGCCACATCAAGCAAAATATCGTGCGGCACCACGTCGTCCACCAGCCCCATTTTAAGTGCCTGACGGCCGCGAACCTGCCGGCCAGTCAATATCATATCCAGTGCCTTACTCACCCCCACCAGACGCGGCAAACGCTGGGTGCCACCGGACCCCGGCAACAGCCCAAGCTGTACCTCAGGCAAACCGAGCACAGTTTTATCATCCTGCGAGCAAATGCGGCTATGACACGCCAGCGCCAGTTCCAGACCACCGCCGAGGCAAGCCCCGTGGATAGCAGCGACTACCGGCACTGGAAATGCCGCAATTTGTGCCAGAATGGATTGCCCTTTCTGGGCCAGAACACGCGCATCTTGTGCGGTGCGACAAGCAGCAATCATGCTGATATCTGCACCGGCGATAAAAGAGTCCGGTTTGCCAGAAATAATAACTAAACCCTGTAATTGACTCAAAGCCTGCGCTTGTTGCAGTATTTCAGCAATTTGCTCTGCAAATTCAGCCTTTAAGGTATTAACTTTATCACCGACAACATCAATGGTGATGATACCAATATTATCGGGCCGAACATCGAGGGTGAAAACCGAATGGG
The DNA here is from genome assembly GCF_003600645.1 of Yersinia rochesterensis. NCBI lineage: Bacteria > Pseudomonadati > Pseudomonadota > Gammaproteobacteria > Enterobacterales > Yersiniaceae > Yersinia > Yersinia rochesterensis. The sequence goes on from NZ_CP032482.1 coordinate 3,016,303, forward strand.
CCGGAACGGCAGAGCCAACTATGGCTATTTCATCCCCGCGATTAAGAATATTTTCCTGGCTCATTACTCCACCTCCAAAATCATTGCGGCACCCAAACCACCCGCAGCACAGGCGGTTGTTAATCCTAACCCACCACCGCGGCGACGCAATTCATACAATGTTTGAGTGATCATGCGCGCACCGGTCGCGGCGAAAGGATGACCATAAGCAATTGATCCACCCAATACGTTGAATTTACTCATATCAACTTCACCAATTGCCTGACTGCGGCCCAGCTTTTCGCGTGCGAAGCTATCACTGGCGAACATTTTCAAGTTCGCTAATGTTTGTGCCGCAAATGCTTCATGCATATCAATGAGGGTTAAATCTGCCAGTGTTATTCCGGCGCGATCAAGTGCTAAGGGGGTTGCGTAGGAGGGGCCTAACAGCATGTCTTGCCAGACATCAATGGCCGAAAACGCAAAACTGCGCAGATAGCCTAATGGCTGTAAACCCAGCGCCTTAGCCTTTGACTCACTCATCATCATGACTGCCGCCGCACCGTCGGTCAGTGGCGTGCTGTTCGCCGCCGTGACACTGCCGTGCTTACGATCAAATGCCGGACGTAATTTGGCATATTGCTCCATAGTGGAATCTTTGCGGATATTATTATCTTCAGTGATAGCATCACGATAAGGCGGAATATAAGCTGTCATCACTTCGTCTTGTAATAATCCCTGCTGCCAGGCCTGTGCCGCCATTTGGTGAGAGCGCAGCGCTAAAGCGTCCTGATCCTCGCGGCTAATACCATAGGTTTTTGCCATCTGCTCGGCCGTATCCCCCATACGCAAGCCCGTTGAATACTCGGCAACCGCAGGTGCTACCGGCAGTAAATCGCGCAGTTTTAAGCGGCTAAACAATTTCAATCGTTGGGATAACGTTCGGGCTTTATTGACGTCAACCAAGGTCCGTGCCAGTGCTTTGCTGACACCAATGGGCAAAACAGAGGAAGAATCCGCGCCACCGGCGATCGCCACAGTCACTGAGCCAGCCATGATACTTTCCGCCACATTGGCCACCGCCTGAAAGCTAGTTGCACAGGCACGGGAGACACTATAAGCATCGGTATGTACACTCATGCCCGTTCCCAGCACAATTTCCCGCGCGATGTTTGGTGCTTCCGGCATTTGGACGACTTGACCAAACACCAGTTGATCAATGAATTCAGGAGCAACACCGCTTCTGGCCAAAAGTTCACTGACCACAATTTTGCCTAAATCTACAGCTGGCACGCCGTGATAAGCAGTTGCCTGCTTGGCAAAAGGCGTTCGCAGGCCACTGACTATGGCAATGCGATCGCCCTGGCGTGTCACTAGCGGTAATGGCTTACTCATACATGCTCCTGATAAGTCAAAGTGGCTTTTATTAAAGCATAACAAAATAACAGGTCTGACCTGATCCAATTATTGTTAACCAAACATTTACATTTGGTAAACCTATAGAGCAGGAAAGTGAGAGCAGGAGCAACTTTTCGCCATAAAAAGGAAGGAAAGGTAGGAACTGGCGGGTGGATAAGACATATAAAGTTGATATTTCTGATGCAATAAATTCAGCGCGAGCTGTAGGAAGGTATCAATACAAACGCGAAGCAAAAAGCTCCGCGTTTTAGGGGTATTCAACTTATCTGAATCAACTTACAACAAAGTGCAACTTAACGCAGACCTAACTGGAAGATCATGGTTTCTGCCTGGCAGGAGAAAGTGAAATCAATGGCTAAGCGCACACCATCTTCAGTTTCTTCCAGCTTATGTTCGATCAGGCAAGGTTCAGATTCAACGGCACGCGCTTTTTCAGTCAGCGTTTTCAGCATGGCTTCAGCATCAGCACGGTTGTCGAATACACAGCTATAGGACGCGGTACAATCAGTATTGTCCATGATAGTGCCTACATCTATACAGCAGCAAGCTGCGGTTTCTTCCGCACTACAGCGATTGATTGCATCTGACATCTTCAATTCTCCTCAACGGATATTTCAAAATAAACGCACATCAGCTATCAATTAACGCAGATAAGGCAGAGTGCAAAAAAATATTTTCTCTACTGTCATTTTACTCCCCTAGGTCACAAGGCACTAGGACTTACTGTTTATAGGCCTATTAAGTGACGGAAATCACGCTAAAATTGTTCACTCCCTCATCAATAATGTATGAATTGCTACCAAATTGTGATTTTTTTGTTAACTGCGTCTATTTTTTGCAATCAAATTTGACCAAATCCTAAAACATACTTGCAACACGCACACAGGTCGGACCTATACTTCAGCCACTGGTCTGCTTTGTCTGACCGATAACGGACCCTACAATCCCGCATTCTCTTGTTACGGTATGTAACATAGTTTAAATAAAACAATGAGGTTTTGGTCATGAACCAGAAAAACCTGTTTACCCGATCAGCTCTGGCAGCTGCAGTAGCACTGATTTCTTCGAACGTTTCTGCAGCTGGTTTTCAGCTGAATGAATATTCAGCAGCTGCATTGGGCCGCTCTTTCTCTGGTGAAGGCGCCGTTGCTGACAATGCTTCTGTTGGTAGCCGCAACCCCGCCGCAATGACTTTGTTCGACCGCCCTTCATTCTCCGGCGGCTTCGTGTATGTCGACCCAAACGTTGATATCAGTGGCACATCCCCCCTATCGGGCAGAAGTACCAGTGCCAAAAACATCGCGCCATCGGCGTGGATCCCCAATATCCACTTTATTATGCCGCTGAATGAGCAATGGGCGATTGGGGCTTCCGGTACTTCAAACTACGGTTTGGCCACTGAATTTAATGATGACTATATTGCCGGTTCTCTGGGGGGGCAAACTGACCTGAAAACCGCCAACCTGAACTTGAGCACAGCTTATCGCCTGAATGAAAACTTCAGCTTTGGTTTGGGCTTTAATGCGGTTTATGCCGATGCCAAGATTGTGCGCCATATTGGTGAAGCTGGTCGCGGAGTTATCCCGGCGAATACTGAAGTCACCCGGATGGAAGGGACCAAATGGGGCTATGGTTGGAATGCCGGCGTGCTGTATGAAGTGGATAAAGAAAACCGTTACAGCTTTACCTATCGTTCAAAAGTGAAAATCGACTTTGATGGTGATTTCAGCAGCCAGTTACCACCACCAGGTGGTACAGGTGGCGCAGTGATTCCAGGTGCATTGACCCTGAATCTGCCAGAAGTGTGGGAAGTGTCCGGCTACAATAAAGTCGCCCCTCAATGGGCTATTCACTACAGCCTGGCCTACACCAGTTGGAGCCAGTTCAAAGAGTTGAAAGCCACCGGAACCAACGGTAACACTCTGTTTGAAAAGCAAGAAGGCTTCCACGATGCTTACCGTATCGCGCTGGGTACCACCTATTATTACGATGATAACTGGACTTTCCGTACCGGTATTGCCTTTGATGACAGCCCGGTTCCAGCTGATAACCGCACTATCTCGATTCCAGACCAAGACCGTTTCTGGATAAGTGCCGGTACCACCTACGCCTTCAACAAAGATGCATCAGTTGACGTTGGTGTTTCCTATATGCATGGCCAGAACGTGCATATCACGGAAAAAACACCGGCTGCATTGGGCGGAACAACCTATCAGTTTGATTCTAAAGGTACCGCATTGCTGTATGGCGTGAACTTCAACTACGCCTTCTAATCGGCATGATTTAATCAATCATTGCCCACAAAAAAAAGCGCCTTACGGCGCTTTTTTATTTTCAGGCTAACATCTCTATCAGTTAGCTGAATCGATACTTTCCAAATCGCCCTGAATGGCTTGAGCATTGGAATTAACTTCCGGTTTTAGTTGCCCGCCATTCGCCAGGAAATCATAGCGCTGGAAGTAGGCTTCACGCACCATTAGATATGGGTCGGAGGAATTACGCAGCAAACCATCGGAATCCAATAGCTGCGCACGGGTTTCTACCCCTTCCAGCACCCATTTGCCCGCCGACATCCAGAAGGTCAGATAACTCAGCACTGGATAGACGTAATCAACCGCATCACCCCCATCTTCACGAATGGTGAAACTACCATAGGCCGGTAATACCACATAGGGGCCATAACCGACATTGTAATGCCCCAAAGTGCTACCAAAACGGTGCGGAACTTCTTTCGCCAGTTTCGGGTTTGCCATACCGGCGACGTCAATTAACCCGCCCATCCCCAAAAGAGTGTTCAGGAAGAAGCGGTTAAAGTGCTTCATGGCATTGTACGGATCACCGACCAGGAAGCTATTGACCATGCTGGCCGGCTCTTCAAGGTTCCCCAAGAAGTTACTCATCCCATTACGGGCCGGTTGTGGCACATAATCACGCCAAACCACAGCCACCGGTCGCACGATATAAGGGTCAAGAACCTCATAGTTAAAATTGAACATTGCCCGGTTAAAACCTTCCAGCGGATCTGAGCGGCCCTGCTCCAAATTATCCGGCGAACGACTGGCACACCCCACTAAAAGCACGGTTGCAAAAGCCAGCCCAATCAGGCGGTAGTTCATATTGTTCTCCATGAAATTCTTACCAACCCCTTATATTTAAGGGATTTGTCTATTTATTTGAACATTAATAGTCTGGGGTTGCCCCTTCGCGACGAAATTCTGCACACCGCTTTCACCAAACCAGTCACCTGGCTGCGAATTCACAGTGCCGTCCAGTGAAATACGGACACGCACCTTCACCTGTTGCAACGAAGATAACAACCGCTCCGGCATCATTGCATTACTATCATCGAGTGTTACTGATAGCGGAAAGCGGCTCAAAGGCAGCTGTTTTACCGCAACCGGGACTGGGTTTGAGCCATCCGTTACCGAGATAATCAGCGCGCCCTGCTGGGGTAATTTCTGCGCCGCCTCTGGTGACAGTGAGACCGCTATTTCCAGTGTAGCTGTTTCCTGCCCGGCCTGTGATTTAGCTTGCGCAATACTGCGTTTTATCACTTCTGTACGAGAATCACCAGCAGGCAGCAATTTTAGCATAACTTCCCACGCGCCAATGGCTTGTTTAAAATCGCCCTGCTCAAAAGCATTAAAAGCTAATAAACTCATAGCGCGTAAATTAGTGTGATCCTGCCCAACCATAGTGCGCAGCATCTTGGTTGCCAGTTGATTATCCTGCGGATCATTGGAACGGGTCAGCACTTCAGCATAGCCGAACCTGACATCATCATTATCGGGCGCAAGTTGATAAGCTTTAGCGAAAGCTTGCGTGGCGGTCGTGGCGTTATTCAGTGCCATGCCCACTCTGCCAAGCATCATCCAATCATTAACGTTACGGGTATCTTGTTGCAGCGAGGTGCGTAATCCCAGCCCCAATCGTGCGATTTCCTCCATCGTCAGAGGCTCAGCCCGCTCATTGGCCACTCTGGCCCGTAATTCAGGCATTTGCGCTTCAACCTGATGCCACGCTTGTACTTGCGGCAAGCCACCTGTTTTCAGATATAGCCCGACCGAAACCACCACCAAAATCACCACACCCGGCAGTAAAACCCAGCGATTAATGGGGCTGGCATTTTCAGTGGATTCTTGTGGAATATCTGTCAGCAGATTTTGCTGTAATTCCTGAATCAATTCAGGCCGCTGATCCACCACGCCTTGGGCTTCATCCTCAGCCAGCTCAGATAACCGGTCTTGGTAAATCGCCTTGTTCAGCTCATCTCGGGTGGTCACCGCTGAATTTGTCTCTGATCGCAGTGCTGGAATGACCAACAAGGCCCCCGCGACCGCCAGCAAAATAATCACTATCAGCCAAAAAGCCATTATGGTTTTTTCCTGTTCGTCTTTTTGTGTTGAGCCGAGATCTGTTTTTTAACAGTAGCCTGTTGTTCAGCCAGCAAAGTCTGTAACCGCTGCTGCTCCTGCGGCGAAAGCGCGGTTTCTTTCTCCACCCGCCGCCGGGCGCGCAGCACCACAATGATTGCGCCTATCAGGACAAACATTGCCGGGCCAATCCACAAAATCAAGGTTGCAGGGGTTACAGGTGGCTCATAGGTAACAAAGTTGCCATATCGAGCCACCATATAGTCAATGATTTGCGGTTTGGAATTGCCCTGTTGCATCAGTTCATACACCTTGCCGCGCATATCAGCGGCTATGGTGGCATTGGAATCAGCAATGCTGTTATTTTGGCATTTAGGACAGCGCAATTGCTCAGTTAACTCGCGATACTGCTGTTCCTGCTCCACCGAGCTAAAAGTGTAAGTATCAATGGCCGCAAAAGCATTGGTCGCAAAAATACCCCAGCTCAATATCAGGCCCAGCGCCAGGCTGAATAATCTCATGCGCCCCCCTGATACTTTTTATACAATGGCAAAATTTCCTGCTGCCAGATGCGATCATTGAGGTCGCCAGCATGGCGATAACGAATGATGCCCTGGCCGTCGATCAAGAAAGTTTCTGGTGCGCCATAAACCCCTAAATCCAGCCCCAGCATGCCATCGCCATCATACAAACTCAGCGCATAAGGATTACCCAACGAATTGAGCCACTGGACAGCTTTAGCCCGGTCATCTTTATAGTTCAAACCCACCACCCGGATACCCTGCGCGGCCAGTTTATTCAGATATTCATGCTCAGCACGGCAAGTCGGGCACCAGGTCGCCCACACATTGAGTAGCATCGGCTTGCCATCATGCAATACCGACTGATCAAAAGTTTTCCCCGGTTGCTCAAGGGACTCCAGTTTAAAAGTCGGCACCGGTTTGCCAATCAGCGCCGACTCCAACATGGTGGGATCATCGCCATTGGCATTTCGAGTCAGTTGCACCAAAAAAGCGACCACCAGCAGTAAAAACAGCACCAGCGGGATGAACATGAGCTTATTAAACGAAAATTGAGATTTCATTATTTAGCCTCCGTTGCAGCGCCGCGTTTTAACTTTTTACTCATCCGATAACGGGGATCAAACATACAGAAAATACCGCCGATGGCCATAAACACCCCGCCATACCAAATCCAGCGCACAAATGGCTTGTAATACAAGCGCACCGCCCATGAACCGTCATCCAGTTCTTCACCTAAAGCAGCATACAAGTCGCGCGTTAGGCCGCCGTCAATGGCCGCTTCCGTCATCATTGAGCGGGCCACACTGTAATAGCGTTTTTCTGCATGCAAGGTGGCTTCGGGCTTGCCGTTTCGGGTGACATCAATAATGCCGACGCCGCCGGTATAGTTTGCTCCTTTAATGTCGTGAACATCGCGGAATACAAAGTGATAATCGTGAATATCGATGCTATCACCGGCTTTCATGCGCACATCGCGCTCAACACTGTAATTCTGACTGAAGGCAATCCCAATCACAGTCACCGCCACCCCAAGGTGCCCCAGCACCATCCCCCAATGGCTGCGAGAAAGGTGGCTCAGGCCACGCCAGAAACCATGACGATGAGTGGCGCGCTCATGCAACTCCATCACGGTGAGGATAATCACCCAGATAGCCATCATCAGCCCGACCACGGTCATACCGGCGATAGTGTCTTGCAGCAACCACGGCACCAATATTGACAGCAGCAAAGTGACCACCAGCGCCACACCCAAGCGCTTATAAAGCTTACTCGGCTCATCGCGACGCCAGCGAACTAATGGGCCAATCCCCATTAATAGCGCCATCGGTGCCATCAGCCAGGTAAACATGGTATTAAAGAAAGGCTCGCCAATGGAGATACTGCCCAACCCAAGCTGTTTATGGACTAATGGCAGCAAAGTGCCGAGCAATACCACCAACATCGCCGCAATAAGCAGCACGTTATTGCCTAACAGGAAAGTCTCGCGCGAGAAGACTTCATGCTGAGTTCGGCTGCGCACTTGCGCGCCTTTAACCGCATACAGTAGCAAGGAGCCGCCGATGACAATCACCAAATACGCTAAAATAAACATGCCGCGCGCCGGGTCAGAAGCAAAAGAATGCACCGAAACCAACACGCCGGAGCGCACCAAGAATGTCCCCATCAAGCACAAGGAAAACGCGGTAATCGCCAACAAAACTGTCCAGGCTTTGAATGTTCCGCGCTTTTCGGTGACGGCCAATGAATGAATCAGCGCCGTGCCAGCCAACCATGGCATAAAGGAAGCATTTTCTACCGGATCCCAGAACCACCAACCGCCCCAGCCAAGCTCATAATAAGCCCAAGCTGAACCCAGCACGATCCCCATGGTCAGGAATACCCATGCGGCCTGAGTCCACGGACGTGACCAGCGAGCCCAAGCGCTATCCAGCCGCCCCGCCATTAAAGAAGCAATAGCAAAAGCAAATGCCACCGAGAAACCGACATAGCCCATATAGAGCAATGGTGGATGGAAAATCAGCCCGACATCTTGCAACAGCGGGTTTAAATCATTGCCATCAATCGGGAAGTCCGGCAAGGTGCGGTTAAAGGGGTTCGAAGTCAGAATAATAAACAGCAAGAAGCCGCCCGTAATCATCCCCAACACCGACAATACGCGGGCAACTGCATCATCCGGCATGGAGCGGCTAAACAGCGCCACCGCCAGTGACCAACAACTGAGCAGCAAGACCCACAGCAGCAGAGACCCTTCATGCGCCCCCCAAGTTGCCGCAATGCGGTAATAGACCGGCAGATGTGAATTCGAGTTCGCCGCCACATAAGAGACGGTGAAATCATTCACCACAAATGCATATACCAAGCATATAAATGAAAGCGCAATGGTGGCAAACATACCGTAGGTCAATGGCCTACCGGTTGCCATCATGCGTGCATCTTGACGCGCCGCCCCCCATTGCGGATACAAACTCAGCAATAGCGAGAGAGCCAGCGCCAGACATAATAAGAAACCGCCAATTTCAGGAATCATGAAGCATTGCCCTCACCCACGGCGCTGTTATAGGCCTCCGCTGGGCGGATATGATTTTCTTTCATCGCCTCTTTCACTTCCGGTGGGGTATATTTTTCATCATGTTTTGCTAAGACTTCTTTGGCATTGATGGTGTTGTTTTCAGCAAAGACCCCTTGCGCCACCACCCCCTGCCCCTCACGGAACAGATCGGGCAGAATGCCGGTATAAGTGACGGTGACAACACCGCGAGCATCATAAACTTTGAAACTCATTTCCAACGTTTTTTCGTCGCGCTTCACCGACCCCGGCATCACCATACCGCCAATGCGCAAGCGCTGACCGATTTCCGGCTTCTCATGGCGCTCGCCCTTGCCCTGCAAAATTTCACCGGGGGTATAAAACAAATCAATATTAGCCCGCAGCGCATACAGCACCAGAGTGGTGGTCAAACCGATGCCAATCAGCACCACAATCGCCAGATAGAGTCGACTTTTCCTACGTGGGTTCACTGTGTTTTCTCCTGCGAATGGGCCACATTTTTGGCTTGCTGAGTCGGGGCCTGATTTGCCTGACGAATACGTTGCTCTCTCGCCTCACGGCGCTGAATATCCGCTAATAACTGTTTGTGTTGCCATAGGGTATGTGCCCACAAGCTCAACAGTGACAGTAAAGTGGCGGCCACCGCCAGCCAGACATAAAAGGCGTAGCCGCCCATGGCAAAAAATGCCGCCCAAGAATGAAAGGCCGGATTCATACGCGAGGCTCCTTACGCAAGAGAGCGGCAACCCAAGGGCGATGCCGCTCTTGTTGCAAAATCAGATTGCGCAAACGCATTAATGTCAGAGTGATAAAGAAGAATAAATAGCCAAAAATGGCCCAGCGCAGTGGTGAACGCATGCTCGGATCAATGCTTTGCTGCATGTTAGTGGAACCCTGATGCAAGGTGTTCCACCACACGACAGAGAAATGAATGATGGGAATATTGACCACGCCGACCAATACCAAAATACCGGCAGCTCGCCCCGCCAATTTGCGGTCTTCGAAGGCGTTATACAGGGCGATCACCCCCAGATAAAGGAACAATAGCACTAACTCAGAAGTCAGCCGCGCGTCCCAGATCCACCAAGTTCCCCACATCGGTTTACCCCAAGCCGAACCGGTGACCAAAGCAATAAAGGTGAACACCGCGCCCACCGGGGCCATAGCCGCGACCAGGTTATCAGACATTTTTATTTGCCAGATTAAACCAACAAACGCCGCGATAGCCATCGACATATAAATGCCCATCGACCAAATTGCTGCCGGAACATGCAAGTACATGATACGGAAGCTATTACCTTGTTGGTAATCCGATGGAGCAAAACCAAGCCCCCACACCCAGCCCACAATCAAGCAGACAGCAGCCCCAATCGCCAGCCATGGAATAAATCGGCCACACAGCTGATAGAGCCGCTCGGGTTTAGCGAATTGATGAAACCATTTCCACATTTTTCATTGCTCACATTAAAATTGGACGGGCATCACCGTCTTGGCAATACCGGTGCAGGGTACGGCGCACAATCTGCTCTGACTGGCGTGGGCTACCGCGCTTAAGCTTCTGAAAATCGGTACTCTTTTCTTTTTACAAATCTTTTCTGACAAACAACCTGCTTGCAGCCAGCCCTAAACAGCTAGTGCACACTTACTCTCAATGCAGCGGCGGTAGCAAAAGGCGTCAGTGTCGCACTCCCTGCCAACATGGCTCCCAAAATCGCCAGATAGCCGTCGATGGGGAGTGACATAGACGCGGCATCAATGGCCGCCGTGGCAAATATCAACACCGGGATATACAGCGGCAACACCAATAAACTCAGCAGAACCCCACCTTTGCGTAATCCCACCGTCAGCGCGACGCCAATAGCGCCGATAAAACTTAAGGTCGGCGTCCCCAAAAGCAACGTTAGCGCCATCGCAATGGCGGTATTACTGTCGAGGGAAAGCAACAACGCGACCAGCGGTGATAAAATCAGTAAAGGTAGCCCGGTAACAACCCAGTGAGCACACACTTTGCCTAGCACCGTGAGTGCCAGCGGGCTAGGTAATAACAGCAACTGCTCAAGAGAGCCATCGTAGAAATCATCACGGAAGAGCCGCTCCAGTGATAATAATGATGCTAATAATGCTGCGACCCAGACAATACCGGGGGCAATGCGCGCCAATAATTGTGGTTCGGGGCCAATACCCAGTGGAAACAAGGTGATAACAATCAGAAAAAACCAGAGTGGATTAACAATTTCTGCACCTTTTCTGAAGGCAATTTTCAATTCACGGCGCAACACGCTAATAAACATTAATTCACCTGCGTGTTGGTTAAACGGATTTTACGCACCTGCTGCCCAACACCATCCAAATCCTGATGGGTGGTAAGCAGCACCATGCCCCCTTTGGCGGCATGCTCCACAAACAGAGGCAACAACGTGCTAACGCCCTGCTTATCAATCGCGGTCAATGGTTCATCCAAAATCCATAATGGCGCTTGACTCAACCACAAACGGGCCAAAGCCACCCGTCGCTGCTGGCCGGCAGACAACTGCGATACCGGTAAATCTTCATATCCCACCAGCCCGACTTGAGACAAGGCCTGCCAGATTGCAGCACTATCAACCTGTTGAAAAACCGACTGATAAAATGCCAGATTTTCAAAAGGAGTCAGGACAGACTTGATTCCCGGCTGATGGCCTAAAAATAATAAATCCTGATGATAGCGGGCGCGATCGCGGCGGATGTTTTCTCCCCGCCAATGCACCTGTCCTTCGTCGGCATCAGCCAACCCCGCCAGAATGCGCAATAAGCTGGTTTTACCCGCCCCATTTTGCCCCTCTACCTGCACAATCTCTCCCGCAGCCACACAAAAACTGAGCTGTTGGAATAAGCGTCTTTCATCTCGGATGCAGGTCAGGTTTTTAGCTTCCAGCATGAAGGATTGTCTTCCACCGTAGGATTGTGAGTTCAGGAAAACCGAATGATAACATAAGGCTTAATCCTTACGTAGCGTAGGTCTAACCCTACCCCTACCCTTATAGAGGTATTATTCGGCATTAAGATCAAGTTTCTGTAGAAAAAACCTACAACATTAAAACCGGGTAACTTTTTATTTCAGTGCTCATCACCAAAAGAATCGCGAACCCCCATTTGCAACTATGCTTATTGCTCAGCTCGTTATTTTCTTCACTAACCGGGAATCCCCTATGAGTAATGAAAAACAACCTCAGGATAAGGGTGATTTGAAAGCGGAAAGTGATGAGCAGCATGAAGTACAGGAAATTGAAGTGAATGAAAAAAACCTCCCCTCCAAAGCCGCGGCTATTCATGAAATTATCCGCGTCGACGGTGAAAAAGAGTTAGAGCGCGACAGTTTTGCACTGCTCTGGTCGGCGGTCGCTGCCGGGCTTTCAATGGGAGCATCCTTGATTGCCAAAGGTATTTTTCACGCAAAATTGCCGGATACCCCGGCCAGCTTTCTTGTTGGAGAATATCGGCTATACCTTTGGTTTTATTATTGTCATTATGGCCCGTCAACAACTCTTTACTGAAAATACCGTCACGCCGGTGCTGCCAATAATGCAAAAACCCAGCCGTCAAAACTTCATCCTGCTATTTCGGCTCTGGGGTCTGGTTTTATTGGGCAATCTGATTGGTACAGGGATAGCGGCTTATTCCTTTATTCATATGCCGATATTTGACGATACCACGCGCAGGGCATTTGTCAGTATTGCTCAAGGGGTAATGGAGAGTTCTCCGGGAGAGATGTTCGCTAAAGGAATATTTTCTGGTTGGATCATTGCCACTCTGGTGTGGATGATGCCCTCCGCAGGGGCCGCCAAAATATGGGTGATTTTCCTGATGACCTATTTAGTCGCTTTATGTGACCTAACCCACATTGTGGTCGGCTCGGTGGAGATCTTCTATTTGGTATTTAACGACTCAATACCCTGGCAGAAATTTATTTACCCTTTCGCCCTCCCGACACTGGCGGGTAATATTATCGGTGGCACCTTTATTTTTGCCCTGATCAGTCATGCGCAGATCCGCAGTGATATGACCCATCGACCTAAAAAAAGTGACAAAGTGGACAAAAGCACATCATCTTCCCGTAAGTAACAGCACCGATTCAGACTCTCTGAGCTATTGGTTTTAGGTTATCAATACCATTTATTCACTATAAATTGGCGATAGAGTAACCAAACAGACAGCTAACTGCTTATTATCTGGGTCAAAATGCGTATAATGCTCCGGCAGTACACTTCATCGGCAGCCACCCTGCCGCTGATCGGGTCCCCGTAGTTAAACGGATATAACAAGCCCCTCCTAAGGGCTAGTTACTGGTTCGATTCCAGTCGGGGACACCATTAGCACTTCTCAGCACATCCCACTAAGTCCATAAAACCCTGTTAAAACAACGATATATAGACATTTAGTGTCTAAAGATATCCCATAATGTTTAGTGGGATCTAAGCACATATATGTATAAGATTGCGTATTGTGTCACTCTGGCCAGCGCTTCGGACGTGTTATCAATGCTGACTTTCTTGGCCTGTTTAGATAGCAGCTTTTCTTTTCCAGCAATCCGATACTTCAACCGCCAGTAACGTGAACTATTTGTGTTTACTAATAAAAATAATCCGCCACCGTCGGAGAGCTTGTAAGGTTTCTCTTTTCGTTTTGCGGTATCCACTTGCCGGGCGTTTAGTTTCATGTGGGGGTATCTCATTCCATTGAACCTAGACTTACCCCCATTTATACCCCCAACTATCTATAGAACTCAGTAGATGCGGATAAACGTAGGGATACCAGGAAGTTCCAGAGATACTGATTATATAAGGGATTTATGGACTTAGATAGACTTCGCCCTACAGGATTCGAATACATCAAGTATTGACATGTTTTATATGAATAAAATCGTGTTCGATAAAATTTATACCAACATTTATACCAACAGATAAATTTGTTAGAAAATACAGCCTATTATCGCTGGACTAGCATGCCCGGATAATGCTTGGCAATGATATCATTCATTCTCTCAGTCAGCTCAGGTCGCTTGAATGTCAGATGAGCGGTTCCTTTCTGAAAGTAACGAATGCTGAAAAATGCATCTTCGTAAACATCCTTCGAAGGGTTATCACGAATATGCTCCATCAACCGAGTAGTAACATCACCACGGTTGTCAGGGATGGGTTTTCCATCCAACAGAAACAGCATTCGCTCCAGGTCCGCCAGTTGATCCCGCCGCCAGCCCCAGTTCAAACTAAATCCCCAGCGGTTATGCGTCACCAGATTGTTGACGATGATCTTTTTACCAAAGCTGCAGGGACTATTGGTTTTGTAATCCCACGACAGCCCTTTGAAGACATTGATAATGCCACGCTCAAAGACATCCATTTTGTTCAGATGTAGCTGCTCAAAAGTACTGAGGATATTCGCCTCGCTGATGGCAGGTAGATCCCCCTCCTCCAGGTTCTTATACCACTGGTCGCGAGCCTGTGCATCCATCAAGGCCATCATGCCAGACTTCAACATCAAATCGCGCCAGATACTGCGATCAAGATTACGGGTTATCGTAGTCATTGCGGTTTTCACGTTTTCCATGAGCCAGCAGCCACAACGGAAGTCCTGACGCATCGCCCAGTCGCGGGCGGTTTTACCGCCGATACTGCAGGTCAGCGTCGAGATGTCGGCAAGTTGCTGGATGAGTTGTTCGATTTGTTTCAGTGCGGTATCGCGGCCAGTGACAACACGCTCGATACTGGTCGAAAGGATAAGTTCATTGTGTTCCGTCAACACGTCGGGTTCTGTTTGCATCGTCAATCGTCCGTAAAAGCAAACACGCCTGCCGGAAGTGGCAGGCGCATTATGCGATGAGTAAAAAGAGTGGGAAGTACAGAAGTAAAAATCAGGAATGATGCTCGAAGAATTTACGTATTCATTAATCCGGTAGCTCGCTTTGCTCTGAGAATATCGGTAGCCGTCAGGAACGGTGTCTGCTCCTGCCATGTAAACCCTTTGCGGTCAGTGCGTATCAGTTCATAACGTTCCACCAGGAAATTCACCGCATCAGCCAATGTTATTCCCGCTTCGATATGCTCCTGAATGGCCGTGTCATCATGGAATGGCGTGTCGTTAAGTGTCAGACCGTAATGGTGATCCAGCAGATACGTTAAAAGTTGCTGCCAGACCTGTACGGGCGACAAGCGTGACGCAACCGGCACCGTGGCCGGTACAGATGAAATGTGCATGAGTTGAGTCCTAATAAAAGAAGAAGTGAGGAGGTGTCACTGGGTTGGATAAATAGAAATGTAAACGTAGCCGCAGCTACCACGGGTATTCGAAAAATTGGACTTCATCCGTTACTGCTGCAGAAGCTTGAACGCAACATTGAGTTTTCAGCATCTACCCATAAACGTGCCCGTTATCTGTGGAGCTTAATTCTCGAACACCATAAAGACCCCCGTAATCGTCGCTATGATGTCGATTGGTACGACTTGAAGGCTCGAATTAAAACCCAAGGCTGGACAGCCGGTGTTCTGCGAGAATTTCGTAGGGTTATGGCACCACGGCTAGAGATGAAATCGCCATATGGCTTGGGAGAGGTCAAACCGCCTAGTGACTCTTGGGAGGAGATCCATTTTAGCAAATTAGGTCAATTTGAAGTTGTGTTCACCAATAGGCATGACGACGATTTAGATGTGCCTGACAATGTATTGCTACAGGTCTTTAGTGCTCTGGAAGAGCAACTAATCATTGCCGCTGGAATACTGGAGGATATCGATACTTCCTACTTCCCAATCCCAAGCTGTTATCCGGAACGTGATGTGGACGGAGAAGAAAACTTCTCGAAAGGGGCCGATGTATTAATATGGTTTGTCCAACTTTTTGACCGAGTAGCTGAGAAGTGGCCAGAATTGGCTAATGCTCATGTAACCACCTGGCCAGTAACAGAACCATTTTTCTTCCGAAAACTGAGACTTTATGCCTTCAGTAAAACAGCCGTTTTTGGGGCTGACCGAATTGCCGAAGAAGTTTTGTCTATAGAGCAAAATAGCTTCTGGGACACAAATATTACCCGAGAACTTCTTTTTTTACTGGTAGACCGATGGGCAGAATTCCCACGAGAGAACCAAAATCGAATCATCGAACGTATTCTGACTGGCCCCTATCAAATACCTTATTTGTCTGAGGAAGAACTTCCGAAAGGAAGAGAGGTGTTGGCTGCTAAATACACTCGTTATCTCGAACTGCATGGTTGTGAACTGGGCACTATTTATCGTGATCGGCTCATTACGATGATAAAAAGAATTCCTGACTGGAATGATCGCTGGGCCACATCTGTAGTCATCAGTTGGGGCTCTCGCTCTGGCTGGGTTAGTACAGACGAAAAACCAGATGTAATATCAGATCTTCCTGTAAACGAGATAATCCCAAAAGTAAAAGAGGTGCTTAAACGAGATGATGACAGCTTTACTCGTAGGCGGCCCTTTGTTGGTTTGATAAAAGAAAATCCGCGTAAGGCATTGTCTGCGCTTACTATTGCAGGGAAAATCGGTGATTATCCTAAGGAATTATGGTCGCCAATGATAAGTGAGCTACCTGCAGATCTTAAACCAAGGTTGAAACGAATATTCCTGAGCCGAATTGCGAGATTACCGATTACAACTTTAGTCGAACTACGACATACATTAAGTAGTTGGCTTGAACAAAATTTAGTTGCGACTCTTAAATTTGATGATGGTCTCGGCTGGAAAGTTTACGATCATATCATAGAAGGCATACTGAGTGGTGGGGCTAATGCTACTCAAAGCGGTTTTGGAGAAGTCATCCGAAATGGAGAGGTTGTTATACAGTCCCGGCGCACATTCAACCATGCAATTAATGGTCCTGTCGGTAAGTGCATTCAAGCACTTTTTCAAGCAATACCAAGAGAAGAAGTGGAGGCTGGTTCGCTTGTTCCGTGTTCTATTAAGTCTCGTATTGAACGTCTCTTTACAGCTCCTGGGGAAGGGGCAGACCACGCTATAGCTATAACGGCTCGCAATCTAAATTGGCTAATGTTTGTTGATCCTGTATGGGCAAAGGAATGGCTTATACCGATTTTGGATTTAAAGCATCCAGCTGCAGAACCGGCATGGAATGGTTATCTTCATAGTGAAGGTATGCCTTCAATTGCAGTAGCTGAGCTTATCAAGCCTAGTTTTCTTAACCTTTTCACTTGGCTCGAGCATCTTTTTTGGGAAAAAGACCTTTCAGTTCGAGCCTCGCAATGGCTTGGTTTAATGAGAATGTTCCATCCTGATGAACCATCTAGTCCTTCAGGAAATGAAATGCGCTCTGTTTTGCGCTCAATATCGGATGAGACGAGAAATCGCTTTATTTCTTGGTTGGGGCTGGTTGGGCAGAAAAATGAGAGCGGCTGGGCTAAACACGTGATTCCATTAATTAGAGAAGACTGGCCCAAGGAACGCCGATATAGGACAACGACTTCGGTGAAGGCGTGGGTTGGTCTACTTGACGATACTGACGATAACTTTCCGGTGGTCTATGATGCAGTAAAAACACTCTTGGTGCCAATAGAGACATTTGATCACCAGTTCTACCGTTTCACTCGAGAGTTTGGTGGTAAAAAGCCAATTACCATGCTTTTTCCATCAGCGACTCTTGATCTAATGGATAGAATAACCCCACAGAGGCTCACCCGACCTCCAGATGAGTTACAGAAGATACTTGGCCTAATTGAAGAGACAGAACCAAGCCTAATCAAGGATTCGCGGTACTTACGGCTTATTGAGCTTGTTGAGAAAAATTAGCACTTTGAATATGGTTATCATCTAAGTACTACTCAACCCTGAGTCAGCTAAGAGCGAGGAGTGGACGAGAGTGTTGGATAACTTTTCAACATAAAGTTCTTACTCACAATGGTTCATCTCTGGGTATTTGCTCTGCTACATTCAGTTCATTTTGAGACGTCATAAGAACTAAAGTGCCAGACGGCATGCGATATAACAGAGAGAGGACATGAAACCTATCCATCCCTTGGTCAAAGCGGCACGAGACAGGAAATTGCCTCACCCCGCGCAACTAAACCAATTCAATCAAAAACACTGGATTGAGTTCATGAACCAAATAGGCCCGCTAAGTGCAGAAGCTTTAGCATACATTTCTGGAGCTACGTGGCTTAATAATAACTTCCATAGTGTGGAAAACACTCGAAAGCATATCTGTTTTTTTAAAGGCTGCAGACCTGAATATCAGGAAATGATCAGGGCACATATCGCCAGCACCAATTATGCATTCTGGCAGGTGTGCGACGAACAGGAAGAAATATTTGGAGATATAAGTAATACAGCCATAGAACAGATGATTAGCAGCAAAACCTCAAAGGTAGGGAAAAGCGATCCGGTCAGTGTAAACAGTGTAAATATGCATAGGCTTGACAGTCTAAGAGGTCCGTTATTCGAGCTATTTAAATATAAAGATCGTATGCATCTGCTCTTCCCTGATGATCGCCCGGTCAAGTTATCCAAGCTCGACCTTTTTCAAGCAGAAATGAGGATGTCTCAGCACTTCCATAGTTTTGCTTCCTTGTGGCAAGACTTACTCTATGGTCGTGCATTATTCGCTTTCCAGCCGAAACGAGTCTTTTTCATTCAATGTCATTCTGACTATCACCGCATGAAAACAATTGCAGAATTTCGGCGTGATCACTTTTTAGTCACTTCGATGACTGAAGCAAGCTCTGTGATCGATAATTTTCAGGGTAGTGATTTTTGGTCAAACTATCTTCGTTATGAACCAGGTAAGCCGCTGAGCCTAACTCCATGGCAATCATTATCTCAACGGTCGCAAATAATTGCTAAATTTCAGCCTGTATCGGCTTTAATTCAGCTTGACGATCACCTCAAATCGTTACTAAAACGCAAATCTATTCCTTGTATTGAACGTAAACTACAAACCGTTTTAGACGTATGGGTTCATTTATCTGTGCTGGCTGTTCAGATTGATGAGCATCTGCGTACAGATAAGGAAATCAATAACTGGTCGACGTTAGTTCAGCTTGCGCCTCAATTTGAACGTTCCAATCTTATCTTCACACTTATCCAGTGCTGTGAATATAGCGAAACTGAGATCAACGATGCTGTCGATTTATTGACCTGGAGGGGGACATCTCCACAGGAAGATTTATGGGTGCAGCCTCTGGTGTCCATTGAGGATAAATATATTTTCCCGATTAGTGCATTTCTGACTGCTAGTCTCACCCGCAATATAGATTGC
Source organism: Yersinia rochesterensis (assembly GCF_003600645.1). Classification (NCBI taxonomy): domain Bacteria; kingdom Pseudomonadati; phylum Pseudomonadota; class Gammaproteobacteria; order Enterobacterales; family Yersiniaceae; genus Yersinia; species Yersinia rochesterensis. The sequence goes on from NZ_CP032482.1 coordinate 3,035,409, forward strand.
TGGATGGCCAAAATCGATCCCAAAGATACTCGCCGTGGAAAGCTGTTTGAGAAAGATTTGGTTCGAGTATTAGAAGAGTGCCAAAATGGAAATCCGGTAATGAAGGAGTATTTGCGTTATACCGCTGCAATTGAACCAAACTATCACGGGCATGGGGAGGAAATAGATCTAACTTTCTCTTTCGGAAATTTACTAATGGTGGTGGAAGCTCGCAGCCGCAAAACATCCATCACTCCACTCGATTATGACAATGAGCTTTTCGATTCTAACGGACTGATGCATAAAACGAAACAGGCCACTAGGAAAGCGGCCTTTGTAAGTAATCATCTTGAGCAATTTTGTCAGGATTATTATCCCCATTTGTCGGGAATAAAGGATATAGAAGTAGTCCCACTCGTTATCATAAATGGTCAATTTCATGCCGGTTTTCCGTTGAACGATGTGCCCATTATCGATCCGGCGCTTCTGTTGCATTTTCTTCGGGATCGTGAAGTGCGTTTTATGGCCGCCGCGCCTTATGACAAACATCAATATGGCATTCCGCTTTGGCAAAACCTCGAAGAAGCACAGACACGCTTTAGGGATTATCTTTCATGTCCTGCTTTGATAAAAATTTATAACGCTATCTGCAGCGAATCTGAAAATCGCTCCAACAATCTCGGGCCAGGGTTTGAAGAGATTGTCTCACTTGTATTTGAAATGGGCTTCATGGGGTGGGAAGAGCATATGGCTCATGTTGAACGTGTCTTTCCGAATCAACTTGTTAAATATTACTAACAGTTAGCGCATCACTTTGCGTATATCTTAAGGCTATCTCTTGCTCGATCACCTCAGATGTAATAGGTCGGATCTAATCCCACCCGATTGTACATTGACGCTCATCTTTTAGACAGATATTGTGATGTCATATTAAAAATATGAGGTTTTGTAATGAATGAGCTCCTTTTACCAGAGCAAGTTAAAGCTGCAAGAGCTCTTCTCGCTTGGTCTCAACAAGAACTGGCCTCCAAAGCAAATGTGGCAACATCTACGCTTGCGGATTTTGAGCGTGGCTTTCGTACTCCAGTAGCAAATAATGCCCAAGCTATCCGTGATGCCTTAGAAGCTGAAGGTTTGCAGTTTATAGCTGGTGGGGTAGTTGAAAGGGGTATGTTGCAGCCACCTGAAAATGTAAAACCTGGTTCTTTGATGCGCTGGATTAATGCAACTCACCTTTCACAGTGGGGTGAACGGAGAGATGGTCAGAGTGGTATTCCTGAATTATTACGACGTTTAATTTTTGCAACGGTAGGTCCTGCCGCAAAAGTTCATTTCCCATCAGATGAGAGTGTGCAATATCCTGGTTGGGATGGTGAGTGTAAAACGAATTTGGGTTTGGGCTTTGTTCCTGAGGGTGATTCTGTTTGGGAAATTGGTGCTCAACGTACCTCTATCCGCACTAAGGCAGAAGAAGATTTTAATAAAAGATCTGGGAATCCACTCGGGTATAGTCCAGACAAAACAACGTATGTATTCGTTACTCCACAACGCTTTCCTGGTAAAAATAAGTGGGTAGAGGAGAAAAAAGCTCTCAATATTTGGCTGAATATCTGTGCCATTGACGCTGATGATCTTGTCCATTGGTTAGAAATTTATCCTGCGGTCGCTCAGTGGTTGTCAGTAAAAATAGGTCATCGGCCACAGGGGTTACGTAATATTGAAGAGTCATGGAGCGAGTGGATTCACGCAACGAGAACACCTCTCACTCCTGATGTTATCTTGGCCGGACGTGATGAAGAACAAACAAAAGTCCTTAGATGGTTAAGAGATTCACCGCAACAACTATCGGTGCAAGCCGAAGCTCCCGATGAAGCACTAGCTTTTCTTTATGCATCTATAAGTCCTCTGCCTGAAGAGTATAAGCTGTTCTATTGGAGCAAATGTGTCGTAGTTGACAACGCAACAACAGCCCGGCAATTAGCTGGTTTAGGCACGCCATTAATCATTGTTCTCACTATTTCAGAACCGGGGATTGCACAATCTCTTGTTAATAATGGTCACCATGTCTACGCTATCTATGGCTCAGATGTGTCTCATCTATCCGGTCATTCAATACGCCTCCCCCGCCCCTGGAGATTTGAGCTAAAAATAGCATTAACTCATGCTGGATTAAATGAGGAGGATGCTCATCGTTATGCCCACGCATCAGGCCGCAGTATTACGGTATTAAGACGTTTAATGCCCATAGCCCCAAACTATAAACCACAATGGGCTGAACATGTTTCATCTGAGCTTATTGCCGCAATGTTCGCGGGGGGTTGGGATGAAACCTCATATCAAGATCAAAAAATTATTAGTGATTTAGCTGGTTGCTCTTATGAGCAGGTAGAAGAAATCTTGGCACCGTTAGCATCCACTTTTGGTGGTCCATTAATTCGCTCTGGTAATCTTTGGAAAGTAGTTTCATTACGAGATCTTTGGACTCAAGTAGGTAACCAGCTAACTTCCAACCAACTAAAGCGCTTTGAGAATACGTTCCATTCGGTGGTGAGCGCCATTGATCCCCATTTTGAGACTCAACCTAATGCCAATACCTTCTATGAAGATAATAGCGTAGGAAAACCATCAGCTAGTATCCGACGTGGCTTAACAGAATCGATGATTGCCTTGGCTGTTTTCCCAGAGGTAGCAACACTTATTACGGATGTATCTTCTCATGTGAATAGTGCAGTGTATAAGTTGCTTAATAATGCAACTGAGCCACTTTGGTGGTCTTTGTCTCAGGACTTCCATAATCTTGCAGAAGCAGCCCCAACGGTATTTCTAGACGCTGTAGAAGCTGGGTTGGAAGGTGATTCACCTCAGATTTTGTCATTATTCCGAAGTGATGAAGGGATAATGCAACCCACAGAGTATCTTTCAAATTTGTTATGGGCATTAGAGATGTTAGCGCGTAGCCCGCTTTATCTAATGCAATCTGCACTTTTACTGGCTTGGTTAGATGATGTTGATCCTGGAGGTCGATGGGGAAACCGTCCAGCAGTTTCTTTAAGGCGGATTTTTGTTAGTTGGTCACCACAAACTTATGCTAATTCATCACAACGTATTAAGGTCATTAATCGGATCATCTCGCTGCATCCAATTGCTGGTTGGAAGTTATTGCTCGCATTAGCACCTCGTTCACACGATACTTCAGAACCTTCTTCTATGCCAAATTGGCGTGATTTCACTCCTAATGAGCCGGAGTCGATTACCTGGTCCTCTGTTGCAACAGCAGCATGTGAGATCGGTGACAGATTATTAATGTATATAAATGGGAGGTGTGAACGGTGGTTTGAACTTTTTCACCTTTGGGGGAATTTTGATTCAAACTGGAAATTTTCAGCAGCTAAGCAATTAGCTGATTACTCCCTTAACCTCACATCTTCTGATGAAAAAGAAAGGTTGTGGAATGAGTTACGGCGTTTTTTACAGAGAAACCGTGGCTTCAAAGATGCTCCATGGGCTATGTCTGAAGAAGAATTAGCACCGTTGGATGCAATATTTCTTTCACTAACACCAGAAAATGTCGAGGAGCGTTTTCGCTGGCTATTTTGTGCAGGAGCCAATGAGTTAGGCGAAAATTATGATTGGCAAACACAACGAAATAGGCTCGAAGAGAGACAATCGGAAGCAGTAGAATTCTTACTTGCAGAACTTGAATTTGAACAAATATTTCATTTCTCTTCAACAATTACGCTGCACTACGATTTTGGTCTTGCTTTAGCACGATCCTCAACAAAGTGTGGGCATAAACATATTCTAATGAAAAAAGCCCTAATGTCTGGTGATTCAGATATAGCAAATATTGGTTTGGGAATTCTTTATGGACTCAAAGCAACGAAAGGTTCAGAAAGTGAAGCTTGGGTTCAAGCATTATGGGAACAAGCTATAACTGAGAATTGGGGGGAGTTAGCGGAAGTACGCATTACCCAAGTTTTGCCAACTGTAATGTCGCTTTGGCTTAAAATTGAGTCAAGACCAGGCAATATTAGTAAAATATATTGGGAAACGCTCCCTGTATTTAGGGTCTCCGGAAATGTAGAGGCTAAATATGTCATTGACTATTTACTTTTGGCAAATCGAAGTCACGATGCCCTTGCGTGGCTTTCTAATAATATAAAAATGAAACCAGATGGTTCGCTTATTATTAGAGCAATGCATGCTGCTGTAAGCGCCAAAGAAAAATTCAATAATGATAATACGATGTCGAGCTATTATATCGGTATTCTCCTGGATTATTTGGAGAGTGATGTAAATACTTCAAAAGAAGAAATTGTGAGGCTCGAATGGATCTACTTCCAAGTCTTACGCCATTCACGACATCCAGCCAGGAACCTACATCAGGCTCTAGCCCAAGATCCTGTATTTTTTACTTCCCTAATGAAATTACTCTACCTGCCTAAAGAAGATAGTGATGTGGTTGAACCTGAACCAACAAATCCTAAGCAAGCCCGTGATATGGCAAGCCAGGCATATCAAGTTTTGCATGATTGGAGCATCGTACCTGGAACAAATCAACACGGGACTATTGACTCTTCTGCGTTGATGTCGTGGGTCAAAAAAGCTCGTCAATTATTGAAGGCTGCAGGTCGTGGTGAAATTGGTGATGACAAGATAGGCATGATTATCTCTGCCGCAAAGCGAACAAAAAATGAAGCATGGCCGCCAGAACCTGTTCGAGAAGTTCTTGAGTATGCACGGAGCAGAGCAATGGACGATGGTTTTAAAGTTGGGGTTTACAACCGTCGTGGCGTAACTATACGTATGCCACATGATGGAGGGGAGCAAGAACGAATACTGGTAGAGCGCTATAAACAAGATGCTGATGATCTTCGATTTGAATGGCCTCGTACGGCAGCTTGCCTAGACCGTATTGCTGCAAGCTATCAACAAGATGCAATTCGGGAAGATCTCAGTGCGGACCAAGGCGATTGGTTATAAGCCTTCTCAGCTTACTTAGATTTATTGAATTTTTTAAATCTGCAAAGGATATTACATGCATAGAAATTTATTAAAATACTTAAAATTATCCTCTGGTAAAATTAGAACCTGTCAAGAAGCAGCTGTTAAAGAGTTTTTTAAATTTAAGAAAAAAAACATTCGTGATAAGGCATGCTTAATTAACTTGCCAACGGGAGCAGGTAAAACAGGTGTCATAAGTTTAATATCACATCTAAGTAAAGAGCGAAATATTTTAATTATCTGTCATAGGAGAGCAGTTAAGGAACAGCTCTATAAAGAAGTATCAAGTAGATTTTTTAGAGTAACGTTAAACGATCCGGATATAAAATTAAAGAATACATTTAAAAACATTAATAATTTAAATGAAGAAGGTATATATATCTCAACATTTCAAAAACTATCAATGTTATCACCAGAAGACCTATATAAGACACAAAGTTTCTTTGATCTGATTATTATTGATGAAGGTCATTCTGAACCATCTCCTGTATGGCGAGAAATCGTACGACAATCAGATGCAATAAAAGTTGTAATAACGGCAACACCGTATAGGAATGATCTTTTCGAATTAAATGTTGACTTAGATGATTATTTTATCTTTACATTTAAACAGGCTATTTTTGATAAAATAATAACTGAACCAAAATTCATTCAAGTGAATTCAATGGAGATAATGCTTCAAGAAGTAAAGGATTTTCTAGAGAAAAATGAAAACATAAAATGTATAATAAAATGTAAAGATGCTAATGATATATCTCTATACCACGAATCAATTTCTAAAAAATTCAAAACAGCAAGTATACATGAGACATTTAGAAATGATGAAGCTAGCGGTAAATTTAAATCAGTAAATTCCGCATTAAAATCTGACAACATAAGAGTTCTAATTCATCAACATAAACTTGATGAAGGTGTAGATTTGCCTGAAGCAAAATTATTAGTTTTAACCTATCAAGTTGGAAGTGGTAGAGAATTAGTTCAAACTATTGGGAGAGTTGTTAGGAATTACAATTCAATAGAACCGATGATAATAGATCTAGCTAGTTCATCCAATGAAAGAATGTGGCAAAGTTACCGCGTATTTGATGACTACATATCCACACCTAGCGGTTCAAAAGGATTTATAAAATCACTAAGCACAACTAACTTAATAAAAGGATTTCTTGATAACTTCCCTGAATACAGCTACTTCTCCAGTCGTTTCAGAGAACGATTGGACTTGCAATCCATAAATGCCAATGATATTTCAATACCATTGGCATCCGTTTGTTTTATAGAAAAAGGACCTAATTACTCAACACCTCTTCTCTTGGATAAGATATATTGGGAACTGCATACACAAGGTTCACTCGTTAAAAAAATAAACAATGACCATGATGTATCCATATATCTATACATATCATTCAATAGCTCTAGATATCTTTCTGATAAACTATTTTTTGAACCTAAATTAGAAATAATAATAATTAAAGAGCTATCTAATAGCATAGCTATATTTGACAGTTCTGGTGGCAAGTATGCTAATAGAATAGACTTAAATCTTGCAAATCCTATAAATATTAACAGATTAACAGCATTAGCAGCAGTTACTAAGGCCCATGAAATAAAAGAGGCTCACTCAAGGGCCATAGGTACTGCAAAGAATAGACCGGAAGCGATATCCTTAAAAGGTAAAAACCTAGAAAATATAAATAGTACTCAGCGTAACGCAATGTATACATTAACAACATTGAAAGTAGTTAATAAGGATGAACAAGGGAAAAGTGATAGTAGTTTCTATTTAGGAGCCAGGTCTGGTCGAGTTTCTGACCAAATGGAAAGGAACTTTAGTATAGAAGAACTATCTGAATGGATTGAAAAAATAGATTTAGGAACAGCCAAGGAAGCAACTAATAATGGCAGATTGATAAAATCCTTCTCACAACCTATAGATGAAAAACCTAATTCCAATATAGTTTCAATTATTCTAGACCTATCAGATTTCGACACTGAATTAATTTCCGAAAAGAATTTCCTACCAGACTATTATTATCTTCAATATTCAGAGAATGAAGGTGCGGAGTTTTTTATTGGTTCAACGTCATTTAAAATATACACTCATTATGCAGAAGAGAAACATAGATACTTTTTGACAACCACTAACAACAATGATGATTTCAATAAAATAATATCTTATTTAAATAATGACTCTTTTAGGATTCTTTTCTTAGACGGAACAACATACAGTGCGTCGAAATTTTATAAATTCTCACTTCCTTGTGAAAAAGGTGTTACGGCTGAGGAAAGTTGGGCAGGACGCTCACTTATAAGCATTCCAGCACTGCTTTCTAAGGAGCTTAAAGAAAAGGGAAAATATGATGAAAAAGATATGTATATTAATACCACAAGCACAAAATTTGATAAAGACTCTATTTTTTATTTGATTGATCAATTAAGTAACTATTCTAATGATAATCCTACCATTATCGAACTAGGCCCTTTTTATTCGTTTATCCCCAATTGCGACCTTGTTATTTGCACAGACATGAATACTGAGCCGTGTGATTTCATAGTTTCGTCTGCTGAAAAATTATGTTTCATTCATGTAAAATGTGGGGATTCACACAGTTCGCCTAAGTCATCTGCTGGAGCAATTGCAGAAGTCGGTAGTCAGGCAATAAAAAATTTATCATACCTAATTTCACATTCAACTAACAATATACCTGGGAACTTTTCCATCTGGGATAAGCCATGGCCTTCACCAACAGCAAAACATCAACTTAACTCTCGTTTTCGGCTTGCTTTCAATAAAAAGGGAATAATTCCAGATGCGAAAAACAAGCTTAAGGATAAAGCTTGGGAATTGATTTCAGAAAGAAGAAAATCACCGCTATGCAGTAAAGAAATATGGATAGTAATGGGTAATTCTTTCTCTAAACAGCATTTTATTGAAGAGATGTCTAAGGAAACCAACCAGCAATCTGAAACGATCCAAGCATTCCAATTAATTGAAGATTGGCTAAGTACGGCTGATGAAATGGGTATAGATATTAAAATATTCACATCATAATAAACTAACTTCCCCGACACATTTCAGTGTATCGGGGAAGTCATGCATAATCAATTCAACTGATTAACTTTATCAAATGACTAATAAATATAATTCTCTATCTAAAGCATATTCATAATGAAGTGTTCTTAGTTATACACTTGAATATTTTCTTCCCAAGAATCACAATCTTCCATCCCATCCACATAATCCCCATACCACTGCAACATCTCCCTACGCTGCTCCAAATACTGCGCATGGTTATACGTGCCACGAATGGTGTTTTTATCCACATGAGCAAGTTGTAGCTCAATCCACGCTGTGTTATAGCCTTGTTCGTGCAGGATAGTACTCATCGTGTGCCTAAAACCGTGCCCCGTAGCCTTCCCGTGATACCCCACCCTTTTCAGAACCTGATTGATACTCGCCTCACTCATTGGCTTAGTGATATCGTTACGCCCAGGAAATACCAGATTGTAGCGACCTGTCACTGCCTGGATTTCACGTAGTGCTGCCACAACCTGATCGGACAATGGCACCAGATGTGGGCGGCGCATCTTCATCCTTTCGACTGGTACTTCCCAAACCCGCTTGTCGAAATCGAACTCTTTCCATTCAGCCATGCGGAGCTCAATGGTACGAACGCCAGTTAGCATCAGAATCTTTGTTGCTAGCCGAGTTATAGGGCTACCGGAATAAGCGGCGAGAGCCTCTAAAAAAGCAGGAAGTTCATCCGCTAACAGGTGAGGATAGTGCACAGATTTTGGCGGAGTTAGTGCGCTTGCCAGTTCTGAGGCTGGGTTAGATTCAGCGCGCCCCGTGACAATGGCGTAACGAAACACTTGGTTGCAGGCCTGGCGGATTTTGCGCAGCTTGTCGAGGACACCACGTTTTTCGAGTTTACGAAATGAACTGAGGATCTCCAGAGGCTTGATCTCTGCAATTGGGCGCTTACCGATATCCGGAAAGATATCGTTTTCAAACGCTTCCATAATGTCTTCGGCATAACCCTTCGACCAGTTAGGACGTTTGTACTCATGCCATTCAAGCGCGATAGCTTTGAAGGTGTTTTCTACCGTCGCTTTGCGAGCTTGTTTATCAACCTTTTTCTGTTCACTAGGATCGATAGCGTTAGCGACTTGCCGCTTAGCGTCATCTCTCCGCTGCCTGGCTTCAGATAAAGAAATTTCGGGATAGATACCCAACGCCAGCATCTTTTGTTTGCCGTCAAATCGGTACTGCAAGCGCCAATACTTAGATCCATTAGGATGCACCATCAAATGCATCCCTTCGCCATCAGTAAGCTTGTAAGGCTTCTCTGTTGGCTTTGCACTTCTTACCTTCACATCGGTTAAGGCCATTTGTGGCTCTCCGTTGCTGGCTGTTGGTATAAGATTTCATTGAACGGGGATGTACCATCACATATACCAACAAATAGTACTTGATGTGGGTTGATGTCGATAGAGCTAGGTAGACTGAAGACACACTAAAATCAGCTAATACACTGAATTTTAGGCATAAAAAAAGACGTCAGTTGACGTCTATTTACTTCGAGATGGTACGCCCTACAGGGCTCGAACCTGTGACCTACGGCTTAGAAGGCCGTTGCTCTATCCAACTGAGCTAAGGGCGCATTTGATATTTACCGCAGCATAGAACGCTGCTGGCAGTCAGTTGCGGGTTGGATTATACGGGCAGTCGCCTTTGAGTCAATGGCTTTTCGCCTTACGGTTTATCAACTGGCTATTTAATCGTTAATTAATCGTTATTATACGCCTGACAGCACGCCCCGCTTCTGACAAAATAGGCAGATTCCCGCTTTTTTAATTGATGGACCCTTCCACTGATGTCAGCGAAAATTATAGATGGTAAAACGATTGCGCAGCAGGTACGAAACGAAGTAGCTGCGTTGGTACAGAAACGTTTAGCTGCGGGTAAACGTGCCCCTGGCCTTGCTGTTGTGCTAGTAGGTGAAAATCCAGCCTCACAAATTTATGTCGCCAGTAAACGTAAAGCCTGTGAAGAAGTGGGTTTCGTTTCCCGCTCTTATGACCTGCCGATGACCACCACGGAAGCCGAGCTGTTAGCATTGATTGATTCACTGAATGACGATAGTGAAATAGATGGGATTCTAGTACAACTGCCACTGCCCGCGGGTATTGATAATGTCAAAGTCCTGGAACGTATTCACCCGGATAAAGACGTGGATGGCTTCCATCCCTACAATGTTGGCCGCTTGTGTCAGCGGGCGCCTAAACTCCGCCCTTGTACTCCACGCGGCATCGTGACACTGCTAGAGCGTTATGATATCCCGACTTATGGTCTGAATGCTGTCGTGGTAGGGGCATCCAATATTGTCGGCCGCCCGATGAGCCTTGAGCTATTACTGGCGGGTTGCACCACTACCGTCACTCATCGGTTTACCAAAAATTTGCGCCAACATGTCGAAAATGCAGATTTATTAGTCGTTGCTGTCGGTAAACCCGGTTTTATTCCCGGTGAGTGGATAAAACCCGGTGCTATCGTGATTGATGTCGGCATTAACCGCTTGGAAAGTGGTAAAGTAGTCGGTGATGTAGAATTTGATGCCGCCGTTGAGCGTGCGGGTTGGATTACACCGGTTCCCGGTGGCGTCGGGCCGATGACCGTTGCAACACTGATACAAAATACCTTGCAAGCCTGCGAGGAATATCATGACATCAACGAAAATAGAGTGAAAGGACAGTAATGGACATTTTTCATTTGGAAAAACACCCGCACGTCGAACTGTGTGACTTATTAAAGTTGCAAGGTTGGAACGATAGCGGTGCCTCAGCAAAAGCCGCCATCGCTGATGGGCTGGTAAAAGTCGACGGGAATGTGGAAACGCGCAAGCGCTGCAAGATCCTGGCTGACCAGATTGTTGAGTTTCAAGGTATGAAAGTACAGGTTAAAGCCTAATAACCTCAGCAACGGCGAGTTTTAGCTGGTTATTGCGAAAAACTGCCGTTGTAGCAGTTATAATATATGGGCAAAAAAATGCGGTTACTGGTCAACACCAGAACCGCAATTTTTTTAATCTTATACCCGTTATACTTCAAGCTGCATGTGCATTGGCTGCCTTCCTGCAACTCAAATTATTTAGGGTACCGTTAACCAGTTCCGTATTATTTACGACGCCAGGTTGTCCCTTGCGGGCCATCTTCCAACACAATCCCCAGCTCATTCAATTGATCACGGGCAGAATCTGCCAGCGCCCAATCTTTACTACTGCGGGCATCGTTGCGCTGTTTAATAAGAGCTTCGATTTTTGCCACTTCGTCGTCGTCGTCAGTCTGCGCCCCACTTTGCAAAAACAGTTCTGGATCTTGTTCCAATAATCCCAGCACATGCGCCAGTTTACGCAATTCAGCCGCTAACGCATTTGCCGCGGTCATATCTTCAGCTTTGAGGCGGTTTACTTCACGGGCGAGATCAAACAGCACCGAGTAGGCCTCTGGAGTATTGAAATCATCATCCATTGCCGCACGGAAACGCGCTTCAAACTCAGCACCACCAGCCGGCGCTGCATTCACGTCAGTCCCGCGCAGCGCGGTGTATAAGCGCTCTAAAGAAGCACGTGCTTGCTTGAGATTTTCTTCGCTGTAATTAAGCTGGCTACGATAATGGCCGGACATCAGGAAATAACGCACGGTTTCAGCATCGTAATAGGCCAGCACATCGCGGATAGTGAAAAAGTTATTCAGAGATTTCGACATTTTTTCTTTGTCGATCATCACCATACCGGAGTGCATCCAGTAATTCACATAAGGGCCATCATGCGCACAGGTGGATTGTGCAATTTCATTTTCGTGGTGCGGGAACATCAAATCAGAGCCGCCGCCGTGAATATCAAAATGCGCGCCTAACTGCTTGCCGTTCATTGCCGAACATTCAATATGCCAACCAGGGCGGCCCGGCCCCCAAGGTGATTCCCAGCTAGGTTCGCCGGGTTTGGACATTTTCCACAAGACAAAATCCATCGGATTGCGTTTAACATCAGCCACTTCAACTCGCGCGCCCGCTTGCAACTGGTCCAGATCTTGACGAGATAACAAACCATAATCCGGATCACTTTCAACAGAGAACATAACATCTCCATTTGAAGCCACATAAGCATGCTTGCGGGCAATCAAGCGCTCGGTCAGCTCAATAATTTCTGGGATGTGATGGGTAGCGCGCGGTTCTAAATCTGGGCGTTTGAGATTCAATGCATCAAAATCTTTGTGCATTTCAGCCAACATCCGCGTAGTCAGTTGCTCGCAGGTTTCATTGTTCTCAATGGCACGTTTAATAATTTTATCGTCAACGTCGGTGACATTGCGGACATACGTCAAAGAGTAACCTAAATAACGCAAATAACGCGACACAACGTCGAAAGCGACAAAAGTCCGCCCATGCCCAATGTGACACAGGTCATAGATGGTGATCCCGCATACATACATACCTATTTTACCGGCATGAATAGGCTTGAATTCCTCTTTTTGGCGACTCAGTGTATTAAAAATCTTTAGCATTGGGACATTCCGTGGTTTTTGTTTTTGCGAAACGCATGGTTTAAAAAGATATCATCAGATTATGCGGTAAATCAGCTCCCGATACAGCACTTTTTCGCACATCTTGGCGGCGTTTCGAGTGCTGACTCAATCTCGCAGATATGATATAAGAGCCATCTAAAGAGTTACGACTCATTTGTGAATACACTTATTACACTAGCAGGAACATTATTATGGTCACTTTTCATACTAATCACGGCGATATCGTCATCAACACCTTCGCAGATAAAGCGCCGGCTACTGTTGAAAACTTCCTGAACTACTGCCGTAAAGGTTTCTATGATAACACTATTTTCCACCGTGTTATTGATGGTTTCATGATTCAGGGCGGTGGTTTTGAGCCGGGCATGAACCAGAAAACAACTGATGCCCCTATCAAGAACGAAGCCAACAACGGTCTGAAAAATACCCGTGGCACTTTGGCAATGGCGCGTACCAACGATCCACACTCTGCCACTGCTCAGTTCTTTATTAACGTTGCAGACAATGACTTCCTAAACTTCCGTTCAGAGCGCCCAGATGGTTGGGGTTACTGCGTGTTTGCTGAAGTGACTGAAGGTCTGGACGTGGTTGATAAAATCAAAAACGTCGCGACTGGCCGCAGCGGTATGCATCAAGATGTGCCAAAAGAAGATGTGATCATTCAAAGCGTTACTGTTAGCGAGTAATAACGGCTTAATGAGCACGCTTTTTATTGCAGATTTGCATCTTAGCGTTCAGGAACCGGCAATCACTGCCGGTTTCCTGCATTTTATACAGCGTGATGCTATTCATGCTGATGCATTATATATCCTGGGCGATTTATTCGAATCCTGGATTGGCGACGATGACCCCGAGCCTCTGTATCGGCAAGTTGCTGCCGCGTTGAAATCACTCCAACAACAGGGCGTGCCCTGCTACTTTATCCACGGTAACCGCGATTTTCTGCTGGGTAAACGCTTTGCACTTGAAAGTGGCATGACCTTGCTGCCGGAAGAGAAAGTTGTTGAGTTGTATGGCCGTAAAATCGTTATTTTACATGGCGATACCCTGTGCACTGATGATGCCGACTATCAGCATTTTCGCCGCCGAGTACACAATCCCCTGATCCAGAAGCTCTTTCTGTGGCTACCGCTGCGCTTTCGGTTACGCATTGCGGCTTATATGCGCAATCAAAGCCAACAAAATAATAGCGGTAAATCGCAGCTGATTATGGATGTCAATCCACAGGCGGTGGTTGAAACTTTCGAGCGAAATAATGTCAGTTGGATGATTCATGGGCATACCCACCGCCCTGCGGTTCATACCGTCGAATTAGCGGCGGCAACGGTACACCGTGTGGTTTTAGGTGCCTGGCATGTTGAAGGTTCAATGGTTAAAGTCACGGCTGATAGTGTTGAATTGATTAAATTCCCGTTTTAACCTTCAGGTTTTACCTCATCAACTACGATCAAAAAACTAATAAAACCCACTAAAAGCCGCTACGCAACCGTTTTCCTCGCCTTTGGCTCATGATATGCTCTACGCCCTCTTCACCAGTCATGATTTAAAATAAGATCATTCTGGCCGACGCTTGCGCAATCACAGGAGCTTTACACTCATGGGAGCTAACCTCGATTCGGCTTACCCAGCCGGGGTTAAAATCGCTATCGTAATGGGGTCCAAGAGTGACTGGGCCACCATGCAGTTCGCCGCCGACGCGCTCACCACGCTCAATGTCCCCTTTCATGTCGAAGTTGTTTCTGCCCATCGCACCCCCGACAAACTGTTCAGTTTTGCTGAGCAAGCCGATGCTAATGGCTTACATGTCATTATTGCAGGCGCGGGCGGTGCTGCTCACCTGCCGGGTATGCTAGCGGCCAAAACATTGGTGCCGGTCTTAGGTGTGCCGGTACAAAGTGCGGCATTAAGCGGTGTCGATAGCTTGTATTCCATCGTGCAGATGCCACGTGGCATTCCGGTGGGAACACTGGCCATTGGTAAAGCCGGGGCGGCGAATGCAGCATTGCTGGCGGCTCAAATACTGGCGCTGCATGATGTTGAATTAGCAGCACGTTTAGCAGATTGGCGTAAAAATCAAACTGACGAAGTGTTGGACAATCCCGATCCGAGGGATGAAGCATGAAACCCGTTTGCGTATTAGGTAATGGTCAATTGGGGCGCATGCTGCGTCAAGCCGGTGAGCCGCTAGGCATTGCTGTTTATCCAGTAGGTTTAGATGCCGAGCCAGAAGCCGTGCCTTATCAGCACAGTGTGATTACTGCCGAGATTGAGCGCTGGCCGGAAACCGCGTTAACCCGCGAACTCGCCACCCACACCGCTTTCGTTAACCGCGATATTTTCCCTCGTCTGGCTGACCGTCTGACTCAAAAACAGTTGCTCGACAGCTTGAATTTGGCGACCGCACCATGGCAATTATTGGCCAGCAATAGTGAGTGGCCGCAGGTCTTTGCCACACTGGGTGAATTAGCCATCGTGAAACGTCGGGTCGGCGGTTATGACGGACGGGGTCAATGGCGTTTACGCGCCGGTGAACAAGAAAGTTTGCCCGCCGATGCTTACGGCGAATGTATTGTCGAGCAAGGTATTAACTTTTCCGGCGAAGTTTCATTGGTCGGTGCGCGCAGTCATCAAGGTCAATCAGTCTTTTATCCACTGACCCATAATCTTCATGAAGAAGGTATTTTGCGCATGAGCGTGGCATTACCACAGCCCAATAGCAAACTACAGCAGCAAGCAGAGAAAATGCTGTCCGCAATTATGGATGAGCTGAATTATGTTGGTGTAATGGCGATGGAGTGCTTTATCGTCGACGACAGTTTACTAATTAATGAGCTGGCACCGCGAGTACATAACAGTGGTCACTGGACACAAAATGGTGCTTCTATCAGCCAATTCGAGCTGCACCTGCGCGCTATTTTGGACTTACCGCTGCCCAAACCGGTGGTGAATACTCCCTCCGCGATGGTCAATCTGATTGGCACGCCAGTGAATATAGAGTGGCTATCACTGCCCTTGGTGCATCTGCATTGGTATGAAAAAGAAGTGCGCGAAGGCCGTAAAGTGGGCCATTTGAATTTAAATGACCCCGATGGCGCGCAATTAAGTGCGGCCCTGGCGGCATTAGCACCTTTGCTACCTGCGGAATACCAAAACGCCCTGCGCTGGGCGCAAGCTAAGTTATAACTGAAGCGCGGGCAGTTTATGCCGCCCGCGTTATTTCACTAATCCGTGTAATGACGGAATAACGCCCGCCCCTGCAACAATCTGGCCCCTAACCAACCGCCACAGAGTGACAGCAACAGCGCCGCCGCCAATGGCAATAACCACCACATGATCCAGTTAGGTTGCCACGGGAAATCAAACACTAAGCGCTGTAATGCCCAAAGTGCCGCTTCTGCTCCGATAGCTGCCGCCATACCGGCCACTAGCCCCAGCAACGCAAATTCCCACCACAATGTACCTCGCAGTAAGCGTTTACTTGCGCCGAGTGTCCGGTAAACCACCAATTCCTGACGGCGCTGGCGCATGCCAACCTGTACCTGTGCTAATAGCAGCAAAGTGCCACAAATAATCACCAATACCACCATCACTTCCAGTGCGCGGCTGACCTGTTGCAGCACCTGCCCAACCTGTTTCAGCATCGCGCCAATATCCAGTAAACTGAGAGTCGGGAACTGGCGATTCAATTGCGTCAGAACCTCGCCGTCACCGTGATAGCGGAAGCTGGTCAGCCAGGTTTGGGGTTGCCCATCCAGTACAGCCGGTGGGAAAATAAAGTAAAAATTAGGGCGCAGGCTTTCCCAATCCACCTGACGAATACTGCTCACAGTCGCACCAAATGACTGCGTATCGCCACTGAATGTCAGTTTATCGCCGATTTTAATTCCCACTCGATCAGCAATGCCTTTCTCAATCGACACTTCATCCGCCTTAGGCGGCCACTGCCCGGCGGTCAAAATATTGTGCTCGGGCAAATCCTGCTGCCAGGTCAGATTCAGCTCGCGATTAACGGCCTCCCCGCCAGGCGCATCTTCCGCAACCCGTTCGGTCGCCAATTGTTGATTAATTTCAGTCAGCCGTGCGCGAATAATCGGATAAAAAGTCGACGGCGTTATCTGATGCTGCGTGAGGAATTCCGTGACTTGCGGTACCTGCTGCGGCGTAATATTCAGTAGGAAATAATTCGGGCTATCCGGCGGCAATTGCTGTTGCCAGCGGTCCAATAAATCGCCGCGTAATACCAATAATAAAGCCAACAACATAAATGATAGTGAGAATGCCGCCAGTTGAGTCAACGTCATCCATGGCTGGCGTAATAAGCGGTTAATCGCCAGCCGCAATGACAGGCGAGTGACCGTCAGGCGGCGCAACAGCAATAAGCCGCCCCAGCCGATGATGCCCAGCAATAACGCTAACACCACCATGCCGCCCAAAATGGCCCACAGCAGGGAATTCCCCCCCATCAATAAGGCCAGCAAGCCCACCACCACCGCTATCATCACCGGGATAAAGTAGCGCAATGGCCAGACATTGGCTGAAACATCACGGCGCAATACTCGCAGCGGTTGAGTTGCCAACAGTTGCCGATAAGGGCGAATACCCACCAGCAATGAAATCAATATCAGCGATCCCATTGACCATATCCATGGCCAAGCACCTGCGGCCGGTAATGTAGCCGGCAATACTGGGGACAATAAACGGATTAACACTTTCTCGAACAATAAGCCAATGACACTGCCGCACAAACCCGCCAGCACCAACACCGAGACCCACTGGCCGATAATTAGCCGCCGTAGCGCACTGCGCCCGGCCCCTAATGTTTTCAATACCGCCACCAAATCATAGCGGCTGCGGCAATAATGCCCCATTGCCACGGCCACTGCGGCAATGGACAGTAATAACGTCAATAACGCCGATAACAGTAAGAATTGCTGGGCGCGTTGCAAGGATTTCCCCAGCGCACCGCCAGATTCTTGCAAACCATACCAGCGCTGTTCCGGCTTCAATTGTGGAGTCAGCCAGTCACTGAATTTAGCAATTGCCTCCGGTGGCCCGGCAAACATATAGAGATAATTCAATCGGCTACCCGGTTGTATTGCGCCGGTTTTCTCTACATCCGCCAAATTAATTAAAATCCGCGGCGCAGTTTGGAAGGGGTTAAAACCTGAATCCGGCTCCTGAAGCACTTCGCCAATAATCTTTAGCGAAGTATCACCGACATCCAGTGTATCGCCGACTTTAACCCCGAGCAGCGCCAGCAATCGCGGGGCCGCCAGCGCGGTTCCCGGTTCAAGTTTGACATCCGCCGGTAAGGTTTCTAGCTTGCCATACAGCGGATAAGCTAAGTCCGTGGCTTTCACATCCGCCAGTTGCGGGCGATCACCGGCAAACGTCATGGTCATGAATGAAAGCTGGCGACTGATAGACAGCCCCTGCTGTTTTGCTTCCAGCAACCAGCTCTCCGGCACCGGATGAGCCGTTTTTAACACGCGGTCGCCAGCCAAAAAATCACGGCTCTGTTGGCTAAGCCCTTGCTCCATCCGGTCACTAATACTGCCCAGCGCCAGCACACAAGCTACCGCCAGTGTTAATGCCAGCCAGACAATTAATAGTGAGGGTGAGCGCCACTCACGCCAAAACCAGCGCCAAATCATGCTTCCTCCCACAATTTACCGTCTTGGAGCCGCAGCCGCCGCTGGCAACGGCCAGCCAATTGCACATCATGAGTAACCAAAATTAATGTGGTGCCGTAGTCCCGGTTAAGGGAAAACAACAAATCGGCTATCTTGTCGCCCGTGTGCCGATCAAGATTACCCGTTGGTTCATCGGCAAATAACACTTTTGGCCGCCCGCTAAAAGCCCGCGCGAGCGCCACCCGCTGCTGCTCGCCGCCCGAAAGCTGGGCCGGCAGGTGGTGCAACCGCTTCTCCAGCCCGACCAATTTTAATAACTCAATGGCATGGGTTTTACTTTCGCGCTCGCTTTCCCCGCGCAATAACGCCGGAAGCTGGACGTTTTCCAATGTATTGAGAGTCGGTACCAACATAAATGATTGAAAAACAAAACCAATATTTTTTGCCCGCAGTTGCGCACGCCCCTCTTCATCCATGGCAGTCAAAGACTGCCCGAGTAAACTGACTTCGCCGCTGCTGCCATCATCAAGCCCGGCCAAAATGCCCAGTAAAGTTGATTTACCTGAACCCGACTCACCAATCAGCGCAATTGTCTGCGCGGGTTTGACAACCAGCTCAACTCCGGTAAGGATGGAGAGCTGTTGCTCACCCTGACCGACGTGTTTATTAAGATGATGAACTTCAAGAACGTTTTCCGCTGGCATCTTCCCTTCCTATTACTGTTGGGATTATTCAGTTTGCGTGCCGCCGCAACCGATACACTTTTGATTCTCGGCGACAGTTTAAGCGCCGGTTACCGCCTACCGATTGCCGAAGCCTGGCCTTCGCGGTTGGATAAAACATGGCAAGCTACACCGTCATTACCGAAGGTGGTTAACGCCAGTATCAGTGGTGATACTGCTGCACAGGGGTTAGCCCGCCTACCTGCCCTACTGAAACAACATCAGCCCCGTTGGGTGCTGATTGAATTGGGTGCTAATGACGGCCTACGCGGTTTCCCACCACAAGATATTCAACGGGATTTAACACAAGTTATCAATCAGATAAAGGAGGCCAAGGCCCAGCCATTATTGATGCAAATCCGTATTCCGCCTAACTATGGCCGCCGTTATACTGATGCTTTCGCCGCTATGTACCCACAGCTGGCGCAGCAATTCGGCATTCCATTGGTGCCTTTCTTTATGGAACAAGTTGCCGTAAAGCCCGAGTGGATGCAGGATGATGGTTTACACCCTAACGCCGAGGCGCAACCTTTCATAGCAGATTGGATGGCGCAACAACTCAAACCGTTAGTAACCAATAAGAAGTTATAAGCTTTAGTTAACCACTTGTTTAGATAAATAGAACCATTCACTAGGTAAAGTTATGCAAAAAGCAGTATTAATTACCGGTTGTTCCAGCGGTATTGGCCTGATTGCGGCACAAGACTTGAAAAACCGAGGTTATCGCGTGCTGGCGGCCTGCCGTAAACCCGATGATGTCACCAGGATGACTCAGTTGGGTCTGGAAGGTATTGAACTGGATTTGGATGACAGCGCCAGTGTCGAACGCGCCGCCGCGCAGGTTATCGCGCTGACCGCTGGGCGTTTATATGCTTTGTTTAACAACGGCGGTTTTGGGTTATATGGCCCATTGCAGACGATTTCACGCCAGCAGTTGGAAAAACAATTTTCCACCAACCTGTTTGGTACCCACCAACTGACGCAACTTTTGCTACCCGCCATGCTGCCTCACGGCGAAGGGCGCATTATTCAAACCAGCTCAGTGATGGGGTTGGTTTCAACTGCCGGACGCGGTGCCTATGCCGCCAGTAAATATGCGCTGGAAGCTTGGTCAGATGCACTGCGCATGGAGCTGCATGACAGCGGAATTCATGTCAGTTTGATTGAGCCGGGGCCAATAAGCACCCATTTCACGCAAAATGTAAATCAGGCTCAGGTTGATAAGCCGGTGAATAATCCTGGTATTGCCAAGCGCTTTACACTGCCGCCAGAAGCTATTTTACCGAAATTGCGCCATGCATTGGAAAGCCCGCGCCCGCAATTGCGCTATCCGGTCACTTTAGTCGCCCATGCGCTGACGATATTGCACCGCATCTTGCCGGGCCGCCTGTTAGACAAGGTCCTGCGTGGCAATTCCTAAGCTTGAGGTTGAAGCGACATAATCTGCCCCCATCTACTGTTAAAACGGATGAGAGAAATAATTCATGCTAGCACCTACTACGATTGATATTACTGAAGCGAACCTACATCAGGTTTTAGAACAATCCATGGCTGTGCCTGTGCTGTTCTATTTTTGGTCTGAACGCAGCCAGCACTGTCTGCAACTGACCCCAGTGCTGGATAAACTGGCCGCAGAATATGCGGGCCAATTCATTCTGGCGCGTGTTGATTGCGATGCACAACAGATGGTGGCGTCACAGTTTGGTTTGCGCTCCATTCCGGCTGTTTATCTCTTTAAGGACGGTCAGCCAGTTGATGGATTCCAAGGGCCACAGCCAGAGGAAGTTATCCGCGAACTACTGCAACGAGTGTTACCGAAACCTGAAGAGTTGAAAGCTGCCGAAGCTGCACAGTTGATGAGTGAGGGTAAAGTGCAGGAAGCATTGCCATTGCTGAAAGACGCCTGGCAGTTGATGCAACAAAGCAATAACCCGCAAACCAGTGACATTGCGCTGCAACTGGCGGAAGCACAAATTCAGTTAAACCGCAGTGAAGATGCTGAAAGCGTATTGGCAACCATCCCACTGCAAGACCGTGATAGCCGATATCAGGGGCTGATTGCACAAATTGAGTTACTTAAACAAGCCGCTGACACCCCCGAAATCCAGTTGTTACAACAACAAGTGGCTGAGCAGCCGGATAATGCTGAACTGGCGGTACAATTAGCCCTGCAACTGCATCAGGTCGGCCGTAACGAAGAAGCACTTGAGCTACTGCTAGGCCACTTGAAGAAAGACTTAGCTGCGGCAAATGGCACCGCGCGTAAGACATTAATGGATATTTTGGCCGCACTAGGTACTGGCGATGCGCTGGCCGCCAAATATCGCCGTCAACTTTACTCCTTACTCTACTGACCGGCACGTTTAGCGGCTATTCGCCGTGATAAGGTTGCCATTATTTGCTACGGCGCGGGGCCATCCCGCGCTGTTTTATTCTGCTCCGGCCCCACATTCTCTCATTTACACGCTTTTACCTGCCTTTCATTAGGCGTTTAGCGCCCTGTCACGTAATATTAAGAAACAAAAATCATTGCTGACAGGAAGTTAAATATGTTTACAGTTATCCCTGTACTTATCGTCGTCGCCCTGATTGTGGTCTTTTCCTCAATCAAAATCGTCCCGCAAGGTTTTCAATGGACTGTTGAGCGTTTTGGTCGTTATACCAAAACATTGATGCCAGGCCTGAATATCGTTGTGCCATTTATGGATCGTGTTGGTCGCAAAATCAATATGATGGAACAAGTTCTGGATATCCCATCCCAAGAAATTATTTCCCGTGATAATGCCAACGTGGCGATTGATGCCGTTTGCTTTATCCAAGTTATTGATCCCGTGAAAGCAGCTTATGAAGTCAGCAATTTGGAATCGGCCATTATCAATTTGACCATGACCAACTTCCGTACTGTTTTGGGTTCTATGGAGCTGGATGAAATGTTGTCCCAACGTGACAACATCAACGGCCGCCTGCTGCACATTGTTGATGAAGCAACCAACCCGTGGGGCATCAAAGTGACCCGAATTGAAGTCCGCGACGTGCGCCCACCAGCTGAACTGATTTCTGCGATGAATGCTCAGATGAAAGCTGAACGTACCAAACGTGCGGATATTCTGGAAGCTGAAGGGGTTCGTCAGGCGGCTATTTTGCGTGCCGAAGGTGAGAAACAATCACAAATTCTGAAAGCTGAAGGTGAGCGTCAATCCGCATTCTTGCAAGCGGAAGCTCGTGAACGTGGCGCTGAAGCTGAAGCCCAAGCGACCAGAATGGTTTCTGAAGCTATTGCTGCTGGTGATATTCAAGCCATTAACTATTTTGTGGCACAGAAATATACCGATGCCCTGCAACACATTGGTTCGGCCAATAACAGTAAAGTCATTATGATGCCGCTAGAAGCCAGTAGCTTAATGGGCGCTATCGGTGGTATTGCAGAACTGATTGGTGAGAGTAAAAACAGCCGAGGTAAATAACCATGCTGGAAGCAATTGCAGCAAATCCAAGTTGGTTTTGGCTATCACTCGGTGGGCTACTACTGGCCGCTGAGATGCTGGGTGCCAGTGGTTATATGCTGTGGAGCGGCGTTGCTGCCGTGGTTGTCGGTGCTCTGGTCTGGCTATTTCCCTTTAGCTGGGAGATGCAAGGCGTGTTGTTCGCCGTTCTGACGGTGGTTTCTGCATTTCTATGGTGGTATTGGCTGAGTAAACGCACCAAACCACAGCCTGCTATGCTGAACCAGCGCAGCCATCAATTGTTGGGAACGCGGGCAACACTGACGGAACCGACAGTTGACGGTTTTGGCCGTATGAGGGTCGGCGACAGCAGTTGGCGCATTTATAGCGCGAATGAGCTAGCTGCTGGTACCGAAGTTGAAGTGATATTAGTGGAAGGCAACACCTTGCACGTCAGGGCTGTTCATCGCTAATGCATTGATATGATGGCGTATTTATCTAAATGCGCCATTAACAATATCTCAACTGAATACCTCAACTCAATACCTCATCACCCAACTTCTTGCTTTTGGCCTCTTGCTTCTCACTTGCATGACAACACCCCGTCAGGTTATTGATAATCGGGCATTCTGCGCCGTCATCCCCTGGGCATTCGTCCGCTAAAGCCAATAAACGCAATCGCATCTGTTTAAGATCATGAATATGGTGTTCAATTTCTGCGACTTTTTGTAAGGTCGCGGCTTTTACATCCGCACTGTGGCGAGCGGGATTATGAAACAATGCCAGTAACTCGCGGCATTCATCTAGGGTAAAACCCACCTGCCGCGCCTGGCGCAACAAAGTTAACTCTTCAATATGTTTGGCGCTGTAGCTGCGATAGCCATTGTCCGTGCGGATAGGCGGTGTCACCAGTTTCTTCTCTTCGTAAAAACGGATGGCTTTGCTGGTTAAGCCGGTTTTTTTTGCCACATCACTAATATTCATTCGCCCCCCTTGACCTTACCCTTGCTGGAAGGTTTAACCTCTATAATTAGTGAAAGGACGGATGTCAGTCAAGCGGAATAAAATCTGTGCATATTAAGGTTTATCATTGCCCTGAATAAAGGCTATGACTGAGAATACCGACTAAACTTATCCCTACAAAATTTATGGATAGGGTGCTACTCGATAAGGAGTCAACTATGTTGCAAACCACGGTGCTGGCCTTACACGGCCTTTCCTGTATGAATTGTGCCAAACGTGTAAAAACGGCATTAGAAAGCCGGGAAGATATTCATCATGCGGAAGTAAATGTTCACTATGCCAAGGTGACGGGCGAAGCCGAAATCACAACCTTGATTGATACCGTCAAGCAAGCCGGCTATCAGGCCGAAGAAGCGCACCGCCCTGATATTGAGTTACAACTTTCCGGTCTGAGTTGCGGACATTGTACCGAATCTACCCGTAAAGCACTGGAAGCCGTTCCCGGCGTTATTGCGGCGGACGTGGCACTTGAGAGCGCCAAAGTGTATGGCAAAGTCGATGCACAAACTCTGATTGATGCCGTAGAGCAAGCGGGCTATCACGCCACATTAACAGGCGCGCACTCCCCAAAAACTGAGCCGCTGACTCACTCAGCCCCATCTTCGCCGGAATATCTGGCAGCGGCCTCTTCCTCTATTCCGGTAGCAACAAATAATGTTAAAAAAAGCGAAACCAACCAAGCAGCAGAGCCAACCACCCGTGATAGTGACAGTGTTCAGTTATTGCTGACCGGCATGAGCTGCGCCAGTTGCGTATCCAAAGTACAGAATGCACTGGAAAATGTTGATGGTGTCGAGGTTGCGCGCGTCAATTTAGCGGAGCGCAGTGCATTAGTGACCGGCCACCCAAGCAATGAGGCATTGATCGCGGCAGTCAAGAATGCCGGTTATGGTGCTGAAATTATTGAAGATGAAGGCGAGCGACGCGAACGTCAGCAACAAATGTCGCACGCCAGTATGAAGCGCTTCCAGTGGCAAGCGGCCCTCGGCCTGTTATTGGGTATCCCATTAATGGGATGGGGATTATTTGGCGGCAGCATGACGCTCACCCCCGAAACTCAAACGCCCTGGTTGATTATCGGGATAATCACCTTACTGGTAATGATATTTGCTGGTGGGCATTTTTATCGTAATGCTTGGGTCAGTCTGAAGAATGGCAGCGCGACCATGGATACTTTGGTCGCACTGGGGACTGGCGCGGCCTGGATTTACTCCATCACAGTGAATATCTGGCCGGATGTGTTCCCGATGGAAGCTCGCCATCTCTATTACGAAGCCAGTGCCATGATTATCGGGTTAATTAATCTTGGTCATGCTATGGAACAACGCGCCAGACAGCGCTCCTCTAATGCATTGGAGCGCTTGTTGGATTTAGCGCCGCCGACGGCGCGGGTAGTGACGGACGACGGCGAGAAACTCATCCCGCTGGCGGAGGTGCAACTGGGCATGACTTTGCGCCTCACCACGGGTGACCGTGTGCCGGTTGATGGGGAAATTGTGCAGGGCGAAGTATGGATGGACGAAGCCATGTTGACTGGCGAGCCTATCCCACAACAAAAGTCAGCCGGTGATGTCGTTCATGCCGGGACACAAGTGCAGGATGGGTCGGTGTTGTTCCGCGCCAATGCTATCGGCAGCCAGACAACATTAGCGCGAATCATCAAGCTGGTGCGTCAGGCCCAAAGCAGTAAACCAGAAATTGGTAAGCTGGCCGATAGAATCTCCGCAGTCTTTGTGCCGACCGTGGTCGCGATTGCCGTTATTGCCGGGCTAATTTGGTATTTCTTCGGCCCACAACCGCAGTTGGTTTATACCCTGGTGGTCGCCACCACGGTGCTGATTATTGCTTGCCCTTGTGCGCTTGGGCTGGCAACGCCGATGTCGATTATCTCCGGTGTGGGGCGGGCAGCTGAATTCGGAGTATTAGTGCGAGATGCCGATGCCTTGCAGCAGGCCAGTAACCTCGACACATTGGTGTTCGACAAAACCGGCACCCTGACCGAAGGGCACCCGCAAGTGGTGGCAATTCATACCTTTAATGGGGTCAGTGAGCAGCAAGCGCTGGAGTGGGCAGCCGCGCTGGAAACCGGCTCTAATCACCCGCTGGCGCGCGCTATTTTACAACGAGCGGAGGGGCTGACACTGGCGACGGTCAACCAATTCCGCACCCTGCGCGGTTTGGGGGTCAGTGGCGAGGTCGACGGCATTCCACTGTTACTGGGCAATAATCGCCTGTTGGAAGAGCAACAGATTGATACCCGCGAGTTGCAATCATTAATGCAGCAAGAAGCTGAAAGTGGTGCGACGCCAGTGATTCTGACGGCGCAAGGGAAACCGGCAGCACTGCTGTCCATCCGCGACCCACTGCGCAGTGACAGTATCAGCGCGCTGCAACGTTTGCATCAGCGGGGATACAACTTGGTGATGTTAACCGGCGATAATCCTATAACTGCGAATGCTATTGCCAAAGAAGCCGGGATTGGAAGGGTAATCGCCGGTGTCTTGCCGGATGGTAAAGCCGAAGCAATCAAACAACTGCAAGCCGCGGGGTATAAAGTGGCGATGATTGGCGACGGCATCAATGATGCGCCCGCACTGGCACAAGCCGATGTCGGGATTGCCATGGGCGGAGGCAGTGATATTGCGATTGAAACGGCGGCTATTACCCTGATGCGCCATAGCCTACACGGGGTTGCAGACGCGGTTGAGCTTTCCAAAGCAACATTGCGCAATATGAAGCAAAACCTGTTGGGAGCCTTTTTCTACAATGCACTGGGTATTCCGATTGCGGCGGGTATTTTATTCCCTTTCACCGGCACATTACTCAGCCCGGTCGTCGCGGGAGCAGCAATGGCACTGTCATCCATTACCGTGGTCAGCAACGCCAACCGCTTATTGCGCTTTAAACCTAAACAGTAACCGCCCTGTGTGCTCAAAGTCATTGGAGATGCAGGTACGCGGTAAGCCAGCTTGGCCCATGGACGGGCCGAGTGACGAAGGAAGCCAACGCACATGCAACTTGAAGCTAGACGGATATAACCTAATGGTGCACAACACTTTCTTGTGCGCCATTTAGCGTTTAGGATACAGAAAACGCTAAAAAGGGAATCAACCGGCATGGGCCCATTATTTCATCGCATCGCAAAATTTTTAGGAATTGCCACAGCAACGACCTATTCCTATCCCGCGTTGGATGTCACCTTACCCGGTGAGCGCCACCTTCATTTGGTCGGCAGCATCCATATGGGAACCGAAGGTATGTTTCCCCTCCCCCACGAATTGCTGAATAAATTGAATCAAGCGGATGCACTTATTGTGGAAGCTGATATCACTGAAGCGGCCTCACCATTTAGTAACGAAAATCTGGCCGAGCCGCTAATTGACAGATTATCTGAAGAACACTATCAACAGTTGCTACAGCGCTGCGAAGAACTGAACAATGACCCACTGTCCATGGCCTTTTTGCCCGCGTGGCAAGTCGCCTTGATGCTTCAGGCGCGCCAGGCGCAACGTCTAGGATTACGCGGTGAATACGGTATCGACTATCAATTACTGAAAGCGGCCGCAGCACAGAAGAAAACCGTCATTGAGCTGGAGGGCGCACAAATGCAGCTTGATTTGCTGGAGACATTACCCGATAACGGCATGTCTTTACTGCTCGATACCTTGGCCCATTGGCACACTAATGCCCGCCTGTTGCAAACCATGATGAGCTGGTGGCTGGAGCATCACCCGATAAATGACCTGTCCACATTGGCCCCGACCTTTAGCCAAGGTCTGTATGACGTGCTGATGATTCAACGCAACAAACGCTGGCAGCAGCAGCTTGAACAGCTACCTGCCGGGCGCTATGTGGTGGCGGTTGGCGCATTGCATTTATATGGCGAGGGTAATCTTCCCGAACTATTGAAACCTAACTTACAGTAAAAAACACAAAAAAATGGCCAATATTGCTATCGGCCAGTCAAAGAGGAACTTTCATTATTTTAGTTATTCAGCTCTCATATTCCTTGCGGATAATATAAGCAGCAAGTACAGGGTAACAACCAGACGATTAGATTAGCAACAGACATTCGCCCTGTATCATTCCAAAATGGATCATTATGCTGATTTTGCTAGATTAATTTTTAAACCTACAACAATGATTGCGTGTAGGATATTCCACTTGAATAAATTTTCATTTTAATTGGACGTTTATTATGACACCTGCAGTCGTTTTGTTGGAAAAACAAAAAGTTCCTTTCACATTGCACCCTTACCATCATGATGCAGCAGACACTAACTTCGGTGATGAAGCGGTTAAAAAACTGGGACTTAATGCGGACCAAGTTTATAAAACTCTACTGGTTGCGTTAAATGGCGATGCCAAAAATCTGGCAGTGGCAGTCACGCCTGTCGCTACCCAGCTTGACCTAAAAAAAGTCGCGCGCGCATTGGGGGCCAAAAAAGCTGAGATGGCCGACCCACAATTGGCACAGCGCAGCACCGGCTATTTAGTCGGCGGTATCAGCCCACTGGGGCAGAAAAAGCGCTTACCCACGGTGATTGATAGCCCAGCTCAAGAATATGCCACTATATTTGTTTCCGGCGGCAAACGCGGTTTAGATATTGAATTAGCTGCAACAGATTTATGCCGTTTACTGCAAGGCACATTCGCGGATATCGCCAAGCGAGATTGATACTAAAAGTTGTGACCAGAAGCCTCCAATCTCTGTCTGAAGGCTTCTGTATTTACAGGTTACTTATAAACAATTTCACCTTTCGGCTGATACTGATTAGCATCTAGCGGAGAGTGCTTTTCAATATACTGCTTCAGTAGGCACTGAGTCACATTGTAATATATTGATATTTAAAATAATTGCTGGATTTTTCACACCTAAAATCAACTAAATCAGTCGTGTTATAACCTACTGAATAGAAACAAATAAAAAATAGTTTTGCAGAAGGCTTTTTACTCGTAACCAAGCCCTCAAGCAAGAATAGACCGGGCCATTAAGCCCGGTTTTGTATTTATGCTTCAGTTAGTGGCGGTTCTATTTCTTCAACTCCAGGCATCTGAACGCGCAGATCAACAAAGCGGCCAGCTGGAATGTCAATCGGCTGGCCATCTTCGTAATCTTCGATATTGTTCTGTGCAAACTCAGGGGAAGCCGGATGTGTGCGATGATATGTCTTAATGATTAAGTCACCGCCCTCATCGATCTCATAATCAACCCAGATTAACGGTTGCTTGTTCTTGTCGATCGGGATTTCTATGCCCCCATCTGCCCCACCCCAGCTATCATCAGCGTTAAAACCTAGTACGCCAGATATTTTATAAACGCCCTCACTAATGCGTTCTGTTGTTACCGCCGCCGACTCTTCATTTGTTTCAGAGCTACCATCGCCGTATAACTTCACTACAGGCGAGGCTTTTTTAAGGAAGCCATTAGAGTCCACTGTTGTGTTAGCTGAATGCCATACTTCACGCCATGTATTCCATACCCCATCTGACGTGGCTCTAAAAAACATTTTTCCCTGTGCGCTATATGATAATGCAATTTGAGATCTCCAAGCATCACCTGCTGGATGCACTGCAATATTGATAATTCCAGATTGCTGCCCAGATATGCCGCCGGGCGTACCGATCCACTGAGTCAAACTGTTATAAAATCCATTTTTTAGCGTTGTAGCATTGGCTGTATTATCTTGAGCCAAACTAATCCCAGCAGTCGACCCAATACCAAACCCCCCAACACCCATCAATTTACTTGCATCTGCATCTGTAGTGTTTGCCTGTGCATTCTTGCTAGCGGCAGACCCTAACCCTAGGGTTTGCACGGCGTTAGTTGTATTAAGATTTCCATTAGTCCAAACATATTGACCTTGAGCCAGATTAAGCGCAGTAATTCCGCCGGGGCTGTAATCTCTAATAATTAACGGCCCATTATTTTCCATGCGACCCATTCTAATCCCAGGGGAGCCGTCCAATTGCGTCCAGTGAATCCAGTTGTAGGCCGTTTCGTCTATGGGTGTCAGCGTAATAGCCGAAGCAGTACGCAAGGTTAAAGGGCCAGTAATTGTCCCTCCAGTAAGCGGCAACTTACTATTTATATTGATGTTCATCTGATTAAAGGACGGCATAACTAAACTGGTTTGATCGGGTAGAATTAAAGTTACATTGCCCGTACCAGTCATTATTTTCTGCCACCCCTCCATTTGACTTTGAAAGTAAGCCAACTGGGCGGCTAAACGACGTGCAAAATCTGGAACTGAGTCTGTATAAAATGAAACTATTGCATATGCGCCAGATATTGCAGGTGATGGTGTCGCGACAAGTCTTAATCGAGTATCAGTATCAACCGCTAATATTTCATACATCTTAATTGTGCCGTCGCCTGGAACTAATAATATCTGTCCAGCACCGATACCCATTTTATTATCTAGCCATTTAGTTCCAACTCCAGTAATTACATTGCTGGAACTCGTAATTGTGCCTGCTCTATACCAAGCCATATTTATATTTCCTTAAAAATAAGTGTCTGCATTTAATACCGGTAGGGCTAGAGGGCTTATCCCGCTAGGGTAATCTAGCGTGTTAGAGCTATTCTCATACGCACCTACGCCAGCGGTTATATTTGAGTCGTACATTCTCATCGCTGACATATACCAGCCGCGATAATCCCCGTTCATTACAGGGCCTGATGGGAAACCGCCGAGACTGGGCAATGGAATCATTGGCTTTTCTATCCCGGTATTTATCCAAGCATTCGGTGTTGAGCTTATTTGCACTGTTTTACCCAGAATTAATGGCGCATATCGAGACGAATAAGTGCATTGCCCAGATGTGTTAAATATTGCTAATCCAGCGGTGCCCGGACTTGGTGGCTCCGGATAAAAACCAGTGGTAAATACGCAAATATTTGCAGTTACAGACCCATTCCCGGTAGTCCCATTTGGATTTATTTTAAAACAATGTATATTTTTGCTATCAGCATCATAAATTAATGACACATCTGGGTTATTCCAGTTTGCAAAAACAATTGCATTATCTCTGTTTTGAATTCCACTTGGCACTTGCCAGTCTGATGATATAGTGACTGTTCCGCGCCATGTGCAAAAACCTAGAAGAGAACCATCAGTCACGGACATGAAATTCGCAGAATTCTGCAAAAACAAACCATAGCTACCAAATGACGGTGAGTTTGGTATCTCAAATGCTGAGAATATAGCCCATCCAGGCCCCCCATCTGACGTTGAGAATGTTATTTGGTTTCCGCTCAATGAATACCCATTAATATATCTGCCAAAAGATGTTCCTCCCGATGAAATAACACTACCAAACCTAGTTGGTACTAAATGCAGGCCACCACCAGTAAAACCGGTCAATGTTGCCCTTGCTGGCGAGCCATACACATCATAATCACCCAAGAATTTTAGCAAACGTGTTCCTGACGTCATATTGATGCCTTTCCCCCCATCAGCTGGGGATACATATAGAATTGGCTCTGCCATTAGAAATACCCTAATTTAACTGCAACCTGGCCATTGCTGTGGTACGTCGTTATTCCTAAATTATTTATAACTGTCCGGATGCCATTAATAGTGTTATCCATAGTTATATTTCCTCTGAGATTTACATTATTAAACTCAGCATTTCCGTTTTTAAAATCAAGATGCAGACCAGATACACCTTGGACGTAATTATCAGAATCCAGAGTATCTGTTATTTTCCCACGGCCGATAGAGGATTTTGCAATAAATGCGTCATTAATGAATACCTGACCGTTGACAATTGCAAACGGAATGTATTTAGCGCCATTCAATCCAGAAGTCAGAATAAAGGTGTCTGCATTAAAGCCAATTTGTGATTTTGCTACGCCGTCTTTTATTTCTAAGCCAATAACCATTCCGGCATCATAGTAATTACCATCGTAATTAATACCTGCCTTGACAGACCATATAGCTTGGCCTCCAGTTTTATCAAATACTGTCGTAGCTTTAGTCTGAATTATCGCGTCTTGCTCTCCGAACTTAACTCCTGTTTGAGTTTTAAATTCAGCCAATGCATCATTTGTTGTTGCCTGAGCTGTCCTGACGTCAGTTATATTAGCGTTAACACCCTTGAACGTTGCTGTTACTGCTTGCTGATATTCTGCAAATGATTTATCTGCATCAGCCTGAACTCGGCGAACCTCTATTATTCCTGCTCTGTTCTCGCCATAGTGTGCCCATTTTGAGATGGCATCTTCGCTATTGGCTAATGAGTTTTCGATAATTGCATCTGTATTATTCTCAATCTTACTTGTTAGTTCTTTTCCGGTTTCGCTAGAAAGAAACTCATCGCCAATAAATTCAAGAATTGGACCTGCATCATCGCTTGACATGCCCTGAACCCAACTAGTCCATGGCGACTGATTACCAGACTTATCTACTATCCGGGCGCGGAAATAGAATACCTGCCCCGCTCTCAAGCCCTGCATTGTGTAATTGCGCTGCGGGTGCGGCACATCACTCAGCAACATGGCATCGGTGCCATTGGCAGACAAACTATATTGAATCTCCGTCTTTAACGCATCTTCAGCGCCCGCTGGGTAGCCCCAGTTCAGCTTTATACCGAATATGATACTAGTAGCCGCGAAACCCACGGGCATTGGAGGATTCCCATCTTTGCCTTTTAGCGTGGTTTCCTGCGCGTTAGCCCAGATACTTGATATTTCAGAGGGGCTAATAGCACGAACGCGAGCCTGATATTGTCCTGCATAAATACCCTCAACTTGAACCCCTTGAGCTGATGTACGCGGTGCTGATATCCAATTGCCGTTATCGCGCCTCCATTCGACCTCATATGCGATAGCACCAACTGCTGGCTCATAAGTGACGCGCAAAGTAGTGACTGCAAGCCCTTGTGAAAGTGCTGAGAAGCTATCAATAACAACATTTTTCGGTGGTGGCTGAACACCAGGCGGAATTACGCTGATTGGGCGATCTTCAATTCTGGCTCCCGTATCGATACGGGCAAATTTATTCGGGTCATACTCAATAGCAATGATATCGTAAGAAACCCCATCACTCCCCTCGGCAATGCCCGTCACTCGGAAAAGCTGCAAAGCTAAATCACTGGCATCAATGGCCCACACAGACTGAGCAACAGGCGTTATGCTAAAGGCTGTAGTGACAGTGACTATTTTACCGGCAACAGATTGAATCGTTCTCCCCTCGGCCTTGCCGTTGGGTAAGTTCACGATTAATCGCTCACCTACAGATGCAGAAGAAACTCTATCGAGTGTAATGTTGCGACCGTTAACCTTGCTTATCCGCCCCCCAAGAGGACGACCGGCAACCATTTCATCAGCAATTCCGACGATATAGCCGGGTAGCGGGATTTTGCCATCAAGCCCGATAGTGAACGAGACAGATCGATCGGCGTCATTAGTATGCAAAACCCACTTTCCGCGCCGAATAGCCTCGGTTTGTCGGGTGCAGCCAATTGCAGTTACATCTGCCTGTTTCACATCATACCGGCGAACTAGCGCAATTTCAGAAACTGGCTCGATAGCATCCTGATATCCATTTGCTGGATCAGACCACGACACGAAAGCATGGCTGTAATGTGTCTTTTCGCTGGCACTGCTGTAGATGAATTTCCCATTTTTCACGCTGGCGCGGGTAATTGCGTAATCCATCTCGCGAGGGATATCAGCCAGCACGTTCATCTGATTGTTCGCCCAGAATGTCATTCCGCGGAATATTGCCCCCACATCATTAATAAGCGTCCATGCCTCTGCTTGAGCCTGAATATAAATATTACAAAGGAACCGAGGCTCAGTGCCATTACCGCCGCGACCGTCTGGAACGAGCTGATCGCAATATTGCGCAATCTGATATAAATCTAATTTTGTGTAATAGAGATTGGCGGCTTTAATCCGCTGGCCTAAACCAAACCGCTCACTAATCAAAATATCGTAGTAAATCCAGGCGGGGTTATCAGTCCAGGCCCATTTAAACGAGCCATCCCAAATACCCGAGTAACTTCGATTTACCGGGTCATAGTTTGATGGAATGCGGACAATCCGCATCTTAGGCTCAGATGAAACCACAGGGATATTTTGGAACTGGCTCGCGTCAAACTGAATGAATAACAAAGCGGTTTCTGGATAACGCAGCTTTGCGTCAATAACCTCGGTAATGGCCTCAATCACCATCGTATCAGCAATCATATTACTGGTTGAATTGGGTGTAATTCGACGAATACGGATCTGCCAGCCCGTAGTGGCATCAGGTAAATCGATGCGGTGGCTGCGCTCATATTTTGTTGTTGTTTTACCATCAACCGCCGAGGTCATAACCTGTTTATAAGCGCCGCCATCCGTTGCCACATCGACAGCATATTCAATGCGATAACCAACTACGTCCCCGTTATCTTGCTGGCGCTGTAGTGCAGACCATGAAAATCTAAACCGAACTGCTGATAACTGAGTATTGGTCACTGACCGGACAAATGGCGTTTGACTGGTCAGCGCAAGGCCGATCGCTGTTTCATTTTCAATGTCTGGAATGCCTGGAATATGAGTTTGATCGGGGGTGCCAGAACGGAACTCATATTGAACGCCGGGAAAGTTAATTGAGCCATCTGCATTTTTGATGGGGGTGCCATCAAGGAAAATATTCGTGCCATCTAGCCCACCCTCCCACTCACCCTCGCCGAGCGCAAAAAGTAATTTTGCGTAGGATGTTGATTGCAGTGAATCGGGAGACTCTACCGGAGTCCGGGTATTAGACGAGCCGCCTTTAGACATTATCGTTTCTCCAGGCATAAAAAAGCCCACTAAATGTGGGCATTGGCGTGTTTATTGATCAATCCAATGGAGATTACCGGCTGATCTTCTATTGTGTAAGGTCAGCCCACCCAAGCCATGCACGGCTTGAGTGTTATCTATCGGAGAAATGGCTGATTTACTCTGGGAAAAGGGAGTTAAAAATGAGTAATCTTGAACTTGAAAAATTAGGTGCCAGACTTAAGGCTGTGGAAGTCGCATTAGCGTATTCTTTGACTAATTTATCCGCCAGCAACTCAGATATAAAGCCTGCTGTCATTTCAGCTTTACAGCGCGATGCTAAAGGGAATAAAGGGGAGCATGAGCATCTTGCTGTAGCGCTTGATAATTTGGCTGAACTTATTCAACGCTTTAAGGTGCAATAGCACTCACTGTCCCTCCAAAATACTCAGGAGCAAGCAGTGAACCAGTGATATTCTCACTATATAGCTCACCATCACAGCTCACCGATTGCTTAATTTCGGTGAGCTGTTTTTCCATCTCTGATACCTGCTGCTCTAGCGCTTCAATTCGCTGTTCTTGCGTCATAACTCACTCCTGCCTTTCGGCGTTAATTAAAATTGTTACTGCTGGTCTTCAGCGTGGATTCCGGCAGATATTAACGCTCCACCAATTCGTCGCTTGCCATATCCGAGCGGTACGGGGTTGCCCTGAGCGATGGAGTTAACCGGGCCGCCGAATGCATAACTGGGTTTATTGTCCGGTGATTCTCGCATTGCAAGTCCACCCTGCTGGGGTGATAGCATCTGAACCATTCCGCCGAGTGCCAAGGAAGCCCCCATCATCGCGGTCATGCCAACCATTCCCTTCGCTGCAAACGCAGCTCCAATCCCCCCCGGCCCAGCAAATACAGCAGCGGCTATCAAAACAGCACCTAATATAGTTTGAAATAACCCTGCTTTTTTACTGCCTATAATTATTGGTGCTATCTTTATTTCTTCATCACCAATATTAAACTCCAGTTCATCTTTAGATATATTGCGTTTACCTTTAAAAACAGCAAATGTAAGTCCTTTGTCTTTAGCGTCATTAAGAAATCGCTCAAACCCCGGCAATAATACACAACAGGCCTTAATAGCTTCTTGTGTTGAACTGGCAGCAAAGCGAAAAAATCCATCTTTATTTTCTGTGAATTGTTTTAACTGACCATATAAGCGAATTGTTTTTACTTCTGACATATTACCCCCAATAAAAAACCCGCCGAAGCGCTGAGGGATCCCCACTAATTCAGCGCTAATAAACCAACACCATACTTCGGTAGGTTTTGGCGAGGTGATTAAGAACTGCATCCAGTGCTGTTCGCGTTAAAATTAGCGGAGAGTGTCGCAAGATATTCTCCGCTAATGTCAGATAAGATATAACCCGTCGTGACTTAAGGCTGTTAGCCTGATACCTCAGATGTAACCCTTTATTTTCAGCATGATAGCCAAGTAACCATAATACTGCCGTGCTTAACGTTGCCAGAAGACTTAACACCAGTATACGCCCCGCTGTGCGGCTGTGACTGGCGCGAAGCCCAAAGCCAAAACGTTCACTTTTCTCATCGCGAAAATTCTGCTCTATCTGCATCCTGCGACTGTATAACTTCATGACTTCACGTGGTTTAAACTCCTCTGTACTGCTAAAGATAAGCCACGGTTCTTTTGCTGCGGCGCGTCCGTCCCGCTCTTGCGAATAGCGAGATATCCGGCAACGGGCACGTTTATTCTGCCGCCCTTTGGGTTCCTTTTTATGCAGGTAAAAGTGACCATCACAGCGGGCATATTCTGCACGTGCGAGTGTCCCCGGCCCCAGATATTCAGGTTTGCCACTGGCCGATAATTCCTGCCGCCTGAACCAGTGCTCACCTTTTTTATCCAGCCGGAGCTGGATATTGCCTCTGACTCGCCCGATAAAATCCCAACCCAATGATTTAATATGGTGAAACCAGGCATTTTGAAAACCGGCGTCAGTGACGATGAGCACCTTTTTATCAGGCGCAATAGCGGTGGCGATAGAATTCAGGAACTCTTTTTGTATCAATGCATTCTGTTGGTTATGCGAGGGAACAATTTGGCTCATTAACGGGATGGAACGACCATCACAAATCAGGCTGGCGCGTAAGACGTGGAATGCCTGTGAGGGATAACCGCTCCAGTCAACAGCAATAACACACCAGGGAAGTCGGCGCGTAAGTAACGAAGTAATATTACGAAATATCAGAGGGATGTCATGGTGAAGAGCCGTATTACCTAACAGCCGGTCAACCCGTTTTATCTTGTGTTTTACCTGAGCGGTTCCCGGCAGATGGCGTCCGATACTGGTCAGGGTCAGAGAAGCGCCACGCGTCAATGCGACGGTTGCATCAATCAGGGCATTTTGACGATATTGATGAAACGGGGCTAAAGCGCCCCGGAAAAAGTTCTGGCATACTTTACGGGCAGGCATAGAGTTGATCTCGCTGAATTGGTTGCACAATCAGTAGATCATATTTTCTCTATGCCTGTCCTTTTTTCTGGGGATTCACCAGCGCCGAAGCGGGTTTTCATATATCGATTAGATTATAGACAACTTTTTATGTCACTAATGACTTCATTAGTTCTGGACTGTGAGCGCCATGCTGTCGGTTTATTAAATATTGCTGAATATAAAGTAATTTTAGTAATTGAGTCACTATTTATGACATCAACAAACTCGTAATTATCTACTATAGATATAGTCAGTCCATTTGTTAAAGGCTTCACAGACGTAACAACTGGAGCGCCCGCGTAAGTTTTCTCTTCAAAATTTCTAATAAAGCATGGAGCTAATATATCAGCATGCTTGCTTGATTCGAATGTTGCAGCAGGCTTGCTACCCCTTAATTGCTGTGGGGTCGTCTCACAACCTGACAGTAATACTGATATTGCTACCAATAGGAATAACCTTTTCATCCGTTTATCTCCATGCAGAAAACAGAATGATAGCATTTACGCTGGTATTTGGTACCGTAGCACCTTGATAGTGCGATCAAGCCAATAACCACCATAAGGGACAATTTCGCTTAAACTACCGTATCGATGGTGGATCATCTTGCCATCACCCAAGTAAATTCCGGCATGATTCGGCTCACTCGCTTTGTACTGCATCAAAATAACGTCACCGACTTCTGGCTGCCCGGTGTGGGCATAAAAACCGGCATCAGCATAATGCTTTATGTACAGATTTTCGCCGCGCTCCCACCAGCCATCATCCCGCTCAAAATTAGGTAGGGTAATATCACGTTCAAGCCGGTACCAGTCCCGCACGATGGCGTAACAATCCCATATGCCATGCACAAAAGGCCTACCCTTGAGGGGCTTTATTCCCTCACTCGGCATAATCTGGCGAATATCGCCCTCTGGCCAACTGGCAATTAGCCAGGGCATTTGTGACACGTCACACTGTGCAATATCCAGTTGGGAGGGTTGAGTTGTGGCATCAGGGTGACTATGGGCAATAGCTATAATAGACCCCTTATCCTCCGCTGCCGCATATTCAACCGGATCAATGCGGAATTGCTCACCCGGTTCTGGCGCGGTATTGGTGCAACGCACGTAAACCTGTTTACGGTCGATTTGCACCACCAGCCCGCAACATTCAGCAGGGTAAGCATCTTTGGCGTGAGCCAGCAACGCAGTAATAATATGTTTACGCATGGCTACCTCTTTATCAATGCAGATCCGGGAAAGCCACCGAACGGGAGCGGCTTACCTTTCCCGAATCGTGTTTCACAGCCCGT
The DNA here is from genome assembly GCF_003600645.1 of Yersinia rochesterensis. Classification (NCBI taxonomy): domain Bacteria; kingdom Pseudomonadati; phylum Pseudomonadota; class Gammaproteobacteria; order Enterobacterales; family Yersiniaceae; genus Yersinia; species Yersinia rochesterensis. Next base: position 3,073,352 of record NZ_CP032482.1, read on the forward strand.
CGAAAGCAGTCCGGAGCATTTATCTTTGCTCGGGTCGTCCGTTGGGTTGCCGTCCTCATCAAAATAAGCGGTACCGGTATACCCACATGACGCTCCGCGATATTGATTGCGCATGCACCAGGTGCAAAGGGAATGGATCTGGCGAGTGGGTAACATAATGCCCTGCAGGTCGGCCGGACTGGATAACGCAAACTGGATTTGCTCATCATCCTCGTAGGTCTTGCTGTCGATATACCAGACATCGATCTTCTCTTCGTCCGGGTTAGCTTCAGGGTTTCCCTCTGGAAAATTCCGCGCATCAAGATAATGTGCAAACGTGGTGTGCATCTTCACTTGTGCCAGAGCTAGATTTTGATAAGCCAGGCATAATGCTGTGATGGTTCCATCCAAATTACCCACGGACAGAGTTGGTGTTGACGCGTTACCGTCACTAGTCACCTCCACTCCCTCTATCGCTGTCGGCCATGGCTTGTATTCGCGGCCTTGCCACCAAATAGATTTCACTGGCAATAAATCTGGGTCGCCGCCTGCGGCTTCCAACTCAGCTTCAGTGTAAGGAATGGGATGGTCATGAAAATAAAGTTGTGGGCCGTCAAACTCGGTGCAGTCCACTTCGAACAGCTTTACCTTGCTGCCCGGCTCCAGCATCTGTAAGTCAGTATTTAACACGATGAGTTCCTATGGATGGTAAGCAATAATGAATGTTGCGGACAGTTCAAACATCGGCTTGCCGGCCGCATTTTTCCCCGAGGCTTTCACTTGCTGTTTCTGGCAACAGTACAGACCTAGCTCGCCCATGGGGTTTCGCCATTGAAACGCCTTATAGCCTTTATGCTCTCGTAGAAATTGTCGGATCTGCATGATGTAGTCGAGTTCACCCACGAACGAAAGCGGCCAGCTTTGGGCTTCTTCATTGAGTCCGTCGCCAGAACGCTGCGTATAACCATCACCCAGCTGCAATTCACGTGTGCGGGTCGTAATGTCCCCGACCGGATTTATGCGTGGGCAATATTCAAATTCCTTTATCATCTACGCCCCTGAATTCTTTTAGTTAAAGCGCCACCTTGCCCCAAGTCTTTAGCCATCAACGCCTTATAGCGGCTATCAACAAATGCGCCAATCTCCGCGCCAAATTGCTCCATGCCCTGGCTGCTTTGAGCGGAGGTATTACCGTTGCCGTCGATAGTGATATAGACCTGCGGCGCGGCTGAACCACTTCCTCCACCTGAGCTGGTCGGCATATTGCTACTCACCGCCCGAACGCCCAGTGAACCGTCAGCGGAGCGGGTTAGTGGCATAATTGCCTCTGGCCCCGCCTCCCCCATCACACCAGCACCTTTAGCAAACGCAAAAAAGGTAGGTGAGCTGACAACTTGGCCGCTGTAAGCGCTTAGGCTTGGCGAATCATAAACGCCGCCCTTGGCATTAAATGACAATCCGCTATAAGCTCCACCGGAGAATGCGTTGCTTGCCGAACCCGCCGCACTTCCGCCGCCCATAACCCCCCCCAGCAGCCCGCCAGAGACACCGGTTATTGTCTGCATAATGGAGCTGGTGATAAGGGCTTGCGCCCCCATATCGACGAGGTTTTTGATAATCGATTGAGACAATGAAGCGAACAAATTCGACATAGCCTCTGTAGCCGTTTGGGTTTTATTCGCCAGACCCGTCAGCATATTAGTGAATCTGTCTTTGGAATCCTGATACAAATCCACGGCCATTCGCTGCAGATCACCTTGCGATGCGAATAATTGCAGGGATGCCTGGTATTGTTGTTCGCGGGTTTCGGTTTCAGAGGCAAGAATAAGCTGATTTTTTCGCTGTTCGGTGATAACACCTGCCGCCGCATAAGTCTCAATAAGCGCCTGACGCTTTGCCAGTTGGTTACTGAGGTTCTGCACCGGATCGACATTACCGGCCAGCTCATCATTCGCGCTGACGGCGGAGCGTTGGTTAGCCTCTGCCAGCGCCGTTAGATAGTCAGAGTGTATTTTCTCTTTGCGCCGATAGAGTTCCTCGGTGCTTTGTATTTCACCCCCCGTAATCTGCCGTTGAAGCTGTTCCTGTGCCTGCCGCTGAGATTCTGCTGCGGCGCGATAAGGATCTGACGCAATAGCCGCATTGTGATCTTCCCAACGCTGTTTTGACTCTGCCAGGGTTTTATTCAACCGTTCCAGTTCTACGCGCTGGCCATCGGTATATTTCGCCCCGGTTTCAATTGATGCAGCAAATAATGACGCGGCAGCTTCACCCTGCGCCAGGCGAACAGACTCAACCTGAATTTCTTTATTCAGATTAGCAATGGCTTGTTCATAAGCTTTCGTTGCACTTTCAGCCGTTTTGGTTGCACTGGCCGCTTTGTTTTTGGCCTGCTCATTCGCCTTATTCTGCTCTGTCTGATCATAATTACGCAGTTCGCCACTGACGAATTTTAACACTTCAGCAGGATCGGTGATTTTAAGGCGTTCAGCTTCCTGCTTGGCAATTTCTGTCGCCTGTGCTTTTCCCGATAGCTTTAATATCGCCAGCTTATCGTCCTGCACTTTTTGCGCATTTTTCAGTTCTTCGCTAACGGGAATAATCAGACTAGTCGAGTTAAAAGCGGCTTTGGCTTGGGTAGCAATATTCAGCGAGTTGGTAAAATTAGCCATCATTCCGGCTGCAATTCCCACTTCAACTTGTTCCAGCTTGAGGATGCCTACACCCTCTTTAAGCGTTCCATTTAGCTGAGCGCTCAGGACATTAGCACCGTTTACCGCCCTGCTTTTATTCTCTTCCGCATCCGTTAACTCTTTGAGTGCAATGGCTTGATTATTAATCGAGGTTTTCAGTTCTTCAGCTGCTTGCTTCCCAATTACAGAGCCTTTCCCCCATAAATAAATCTGGCGACTGTTGCGCTCAACGGCTTCAGTGGCTTTGTCGTAATTCTTTTGCGCATCAGCAACAACGGAAGAAAGTGCCGGTAATGAGTTATTCAGCTTGCCGATTTCTGCGGCTAACTGAACATTCCCCATCTCCCGCATTTTATCAATCAGACCACCGATTCCACCCGCCAGCTCTGTCGCTGACCGTTTGGCCTGTTCTGATTTTTCGTAGAAATAATAGATTGCACCGGCTGCCAGCATTGCGGCCCCGACCGGGCCACCCACCAAGCCCAGCGCCTTACTTGCCAGCCCGGAAGCGATATTTAAGCGCCCCTGCGCCGCCGCAAGAGCATCGGTTGCAGCGACTTCGGCGCGTGATGCCGCCGCAACAGCAGCGGAGTTGGTTGCCAACTGTGCACGAATAACAGCGCGAGCCTTTTCTGTTTGCGCCAGCTGTAGTTGAGCAACTAACGATTTCTGGACTGCTACCGCTGATTCTCGCTCAGCCCTGATTTGAAGCAGTGATGCCTGAACACCCTCAACTTGCGCCGCAGCCAGGGCAAGTTGTGAGCGGGTTGCGGTAATCAGATTGCCAGTCGCGCTGCTAACGCTGCTGGCCAACCCGCCGAAGTATCGTGCCAGTCCAAGGCCAACCAGCCCGGTACCGGCAGCAACTAATACATCAATGTTATTCGCCGCAGTGGAAATGACACCAGAGATTGCCGCCGTCACCCCCATCGCGGTGTTCGCGTCTCCGATATAAGCTTTCCAGTGGTTTGACAGCTTAGTGATGGCATCACCGACCGTGGTCGGCATGGCTTCGGCCAGTTCTGCGTTACGGTCTTTTGCGGCAATAGTGGCTTTTGCAAAAGTATCCATCGATAACTTGCCACTGGCGGCCAGTTTTTTAACCGCCGTCTCTGTCAGCCCCAGATACCGGGCAATATCACCAACAATCGTCGGCATAACTTCCATAACGGTATTCCACTGATCTCCGGCAACTTTGCCGGAAACCATGGATTTAGACAGGGCATTAATGGCGCTCTCGCCCTTTTCAGCGCTGGCCGCATTGGTGGTCAATGAACTGGAAATTGAATCAATAAAATCAATGGTGCTGGCGGTGGAGAAGCCAAGTTCCTTCATTGAGTTGGCACTACGAATATATAACTCGGATTGCTCCTCAATGCTTTTATAGGTGCGGTCGCTGATCTCCATCAGGCGTTGCTGAACGCTGTTATATTCCTCCTGTGAGCCAGTCGCCATTTTAATGCGTGATGAAATTTGCCCGTATTGGTCAGCCGTGTTGATGAGACTACTCACCGCGAACGAACCGGCAAGCACACCCACCATGGCGCGTGCTGATTCTCTTATGGTGGCCAACTCATTGTTAAGTTCGGATAATGCGCGTTTGCTCTGACGCGTAGCCGCTTCTACCTTGCGAGAGCCGCCCTCCATTGTTTTGTAATATTCAGCACCCAGACGAGAAGCTCTTGCAATCTCGGTTTGAAATGAACTTGAGTTAGCCGACAGGTTGACGATCAGATCACCCAGAACTGTCATAGTTCCTCCCAGAAACCCGCCGAAGCGGGTGAATTACTCAGCCAACTGACCTAAAAACGCTTCAAGTTCTGATCCGTCGTCGTCAATTTTATTTTCCGACTTACCCCAGCCCAATAACACATCTTCAATACTGAGCTGATTTCTCCCCCCTTGTGCGTTATAGGCCGCTGCCGTGATTTGTGCTGCTTGAAAGTCTCCCCGCTCATCACCGATCGGGCTGATACGGTCATATGCAGCCCACAAGCGAAGTTCACTCATCCCGATCGTTTGTTGGAGTTCACCCAATGTCCTACCCAGACGAAGTGCGAGTTTCATCATGAATTGGGTGCCGGGTTCTATGACTTTTTTTCAGCATCCTCTGAAGATGTTGCCAACCCCATCGCGATCCTCAAAAGACGGGCATGCACTGGGCCGTAAAATGAAATCACGGTTTCCAATTCGCTCACTGCAAAAACTGGCTGCAGGTCTTCGTCCAATAACGCATCAATAAACATCACAGCATCAGCACGAATATTGCGCTGGGTTTCTTCTGAGATAGAAAGCTGGACTCCCCCCTCCTTTATTTCCGGTGATGCCATAATCTCGCGCCACCGGCCCCATCCCTCTAAAGAGGGTTCTCGTAGTACGACACTCACCCCATCCCACTCGCTGACTGATACCGTTTTAGTACGAAATCCAGCATGTGCTGCAGACACCAGTGATTTGAGATCAAACTTCTTTTTGACTGACATGTTTTAGTGCCCTCCTGTTAAGCGGTGACGTTAGCTGTGTAAGTCGCGGTTTTGTTGCCATCGGAAGTCGTAACCGTAATGCTGGCTGATCCTGCAGTTGCCCCGGTAGGGGCTGTTACTGTCACCGTCATACCGCTGGCCATGGCTGTCGCTCGGGCCGGAACGGATGAGAGTAAAGTGAAGCCTTTGTTTGTCGCATTTGACGGGGTAATATTGACGTTAAATGTCGCTGTCCCACCCGCAGCCACGCTGCCACTAGTCGGCGTCAGGGTTACGCCAGTGACGGGAACGACATCAGAAGCCATAATGCGGACAGGCTTACCAATAATGCGCAGAGTATAAGAAGCGGAAACCACACCTGACGTCCCGGCACTCCAGCTGTTTTGCCGAACCTCAGCAAGATAGGCAAATCCGTTACCCGATGGGAATACAACCCTGATAGCGCGGCGCTCATCCGTTTCATAGGCTTCCATTAAAGACTCTTGCGCCAACTCGCCAGCACTCCAGTTTCGATTGATGCTCATTTCGGCTGGTGATGAAAGTCCATTCGTCATTTCTTTTTCGGTCGAACAAAGTGTCGTCACTTCAATGTCATCTTTCTGCCCTCCGGTGAAACTCAGCTCTTTTGTTGAACACGATGCTGACAGCCAAGTAGCATTTGCCGGGTTTGCTTCGGTCGCTACCGCAGCAGAAATGCTAAATACTGTGCCCTGCGTTTTTTCATAAATACTGGTCATATATTGACTCCAGGCATAAAAAAACCCGCTCAGTGGCGGGTGCAATAAAGGGAAAACGTTATTTAAAATACGTTACGGAATAATTGATATCTGATGATCCCCAGGTCAGTGCCTCATCATCGCGTCGATAGTCATAGCCGAGCGGCGAAAGGCTTTCGACCAACTGAGATAATGGCGGGATATCTGCCATCACGGGATAAATCTTTGTTTCCATCCACTCATCAAGCGCTGAGTCAGGGCTTTGTGCTTTTAAAAAAACCTCCACGTGCAAGACTGCCCGCCAGTGGTCACCATCGATATATTCTCCCGTGGACTCAGAATCAGTCAGATAAACGGCCACTGCAGGTAAATCTTTTACATCAAGAAAGCCCGGCCTGCCGTCAAAAAAAGTGACATTGGGATCATTAATGGATTTTTTCAGTGCATCCAGCACCGCCATGCGTATCGCGGTATGTCTATTCATCGTTTAATTACCAGGCGTAATTGATTATTCAGCGCAGCAGACAACTCTTTGGGTAAGTCACTATTCAGAAGGGATTTTGTTTCATCATGAAATGCCTGAGTCAGCGGCGCGGCCATCGGTATCTTGATAACCTCGATCGGGTAGCGGGCTTTTGTCGTTCGACGCATCACTTGCCATCGCCCATTACTGAGTTGCTGTAAGAATGCCCCTGAAAATGAGAGGCGCCCTACTTTTAACACGCTACCTGCACTGCCCTGATCCCCGCCACGACGAGATAACTGCATCCGCACCGAACCAAGGTTAATGACGGGTAAATCACCTCGTTTCACGCGAATTGTGGCTATCGGACGTCCGGGGCTGGCCTTTTTCAGTTTAGCCCGCCCACGTACCAGTTTTAACGGTACTTTCGTACCCTTTGAAACTTTAGAGCTACTGCGGCTAATTGCCCGCGCAGCAACCCGGTTAACCGCTTGCGAGGTGGCTCGAGGCACTGCCGTTTTACTGAGTTCGGTAAGATTACTGATTAACTGATCCAAACCTTGAACTGTCATGGCGTCTCCCGTTATTCCAACCAGACCTGCGGTTTGCCATTAAAAGACTGGTAGCGGGTGACAATATAGGATTGTCCATCCCAGACAGTCTGGTCGTTACGACGTGGTTTATAGTCAGAAGAGAAAATGACTAGTGATATGCCGTCTCCAGTCAAGGGACCCATTTCAGGAATAAGATGACTTTCAACGGCAACAAACCCCACGTCATTAATCAGGACCGGTTTTCCCATCCTGTCCAGCGTTGCCCGATCCATTTTTTCCACCAGCCGTTCAAAGGCGTTAGCCATTAATTTTTACCGCAATCACAGTCTCACTCGCTGCTGCTGAGGCCCAGGCACAACCCGCAGCAACTGCGTCAGTGGACGCAAGTTGAATCTTGCCCGCTTTCAGGAAAACCTTTTTTCCTGCTGGAATGATATCAGCAGCCAATTTAGGCAATAGGAAAACCCCCTCGGCCAAGCCATCGCCGGTGACTGCAGGGCCAATATCAACCAGCGCCACGGCAACAATATCGCCAATAACAACAGGATCTCCGCTGGTGATAACCTCCGCACCAGAGTTGGTGATTGGAATAGTCATGCCTTCCTGAACATAATTTTTAGCCATTTGAATTATCCCTACGACCCCGAGGGGCCGAATTTTAGGTATAAAAAAAGCCCAACAGGGCCGGATTAATAAAATGTCGCGATCATTCGCCGCTGGACTTCACCAAGCCACGATGATCAACAGGTGCAACACCCGCATCAATGCGGACCTTGGTCGTTACACCGTCTGATGTAAAGCCTTCTTGCTGATCAATGTATGGCGTGTCCATACCGGATAAATACGCAACTTCAATCGTATCGGTTCCCTGTGCCGCCGCGAGATACCAAGCTTTGGTGCTGGCATCATCAAGACGAGGTTCGGCAATGACGGTGGCAAAATCTTTAACCGGGTTGATGATGCCCGCGTTAATATCCGCCCCCTTGACACTGGATGAGCGAATGACCTGGTTAGTCGTAGACTCCAAACTGGTTGGAACAAGAATAAATGCCGGACGAATGTTCAGGTGACGCTCACCCTCTTTCTGTGTGCGCATCATTTGACGGGCTTTATCAAGATTAGCCACGTCAATCCCGCCGCTCGTAAGATTGCCATGCTTACTATCAAACAGAGGGGTGCTGTCGGTTGTCATCTTGGGGTTAGTCGTCAGAATGAGATAAACCAGATCCGCAATGGTGGCTTTCGCCGCCCGCCCCAACTTCATTGGAATATCTGTCAGCATGTTCAGGTCATCATTAATAATAGCCTGACGGGTGATAGAGAATAACTCACCGTAAGTTGCCAACGCGATGGTGGCCTGCTTGTCGCCAGTCGTCACATACTTATATTCTGCCCCCTCACGGACCTTGCGCAGCGATTGAAAACCGCCCATCCCAACACGGTGTGCCGTTTTAAAATCAGAAAGTTGACCTTTGCGGGTCCATTCTTCGAACGTTTCCGGTGCTTCCTCCCAGCCCTGCAGGATGGATTTATTACTCACATCGATCAGGATATTGCCAAAATCAGAAGTGCTGTGAGTAAAGGCCATGCCCACCATCTGCATTGGGTTGTAAGATGCAACACCAACGCCCCGCTCAGTCAGGGACATCCGGGCCAATTCACGCAACGTCATACTGTTATATGCGTTGTCTTTTTGGCGCTCTTCATATCCCGCACGCACCATCAACGCCTGACGAATACCATCCCCAGTAAAGTTACCATTACCGGCATAGATATGTTGGCCGGCAGGAGGGGTTTTATTCGATGGCGTGGCATCTCTGCCCATCAATGCCAGCAACTTTTCTCGGGATTGTTCAAGAGTGCAATCAATATCTTCGACGCACGCGGACTGCAGTTCCTGATAGCGTCCACCGAACATAGAAAACAGATCTTTAATCCCGTTGATGCGTTGTTTTTGTGACTCGCGCTCCTGTGCACGAATAGCATTGTCATCCAGCGTTGCTGCGGGTGCTATCGGATTAGTGGGTGCGACAGGCTGCGTAACGGTCGCTTTGGGTGTGATAATCATATTCTTCAGAGAGGCTGGCATAGAATCGAATTCCTCAATACGTTTTGAATTGATGCGGGCCATAGCCTGCATCGACGGAAGTAGTTGATCGGCAAAACCGTGCTCAACACATTCTTGTGCTGTTAACCAGGTTTCTTCACCGAGCATGACGGCCAGTTCTTCCGGGGTTTTACCGGTTTTTTTGGCATAAGAGGGAATGAGCACACCCTCCACTTTATCGAGCAGGTCGGCATAGTCGCGCATATCATTAGCGTCGCCACCGGTAATGCCCCAGGGTTTGTGGATCATCATCATCGCGTTTTCCGGCATGATGACAGGGTTGCCGACCATCGCAATCACCGAGGCCATAGACGCGGCCAGTCCATCGATATAGACCGTTTTACTGGCGGGGTGACTATTTAACAGGTTGTAGATAGCAATGCCTTCAAATACATCACCGCCCGGAGAATGAATGCGCAGGTTAATATGGTCGATATCACCCAACGCTTTCAGGCTGCTGGCGAACTGGCGAGCGGTAACCCCCCAGTAACCGATCTCCTCGTAAATATAAATATCCGCGCTCTTTTCACCACTCGCCTTCATGCGGAACCAGCTTTTATCTCCGCCAGACGCCTGCGGTGCCTCAATCAGTTTCTTTCTGCTGCTCTTGCCCACGGGCATCTCCTTTATCATTAGCCGGATCAGTATCAAACCTGAGATCCAATTCATTATTTTCGTCTATCTCCGCCTTGCGACGGCGTTTCACATCCCCCGGATTAGCGCCGCGAGCTCTGATCCAGTCAGCTTCTGTTGCCGCTCCACCGCGAATCAGCACGCGCCATGAGTTAGCCTCTTTCAACGGGTCAATCCATGGCATAACTGGCCCGCTGTATACCGCATTCAGCAATGTAGCCGGGTCAACATCAGGCGGAACATTAATAACGCCAGCGGCAATGGCCTGTTTCAGCCAATTGCGGTACATGGGACGGGTGACTGCTGCAATAAAGGCATCCTGCAATATGCTGTAGCCCTCAAAAGATTCCACCAGTTCCTGTCGCTGGGCACTGTATGTGCCGTCATAGTTGCGGGAGATGCTGGAATAACTGCCTCGGCTCCCAGCAGCAACAGCTCTTAGTTGGCCGTTACGGAAATTTTCAAGGTTGGGATTGGGTCGGTCTGACTTGATCATGCCGATTTCTTCACCGGGTTGAAGTTCGTCAAACAACATACCAGGAACAATGTTTAACTCTCTGCCACTGCTGGTATTCGTGTCGTCAAAAGTTTGACCATCCCCTTTTTTGATATACATACCTAATGCAGCAGCAATGCGTGCGGCGGTTAGCTCAGAATCCTCGTACTCTTTGAGCGCACTCAACCGGATCAGGATGCCAGACAATAAGCTGTTGCCACGGACCTGATGCAGGCGACGCATAAATTTCAGGTGCATCATGTCATCAGCCACTATTTCTTTCGTGTTACCCAACGCAATGCCTGTCGTGACGAGGGATTTATACACAACATATTTAGTGGGTCGCCCCCAGCCATTTAGATAAATACCCTGACAAACATTGTTTCCAGTATCGTTCATTTCCAGCGGTACAAAGTCAGGTTCCAGCGCCTCAATCCAAAAAGGAATACTGGCTGTTGCCGTTAACCCCTGAGCAGTTCCACTGACAAATTGCCCAAACACTTCACCATCACGGAGCCAGGTGCGGGCCATGAGGCGCTCCAGTACGGGGCGGGTAAATTGCCCGGTCACATCAGGTGAGACAGACCACTCCGCCCATGCAGCCCTGATTTTCTTTGCCAGATCATCAGCTACTAACCCGGTACGGAGAATAGGCTGGGGATCGACAATAATTCCCTTGGCACCAATGATGCGCTCTTCCAGTTTATCCAGCAGTCCGATCACAAGGTCATGATTGTTATCCAGCCACCGCGCCTGCTCCCTCAGCGAACGTCCCCCGATCTGGCTGAGTTGGTTAGCATTACGGTTTTCACGCCTGGCGCGGTGTGTGCGAGTGGGTAATACCGCTTCATAAGCACGTATAGCCACGCGAGACTTTAAACGGGCGGCTTTCCAGCCCGGAGAAAACAGGCCAATAGCATCATCAAAAATACCCATTATGGAAACCTCGCCACTTTATACATAGGGCGTCCACGCTGAGTTGCCAGAAGATTAGCGAGACGGCGTTCCCATGCTTCTCTGCCCTTGCGAATCTCACTCAAATTTTCCATCGTCATTGACTGGCCATTAAAGGTGATGGATTTACCCTCCAATACCGTTTTTTCAGCGGTTAGATATTGCTGGAGCATGTTTTCAATCTCTGCCTGATTCATAACCAGCCTCCGGATGTAGATGACGCCCATGCAGAGGTACTGCCCTCTTGCTGGGCTGGTGATTTTTTAGGTTTTGTTGTCTTAGTTCGGGATGTTTGGGATGGCGGTCTTTCAGTCACAGATAACGGAGGTTTGGATTCAACAGGCTGCGCCCATGGCGGCGGTTTTTCCCAGTTGATTTTCTCGTAACCTCGCAGTATTACCAGGGCATGGGCATACACCATTAAATCGAATGCCTCATTTGCGCCCTTGCCGGGTTTGCTCCATTTGCCATCCTGCCCCCGCTCTTCATATGTGAGTTCGTCGTAAAACCACTCCCCCAGCCAGTCAGGAAAGTGAACATAGTTAGGCCCCGGCGTCTCACGCGATAACGCGTTACTAATCCGGTCTTTCAATAGGTTTGTTTGCAAGAGATACAGAGGAACGTCACCCCGCGCCTCCGCTCGTCGATTGGGACGATCAGTATTGTCGGGGAAGCTTTTAGTGATCAACTTACCGCGAGACTGGCTATCCCCTTTGAAAAGGTACACACGCTTGTGGACACCATCGCGGCGGCATTGCCGCCAGAACTCATAAGCATTACCGGTAACGCCATCTTCACCACCGGAATCCACAGCCATTGCCAAGACCGGCAGGGTGATGGATGGATTGGCATCCATCGGCCAGCATTTATCCAGAACATCGGTACGCAGCAGATCCCAATCCTCCAGATAAGCTGCGGGGTTAATGGGCAGACTTTCACCGTTAGTCCCCATTCGCATCGACTGACGGATGTTATAGCGGTCAACTATCCAGCGTTCGCCATGCGCACCATAGCCCACTATCTGGACCACAAAGCGGCGATTTTTCCCCCCTTGAACATCCACAGTAGCCACAAGGAATAGCACCCCATCCGGCACAGTTCGCTTCGTCACCTTACTGGCGCGGGCCATTAAGGTTTCAGACTTGCGTTGCTCGGTGCTGGATCGGGGAAGATATGGAATACCACAGTCAGTATTGGTGACGGCTTTCAGGGTTTCTTCGCTACCGGTAGCCTCAAACTCCTGCTCTGCCGTCAGTAACCGGAATATCATTTGTGCCCAGGTTTGATAACCTGCGGCGGGGCCTTCCATCCAAAATGAAGCAATGCGCGATTGTCGCGGGGTTCCGGTAATCACTCCATCAGAATCGGAGTGTTCCCCCTCGCGCAACCAAATACCCTTTTTATTTAGCTCATCTTTTAAGTTTGATGTGATAACTCCCTGGCAAGATGGGCAAGCCAAGTGCGCTTCTCTGCTGGCTTTTACAGGGTCAGGTGTGTCACGAAACCCATTCATCGCTTGCATACTAGGCTGAAAGTATTCGCCGCAATGAGGGCAGGGCCAGTACCAACGCCGCCTGTCCCCACGGTTATACAACGAAAGAATACCGGTTGCCGGGGGAGCCTCATGAGGAGATGTTCGCCGCCATTTAGTATCACGAATGTCCCTGCCTGGCGAACTTTCCACCAGCGTCATACCGGAACTCATAAATGTGGTAGTACGCTTTGAGGCCAGTGTAAAACCATCACCTTCCCCACCAATATCTTCTACCCAACGGTCATAATCAGTCAGCGCAACAAACCGGTAATCTGACGATGACAGGATATTAATTGAGGGCCAGCCTATCTTCAGATAATTACCTGCACGAAAAATAATATCGTGGACGTTATTATCATTGGGATTCGTACTGAGGCGCTTTGCAACTTCCGGACTAACCCGAAAGGTTCGGGAAAGGCGTTTCTTTGAGTGCTCTCTCGCCTTTTCCTCTGTCATTTGCACCAACAGAAAATCAGCGGGATCGCAGACAATAGAATAGACACACCAACCATCAATTAGCCCAATGGTTTTACCCGTTCGCGCAGGGCCGACAAAAATAACTGCGTCATACTCACGCGAAGCCAGGCAGTTCATGGGCTCAATGATATAAGGAGTCATGGATGGGTCCCAAGGCACTGAATTACCCCCGCCCTTTGGAACACGCATATACTTTTGCACGGCCTCGGCAACCGGAATGCGCCGGGGGGCTTTTAGTAGGGCAGAAACATCACGCCGTATAGCTGCCGCTGATGCATAACTCATTAATGCTCATCCTCAGTTTCTGCCAATGAAACTGATGAGGCCATTAAGTCCCTTAGCTCATCAGCCAGCGATTGCGCCTCATTCACCAGTTCGGGTGACCAGCTCTTTTTACGCTCAAGCACATCCGGCCAGGTATCCAGAAGTTGGGCGACAGACTTCACTAACAAAGCCATTTCAGTATGAACTTCACTAACAGGGATAAGTTGACGCAAGCTTGCTTCCAACTTCACTCGCTCATTTTCCGACTGATACCAATCCTTACGATCTTTAGGTCCCATTTTCTGAGGATTTTGAAAACCGTCAGGATCGACAGGTTCAATCTCGCCAAACAAAATAGGGCCGACATCTTTCAGTGCATAAACGGGGTTGCCTCTCACTGTGTCAGCGATTGGCGTATTGGCATCGAGAAGCCGCTTTCTCACCGTTCCGCGATTCAGCCCAAAAGCCTCAGCAATCTTCGCTACGCTCCAGTTGTAAGCGTCCCCCAGATTGCTGATATTGGACATTGACACCTCATCCTGTCAGGTGAAACTGGTATTTATTTAATAAATTCAAATGATTACAATCTGGCCAGATGACAGTGTGCTTTTGATTTTGTCACCTGAAAGTTGAGTTTTATTTTAATTTTCATGAAGATAGGACACCTGCTGCTGTCACCATGAAAACTGAAAAACTAGCCGTTTTCCGCGAGTCCCACTCCCCGTGGTAGGGCCCCCCTCCGGGAGTACCTTTCGATAATGGTTCTCATTTGTATTTTTATGCACCATTTCGGGGCTCACATTGACTTATTTGATAATCGTTATCATTTAATGTGTTTGGGTTACCTGATGAATGAGTCACGGTGGCTGAGCATGGTGATACTTTCCTCTACTGCCCGCACAGCTTTTGATAACTGCTTTTGCAATTCAACAGCTCGCTCAAGTTTTACAATCAAAGCATCGATCTGAATGGTATCTGTATTAATACCAATCTGCATTGAAGACGTGTAAATCGAATCAGTTTGCTTACATTTCATTGTGTAGCTCCAATAGAAAAGCCACCGGCTTATAAGGCCAGTGGCTTAGATAAAAAATCCCATAAGCGGCTTGATTCTATTCGTATTTTTAACTTTCCAGTAGAGCCAGATAATTCAATGGGAATGAAATTCCCGGCTCTTTCTTTAGAACTTCAATCTTGTTAATTATTGCCTCACGTTGAGAGTTGCTCCCCGTGGAATAATACTTTTTGGCTATCTCTATTACTTTATTTCCAAGAGCAGAACTTCCCAGACCACCATATGCCTCAGCATTTCTTGTCACGTTATAAACTTCATTGCTGAAATCAGTCATCACGTTGCCTTTTGGTTGAGAATAACTGTTGAAGTATACAGTGATTGAGAGCCGTTGTGAAAGTGGCTCTCAATTTGTCTTTAAAATCAACCAACTCAATTTCGAGGAGGCAAATCTGTATTAAATGGTAACCCAGGGATCGTTATTTGCCCTCGCTGCTCAATGCGCTCAATTTGAGCAAGCAATGATGGCTTCTTGACTCGCCCCCATCGGTTAAGTAATCGACCTGACATGCTGGCAACATCTTTCTCTTTCATATACTCCAGCATTACTGCGTTTCGCTCGGCTTCAAGGTTATGCATCCCTTGGGCGATCATGTCAGCCATCCAATCAAAAGCTGCAATGTATGCCTCTTTAAATGCAAAGGCTGCTGTTCCTGTGAAACTGAAAACAAGCATTGTCCAGCCGTTACGAGTCATTCGATAAAAAGGCTGGGGTTTACCATTCTGTAACTCATTGTTTTCATGGCAAAGCGTAAAATTGCGCCCTGCGAACTCAGCGGAGCAGGCCTTAATGACATTGCGAGTTTTCCGCATTACATCTTTGTGTCCTTTGCCGAATACCTTCGCAACTTTGAAAGTATCAGTTGATGACTCAGTGCCAGAAAGAAATACCAATTCACGGAAATCAAATCCATTTACGACAGTTGGATAGTTCATATCGAATTTACCTTTTAAGATGAACCTTGTTCGCACAGGAATACGGCCCTCAGAAGGCTCCGACAGCCAGCCGGTTCCTCAAGGGTCATCCTGAAAGGTTCTGAGTGATTTGCGCTGCGATGCGCTTGAATTTGCTGCATAAAAAAAGCCCCGCAATTGCGAGGCTCCATTCGAATTTGTCTTACTGTTTCCGCATGGTTTTCTGCCGCCAGATAATGATTTCATCGAGCCGCCCCTTACATATCCGCAGCTCACGTTTCAAAGCCAGCGCATACAGCCCACTATCGCCCCAAGTAGTACCGACAAACTCCGGTACCTCACATTGAGTTAATGCTGACTCAGGGGGCCACAACTGGATTAATTCGACTGATCGTGGTGCTGGTGGGCTACTCTTGCAGGATGCTAATGTTGCTATCAGGCATCCGGCTATCAATGCACGAATCCCCAAACCCCGCAGACTTGAAGCGCCTGACACGATCTTCACTTTCATTGCGTAGCTTCCTTTCGTTCTCTAGCTGTCGGGTTGTGGCTGCTCGGTTGGCGGCTTCATTCACCTGGTATACATCGATGATGTTGCCTAGAGCCGTGTTTGTGGCCTGCTCATCACTCAGCGCTTTTTCCGCTTTTTGGATATCATTTGAGAGGCGATAATTGTTAAAGAACAGAGCCCACACAATAACCACCAGCACAGCAATAACTAATCCGATGGCTTTATTCATCCAGCCCCCAGCATGTCAGCTCGCTTTCTTGCGCGCGGCGTTCTATCTGCCCGTAACAGTTATTGGATCGAATATTGCAATCCTTACCACCATCGCGAACCCAACGTTTGATTTCAGCGCATGCACCTCTACGGTCGCCAGCATTGAGTTTTCGATAGAACGTAGAAGTGAAACATTTACTCGGGCCGATGTTATAGGGGCAAAACGAAGCGATACCGGCAATCTGTGGTTCAGTCAGCGGTACCCGGACATTTTTCTTCACCCAGCTTATGGCCTTGTCAGCCTCCAGCTGATTCACCGCAACACACTTATCAGCTGACAGCTTCATCCCTTTCACTACCGGTTTGCCATCAACTTGAGTAGCACCACGGCAAATAGTCCAAATCCCCTTTCCATCTGGATAAGCTACAAGCCGGTTGCCCTCTTTCTCATCCAAAAGCTGATCAATAATTATGGTGGCCGGTGCTGCGGCCATAATCAGAGCCAGGACAGCCGCGCTTAATTTGCTTTTTGTCGAGGCCATCACTCACCATCCGGTTTATAACCATGCCGCCTATCCCAAATCTTGATGCCAGCATTAAGCATGAATGTCAGGGCCATAAAGAATAACGAACCAAGCACACCAATTACCGTCCACTCATCAGGTGTGAATCCAGCAATCAGCTCTTTAACCCAAAAAATAAAACTACCACCTGACACTAGGTAGGAAGCATTAGAAGCGATATTGCTCATTTTCATGGTCTCCCCCTCCCGGTCAGCGGGTTGGGCGCGTAGTTAAGGAATTTAGCCCACCAGTGCAACCACTCATGCGGAGTAATGTGTGTGGAGTTGATTGGGTGACTGGCGGGCTAAAACGGATATCCCTCAACTACATGAGCGAGGGTTTAAGTGAATAACTCTTTTATTTCTTCAACAGTCTGATTAAATCGCTCTTCTTCAAGCTCTACCCCGATCCCTACTCTGCCCAGCTTTATAGCGGCCCTTATCGTCGTACCTGATCCCATAAAGAAATCAGCAACTACATCACCGGGTCTACTGCTAGATCTGATTATGTGTTCCATCATTTCAGCGGGCTTTTCACAAGGGTGCTTGCCTGGGTAGTACGGAACGGAAGCGTAGGACCAAACATCGGTATATGGCACATCAGCAGTGACTGAAAACGGTCGCCGCAATGATTCATACTCGAGGCTCAACTCCGAATATTTCCGATTTAATGTCTGATATTCCTCAACCAGATCATGATGGGGTCTACTCAATACCCCCTGCAGGTACTTTTCAGCAGCAATCTGATCAAAGAGTTTTTGTAGTGCTGCGTATTGTTCGGCGTTCGGCAACTGCCATTGGCTTTCACTAAACCAATGACTAGACATCTGCCGACCGGTAGCTGCGTTAATTGCTTTAGCTGACACGCCGAGCGATGCCCTAGCCAGCCGAAAATAGTCGATTAGAGGCCGGAATACATTTTGTTTTAAGATTGAGCATTTAGCAGCGTAGGTGCTGCCTTTGGGCATCAATGGCCCAGAATAATGATCAGCAAAAATAATCCGCTCAGTTGCAGGGAAGTAAGAGCGTAAATCCTCTTTATGCATTCGCCGCCATGGGCCTGATGGCTTGGCCCAGATTATGTGGTTAAGAACATTGAAGCGACCACGAACCAGTATTTCAGTATCAGCCGCTAAGCGACTTCCACAGAACATATACAGGCTACCGGCTGGTTTTAAGACTCGCCAAAACTCCGCTAATACTTCATCAAGCCACGATAAATATGCTGATTCGCTTCCCCACTGGTTATCCCATTTGCAGGCTTTAACCCTAAAGTAAGGGGGGTCCGTTGCAATCAGGTCAATAGAGTTATCAGGTAATGTTTTGATATAACGAAGGGAATCAGCATTAATTAATTTATTACTGTTTAAATAAACAGTGTTTTTCATAGATCAGTCTACCGTTTTTTGGTAGGCTCAGATCGCTTTGTGCACACAAGCGGTGGGCCTTGGTTCGCCCGTGACTTTCCAAACGGGTGAATGGCAGAGGTAGTGTTATCAGCACTCTTCTGCCGCCCATTCCACAAACAAAAAAGCCCTGACTTATGTCGGGGCTTGTCATTTTGAAGCCGGTTACGGTTCCGGCGTCAACACCTACCAATGTGCTGACCGCATACCTTTCAGTGCACTTCTGTGGTGGCGGGGAATTCGCCGACGTCGTTTCACTGGTGTTTCACTTGTATCCCCACACATCGGTGCCTGCTTTCACCACATTCGGCTGAGCACCAACCGTTGCTGCAACAATGTCCTGAATAGATTGGGATATGAACCCGTTATTCAGTGATGCTCAGGCGAATGTAGGCATAAAAAAACCCCGCCGAAGCGCTGGTGAATCCCCAGAAAAAAGGACAGGCATAGAGAAAATATGATCTACTGATTGTGCAACCAATTCAGCGAGATCAACTCTATGCCTGCCCGTAAAGTATGCCAGAACTTTTTCCGGGGCGCTTTAGCCCCGTTTCATCAATATCGTCAAAATGCCCTGATTGATGCAACCGTCGCATTGACGCGTGGCGCTTCTCTGACCCTGACCAGTATCGGACGCCATCTGCCGGGAACCGCTCAGGTAAAACACAAGATAAAACGGGTTGACCGGCTGTTAGGTAATACGGCCCTTCACCATGACATCCCTCTGATATTTCGTAATATTACTTCGTTACTTACGCGCCGACTTCCCTGGTGTGTTATTGCTGTTGACTGGAGCGGTTATCCCTCACAGGCATTCCACGTCTTACGCGCCAGCCTGATTTGTGATGGTCGTTCCATCCCGTTAATGAGCCAAATTGTTCCCTCGCATAACCAACAGAATGCATTGATACAAAAAGAGTTCCTGAATTCTATCGCCACCGCTATTGCGCCTGATAAAAAGGTGCTCATCGTCACTGACGCCGGTTTTCAAAATGCCTGGTTTCACCATATTAAATCATTGGGTTGGGATTTTATCGGGCGAGTCAGAGGCAATATCCAGCTCCGGCTGGATAAAAAAGGTGAGCACTGGTTCAGACGGCAGGAATTATCGGCCAGTGGCCAACCTGAATATCTGGGGCCGGGGACACTCGCACGTGCAGAATATGCCCGCTGTGATGGTCACTTTTACCTGCATAAAAAGGAACCCAAAGGGCGGCAGAATAAACGTGCCCGTTGCCGGATATCTCGCTATTCGCAAGAGCGGGACGGACGCGCCGCAGCAAAAGAACCGTGGCTTATTTTTAGCAGTACAGAGGAGTTTAAACCACGTGAAGTCATGAAGTTATACAGTCGCAGGATGCAGATAGAGCAGAATTTTCGCGATGAGAAAAGTGAACGTTTTGGCTTTGGGCTTCGCGCCAGTCACAGCCGCACAGCGGGGCGTATACTGGTGTTAAGTCTTCTGGCAACGTTAAGCACGGCAGTATTATGGTTACTTGGCTATCATGCTGAAAATAAAGGGTTACATCTGAGGTATCAGGCTAACAGCCTTAAGTCACGACGGGTTATATCTTATCTGACATTAGCGGAGAATATCTTGCGACACTCTCCGCTAATTTTAACGCGAACAGCACTGGATGCAGTTCTTAATCACCTCGCCAAAACCTACCGAAGTATGGTGTTGGTTTATTAGCGCTGAATTAGTGGGGATCCCTCAGCGCCGAAGCGAGGTTATAAATTAAATTAGTAGCAACATATCAAATATGCTTTAAATATGGCCTACTTTGTTCACTTTTGCAAGTATCATGTCGCTAAATGTTTCTATCTTCCTGTTTTATGAATGCAACACAGTTAAGGGAATCACTATCTAAACTTTCGACCAGCCTCAATAGCGACTCCCAATGAAGCGCATAGTGCATCGTCCAATTATTGCGCTGAACCCCCACTAACCCCGCCAACTCTGAATATGAATACTCTTCCCTATGTAACAAGTGACCTATACCGGCTGTTTGCTGCACGGCTAACCACACGAGGCTTTCCACTCTGCGCCGTACTTTCGCTGTTATTGGCTTCTTCTCTAATTGCGATTGATACTTATTCCATATAAAGCGACATATTTCTACTTGATAATCGAATGTCAGATCGAACGAGTAGCAATAACGAATCCATGCGGCCTGATGTGGCTCTAGCTTGAATATCGCTCTACGCCATGCACTTGTGCAGTACGTAAGTGGATCTAACGGGATAATCTGACTTTTACGTGATCGGGTTTCTGGGCAGTGCATCGGCTCAGTTTCTTGGCAAACTCTACGCCCTCCAACCTCAACATTTCTAACCCTCTGGCGCTTAAGTCGTGTTGTTCTGGCTAGTGCCGCACCATCAAACGCCGCCAACTGTCCCTTGCTGTTTCCGCATATATCAGCAAGAGCTATCGACAATGCACCTCTAACATACTGAAGATATTGCTGGTTCATTGTTTTACTCCACACATTATGACCATCAGGCCATTGCCCCGTTCGAGATAGACCGGTCCATAAAATGAAACCACAACACAACCTGGCTACCGTGTTCCGCTTCCCACGTATGCATATCAGCATGCAGTGCATCATGACAGGCACGGCATAGAGGAATGGTAAATAGGTCGTGGGCCTTGGTACCCATACCACCCTGACCGTGTCCGATGATGTGATGGGGATCGTCAGCAGAACTACCACATCCACAGCATTGCTGGGATTTAACCCACTTGAGCCACTTCTTGTTCTCCCAACGCTGCCTTTTGGGGATACGCATAAAACTGGCTGGTGGCTCATCATCAATTTTCAGCGCCAGCACCTTCTTAACCTGTTCCACTTTGGTTTCAATGATTTGTGTCGGGTTTGGCGTCCAAGTGATATCACTCTCCCTCGTTGCCCCTGATTTCGTCACTACTGGTAGCATCCGCAAACTTGCTCGAGCAATTGAGTCGGGGAGCAAGTCGGAAACCTCATTAACGACAGCCCACCAACATAATTCCGGCATAGTGAGCTGGTGGCCCTCCGGAAGCCGAAAATGACTGCATACAGTTGATATTATCCAAGTGATGAGATTACTGGTCGCCAGCTGGTTCAATCGGGGAAGTGTGTGCTCTCTCAGCTTATTATCATGATGCCAACACAAACGAATTGACCGTTGGCCATAACGTAACGTTGTGAGATTGTGGACATGAGTATCATCCGGATCATGCCATTGGCACTCCTTCAGCTGCTTAACCCATGCTTCCAGTACTCGAGGCCCACCAGCGGCATTAATAACCCGCTCATGCTCAAAAAATGGCAGCAAGCGCGGATCATTAGCCAGTTGTTGATCGGTTGATGGTAGCCGACCGGATGGAAGTGATTTAAATTCCTCCGGTTCAGTTGCCACCAGCAAGCGCCCAGATAAATATGGCAGCAGTTCAGCACCTGGCTTCAATATCACAACACCAAGTTCCTGTTGGATAAATGGGGTTAATAATGCCCTCATGCGGCACCTTTCTTTGCAAGATACTCAGCCCATAAGCCACCAACCCATTTAACACCCTTGGGAGTAAAACGAGACTGGGCGAATGCATGATTATTGATGGTATTAGTCCCCGTCTTAACCTCAAATCGCCCTAAATCACTATGCTGGTGACGAGGAGTTAATGCGCCGTTCAAGCGGTACATGATGTGCTGATCTAGTAGAAAGCAGTTGAATTCATGCTCCTTGGCATTCAATAGCTTTGCAACCTGCCGAAAGGTCATGGAGCCATTGGCCTTAACGTAACGATCGACAAACTCAACTTTTGGCGCAGCAATAGAAAGCTGGTTTTCAAGTTGCTGCTTTTCCTCTGCCAAATTAGCCGCAAGCCGCAATGCCTCTGGCAAAGTTTGAGGGATCAGGTTCTGTTCCAGCTCTTGCCAGCGGTCAACCACTGCCGCTGTAAATTCAGGTGAGAGTCGGGCAACCAATACCAGAGAATCGCGCTTATTGAACCGATACTCAAAATACTTATTACCATTATGCTCAAAATCGAACTGCGCCAACGGCGCGGTTAAAATACCGCCAGCACATAGGCGTTCTGCAGAACGTTTTACATCGCTGTGCTTACTGTTCACCAGCACAGCGATTTCACGACTGCTCATAGTCACAACAGAATTTGATAGTTTCATGCTGCCACCTCGCTGATCTGTATTTCTACCTTCCCGCCCTTAGTCATAGGCATCCACTCCAATAACATCCGCTTTATCTGGCTGTCGTCTGCCCACACTCCGGCATGCGTCAAAGCATCAAGAAGCGCTTTCAGGTAGTTGTCCATGTCCCTTATGCGCCGATCTGGTGGGTAAAAATTAATAGTTACGGCTACATGGCCAGTAATGGCTTTCGGTACCCGCCGTAATTGCTCGAGCACACAAGCCAACGCTTCACTGCGGTATTTGCGACCGTCGACACTGATTAGGTGACGACCAGCTAGCGGTCCTTTGTTTGGGGCGCGCCAGTAGCCATTAACTGATGGTGGAAATGGCAGGGTTAGTTTCAAGCGGTTACCCCGCTATCCGGTACCGGAATAATTTCAGGAATATTTTGTAGCTGGTTTTGTGGTGCAGTCAGAATAGTGGCAGGAGTTAATTCCAGACTATTGATGCACTCATTACCCCAGCTATCCCAGCCATCGGCCTGTGTTCTGGCAAACAGTTCAATGCGGGGAACATCACCCAGCAAAGAAACAAGCAGATCACGGAAAATATCAGGTTTGGCGCTGTGCTCACCACGGGGCGCGGTCTGGTGTTGGCAGATGGACGCATTCAAACGCTCAGGCAATCGCCCTTTTACTGCAAATAGCATGTCTTCACTGTTGGCACGGGTCATATGGCCCATTCCGATAGCGCTGTTTCCTTTTAATTTGTTAGTCTTGTGCCAGGTGAAGCCTTTCATAGTCATCAACCTGAAACCCCAAGCCTCAACAACCTTTAAAGCCTCAAGTGGTTGGGTCGGTACCCACCACATAGCCAACAAACAACTATCCCCCGCCAGCTCCCACACAGGCAAACGGCAGATATCAGCAAGATCCATGGTCTGATATTTGAAATCTACACCACGCTTACCGCTGTTAGCTTTGTCACGGTAAGTCCACGGCGGATCTGCATAAATAATTTGATAGGTCATGCTGTGGCCTCCCCATTTACGCGCTGGCTGCATTCTTTCCAGATGGAATTCCACTTATTGACGCCAAAACCATCGCGCATACCACGCACTCCTTGCTTGCTGGCCTCATTGCTGACCATTGCTTCAAGTGAACTTGGATTGCGGAGAGGTAAGCCCTGACCAAGAAAACGCTTGAATGCTTTATCGCGTAGAGTGGTATCGCCAGTCAGTAACTCGCCATTGGCCTTAATCCACTTACCATCCTTGCGTGCTGGGCACCCTGCTTCATGCCAACGGTTTGCTCCCTCCAGATAGCCGGGGAACTTGGTCGGTTGGAAAAGTGTTGTCGGGCGCAGGTATTCAGCCATATTCAGATCTGCGGCCCACTTAGCGTGGAGATAATCAACAGTGAGTTTCAGCTCAGCAACAGTGAATTGCTCTTTCAGCCGGGCGCGGATGTTCTCCAGCGACGATTTGCTAGTCTGGTACCGAGATCCGGTAATCAGATTTAAGTGTTTTAAAACTTCTTTGGCCTGATCAGTAATTTCAACTTCAGGGTCGGTCGCCATCGGCGGCTGACAAGTAGGTTTTATACTTGATGGATCTGGTGTTGAATTTACTGACGGATCGCCCCCAGATTCTGGCGGGTCAAAAGTGCCATTATTGCCAGATTCTGACCCGTCAAATTTTGAGCCATCAGATTTTGACCCGTCAGGTTTTGAGGTGTCAGATTCTGACGCATGAGCAGCCGCTTTAAGTTTGGCAACATTCAGTTGATAAATATTACTGGCGTTTCGGTTACCAGCTCGGCGGGCTTTCTTGCTTAACCAACCATCTGTTTCCATTTCAGCCAAGGCAGTACGAACAGTGCTTTCGCCCGCACCAATCTGCCGGGCAATCGTCGTCACTGACGGCCAGCACACGCCCTCATCATTAGAGAAGTCAGCAAGACGGGCCATGATTGCCACTTTCGATATTTTCATACCCGCAGCCGCACAGCCGTCCCATACATAACTGGATAGCTTTACGCTCATACAACCGCCTTATATTCTTTCCTGAAACGCCGGATGGGTATTGAACAGTCATGCTCATAGTCATCGCGACGAAAAATAACCTGCCCAGTTGCGCTGTCGTAGCCAATAACGTGAACGCGAATACCGCGCTTATCGTTGTAATACCGATCAAGCAATTGGATGGGGTTAGTAGTAGTTGAACCGGGATTAGTCATACGCGGCCCCACTTACGGCAGACCACACCCACAATCCCACTCGCCCTGCTGTGGTTGCACGGTTTCCACTGGCCCCTTATCATTCGTTCATACCGGAACGGGCTGACACAAACGCAACGCAGTTGCGGAATAGAACGTTTAGCCGCTACAATGTTCATGCGTTAATTACTCCACACGTTTAGTTAATGCACCCGACGCCTCAGTGCCGCACACTGGGGCGTCACCCTCACCTAAGAGCATGTCTGTTACTACCCATATCTCTGCTATCAATGACTGTGCTCTATAACCCTTAGCTTTCAATCGCTTACTTTCATCGCGATCCAAAATACCATCGGCGGTAAACTCATTATGGGCACGGCTGAAATCACCTAAAGCTCCCATTAGGTCATTAAACATAACAAGCAGTTCTTCGTTTCCGACTTCGTCCATAACAGGAAATTTCACGAAAGCACCACCAGCACGCTTGCACATTGCTCTTGTGATGTCGTCACGACCTGAAATGGCCTCCATCTCTATAGCCATACCCAGCGGCACAAACTGCCCACTTAACTGACGAACACGGTTACGCAATGCGTTTTCAGTACCGGACACCGGATCAAGCTGCTTTGCCATCGCTTCGTATTTACCCGGCATCTTAGTTATTAACTGGTGTATTGCGTCACTGATATCCGGCTGAGTTGGAAAGTCTTTGTTATCCACAATGTTTCTCTCTCTTTGGTGGTTTAACTTAAGCTGCGGGTGCCGTAGTCTTTTTGTAGAGTTCTGGGTTGTATTTCAAAGCGCCATGCGTGCCATGATCCGCTTCAATTGCCCTCCCTTTTGGAATTAAGCGGCCTTTTCTCTTTCCCCACATAGAAATGGCCTCAGGTGTTACGCCATAAAAATCAGCGGCTTTTTTGTTTGAACCAAAAAAATCAGTTAACTCATCAACAGTCATAAGACCTCCTTTTTTATAAGTTAACTTAGATATTAATGGATAATTTTATTTACATCAATAAAAACTAAAATAAGTTAGCTATATCAACCAAAGGGAAATACCGTGGATACGCTTGGGCAGCGCATTAAGAAATTAAGAAAAGAACAAAATTACACCCAAGTAGTGCTCGGCAAGGCTATTGGTGTCTCCGGTGTAACCGTCGGTTATTGGGAGAAAGACTTAAATCAACCTGGGGGAATGGCTTTAAGTAAATTGGCCAGGGCTCTTCGTACAACAGAAAACTACTTACTATATGGTCAAACGGCGGGGGCAGTTGCGCCAACACAAAATGCCATGCAATTCATACCTTTACTCTCGTGGGAAGAAGCAAAAGCTTTTACCACAAGTGGAGCAAATGAAATGCCAGCTAGCGCAAAGAAAACTACCACGTTCCTCAATGTATCCCCGCTATCATTCGGTTTCATCATTGACGATGACACGATGGTTAACCCGCATGGAAACCCTAGTATCCCACGTGGGTCGACAGTGGTTGTTGACCCTTTAGTAGAGCCAGAAAACGGGAAAATCGTTGTTGCCGTTATATCTGATAACTCAGGTTCAAAACCTAAAAATGTGATGACAGTTAAAAAATTAGTTATCGATGGCCCGAATCGCTACTTAACCCCTCTAAATTCAAGGTATGACAGTATCGCGATCACTGAATCCTGCGAAATCATTGGTGTCGTAAAAGGCGTTCAGTTCGAATTGTAAAAACCCCTCCTCATATCTAAGTAACTCTCATGGGTTGCTTTATCAAACAAAAACTAAGTTTATTTATATTTTAAACTTGCCTTTTAAAATAAGTTATTTTATATTTATCTCATCAACAGCGAACAGGCAGGACGCCCACGTAGTAGCTGCCGGTGGCATACGAAACATCGGATGATTCGCTTAGTAGGGTTAACAGTGTGGAGTAATCAGAATGGAAATCAGCAAAAAAGATAGCGATAAACTTGAAGGCAGGACATTTAACCTACCTTCCGGGCTTAAATACCAGGCTATTAATGAATGTGAAATTGCATTGATTCGTTTGTTGCTCGAGGACTCCAAAGAACTCCAGAAACTTAAACCTAATGCAAAAACCAACCAAAACATACGCCTCGCTGAGTCGATGCTGAGTAATCAAGCAGCCGTGAAGCGTGGTTATTACACCAGTAAAAGCCTTTGTGAAACGGATAATTAAAACAGGTCGCCTGGTTTTGGTGATAGCGGATCAAGCAGCGCCAGTGTTTGTTTGAAAATTAGTTCTTGTTGAGGTTCTAAATCACCACGACCAAGACGCTCTCGAAAATAAAGAATGTGTCCTTCTAGATCTGTAGATGATGGCCCGCCATTTTCAGTAATTGAAGTTGCAAGACGCGTAATGGCAAGTTCCATAGCTTTAAGACGAATGTTTATATCTTCATTGTTCACAGAAAAATCCTCCTTGTTGTAGGGACTTTGAGGATACCACCGCCGCCTGAGGTGGAGAAGTAACCAGGCACAGATTTAATCCATTGCTGTGCTGTGTCTTTAGCGGCTGCGCCTGCCAACACCAGATTAGGCCAGCCGCCCTTTTTACACACAGAGAAGCACACCGGTCGGGATATCCCTTTTAACCCGTACAGTATAAAGCCCCCGGCTCGGTGTTCTTCTCTGTGTGTGGAGTAAACGAACGCGGCAGGTGCCGCTTTAATGAGAGGTTACCAAAATGAGTGAACGTCAAACTGATGTAGCAGCTTTTATTAGTGATTTAGATGGCGGTGTATTCGAACAGAAATACGGTGCAATTTTAAGTGATGTCGCCCTTAGTGTTAATAACACCAGTAAAAAAGGCAAAGTCACCATTGAAATGGAATTTTCCGCCCTCGATGAAAATCGAGTCACCATTTCTCATAAACTGAAATTTACCGCCCCAACAATGCGGGGTAATCGATCAGAAGATAATACGACGACTACGCCTATGTATGTAAATAAGGGTGGCCGACTTTCTTTATTTAAAGAAGACCAAGGTCAATTATTCACGGTTAAAGGTGAAACAGACGGTAAATTAAAAACCGTTAATTAATTCTTCACTTTCCCAGAAATCTATTTTTATATTTCAACGGAGTTAATATGTCCCAATTAGATGGCTCAGCAATCGCGCAAATTAAAGACTTAACACTATCGGGTTCATTTCTTAAAGGCTTGGAGTTAACTGACTGTCCGGTATCTGTTTTACCAAATAGTGTAGGCGTGGAGAGTCTGGAATGTTTCTATGAAAACCGCTATCGCTTTCGCGGCAAAATGGAAACCACCAGTATCGACGATTTTGTAAAATATTCATCTGAATATTCTGGCCCCGGCGTTCGCTGCTTCATTGATGCCGATAGCATGCAAGCGGTAAGTATTTTCAACCTTGGCACCCTTGTTTCCCCCGGTCACGCTGACAACACTGGCGTTATTGTTTTAAAGAAAACCGCCCCATTCACTGGGCTGTTAAACATCAATGAACGCAAACAGAGCCAGAAAGAACTTGCCGAATGGTTGGAAGATAACCGTGAGTTCCTGACTGCATTTAACGCAGACGGGGAAGTAATGAACGCTGTGCAGGCAGTAAATGGCGTTCGCCGCATCACTATTGAATCGCTATCTTCTTCTGATCATGAAGAAAATGATTTCAGCGGCAAGCGTTCACTGATGGAAAGTGTGGAGGCTAAGAGTAAAGACGTTATGCCAGCAGCATTTGAATTTAAATGCGTACCTTATGAAGGGTTGGGGGAGCGCCGATTCAAATTACGTTACAGTATTATTACCAGCGACAAACCGATATTAGTATTGCGTATCATCCAGTTGGAAGCTGTAGAGGAAGAAATTGCAACTGAATTCCGCGACTTGCTTACCGCTAAATTTAAAGACGTCGAAGTTGAAACCTTTATTGGTAAATTTAAAGCGTAATTAAACCTTAATTAAATAGTATCACTTCAAATATCCCAGCAATGGGGTATTTGGCGGGGTATTACCTAAAAACCGTGTGGAGTATATTTATGTCCTATATTACGACTTATTCAGGGCTGGAATTTAATTATCTAAAACCAGTCGTCAGCAGTATTTGCATTAAAGATATCGCTCAGGCGTTATCACATGAATGCCGCTTTGCCGGTCACCTGCCTAATTTCTACTCTGTAG
The DNA here is from genome assembly GCF_003600645.1 of Yersinia rochesterensis. Classification (NCBI taxonomy): domain Bacteria; kingdom Pseudomonadati; phylum Pseudomonadota; class Gammaproteobacteria; order Enterobacterales; family Yersiniaceae; genus Yersinia; species Yersinia rochesterensis. The sequence continues at coordinate 3,101,874 of NZ_CP032482.1, forward strand.
CCCAGCACTGCTGGTTAATAAGCCAGATTGTACCTAAAGAGTTCGCCCTTGAAGCCCTGCTGCACGATGCAACCGAGGCTTATTGCAAAGATATCCCCTCACCTCTTAAGCGGCTACTACCTGATTACCAAGCAATTGAGTTGCGGGTTGATATCGTCGTTCGTGAAGCATTTGGCTTACCCGCTGAAATGTCAGAAGTTGTTCACTACTGCGATCTTGTCATGTTGGCTACTGAACGGCAGGAGCTGGAAATCAATGATGATAAAGAGTGGCCAATGTTGGCCGGTATTCCCCCTGCAGAAATGGCAATAGTGCCAATGTCTTCACGGGATGCGCGGATCGCTTTCTTGGCGCGTTTCAATGAACTAACCGGGGCCATAGCATCATGATGTACGGCCTGTTTCTACTCGTCTGTTACACATTCCAACCGTGCCAGTACGAGCCGCAAGGCTACGTCTATCCGGATGATAAGAACTGTATAGCCGACATCCAGCAGCAAGGTCTACCACCCGAATATGAATGCTTACCTGTAGATAGCGTTCTCTATGCGAGGAAACAGTGATGATCAAGACAATTACAGCGGTACCGGTTGAACGTGATGCTAATGGTTTCTGGACTCACCCTGATTATTTTGTACCTGCAAACGGGAATGAGTTTGGTGTCGACGGTGAGTTTTATGCGTGGAAAATGCGTAACCGTGTTACTGGCGCGATGAGCTGGATGGAAAACGAAGAAAATGCAGAAGAGCTGCAGGCGGCATTCGACTCCGCTGGCTGTGATGTCAGTTTGTGGCAACCCAAACCACCGGCGGGAGATGGTTGGTTTTTGGCTTCAATTCATGACACAGAAGATGGTCCGGTTTGCTACTGGTTGCGTCCTATTGAATGCGATCCGGAGGCGTTAGCTACCCATTTCAACAATTGCTATGCGGAAGCATTCAAGACTGAACACCTGGTAGCTGAGCGCGATACTGCACTCAATACTTGCTCACTGATTGCCGGGGCTTTGGGTATTACCGGCGCGGTAGCAGGTGAAACTATTGCCAGGGTGCAACAGTTGGTTGGCGAGAATGCGGCGCTTACCGATAAAGCCGCCAGTGAGTTATCAAATGCATGGTTGCTGCATCGCGCTGTTATGACCATTCAAGCAGCCCTACATTGTATTCACGGCACTAATATCTATGAGGCTCAGTGCTGGCTAGAGAGCATCGCTGATGATGCTGAGTTAGTTATCCCGCCAGAAATGATGCTTAGTGATTTACAACGCTGGTTTGATGAAAACATGACCGGACTAATTACCCACGCCAAGGCCGTAGAAATAATCAAAGCTGAAATGAGTGCCACAACTCAGGCGCTTAATGAATATATAGCCAGGAGTATTGTGGCTCCGGACGGGTACCAGCTTTGCTTTGTACCACTCGAACAAACTACCGCATTTAGAGACGCATGCACCACTGCGTATGAGGAATCGCTGAATGGAACTGGTCCGTGCGGGGTATTCATGGCTGGGTACCGCTCTATGCTCTCCGCCGCGCCGAAGTTCGCCGCCAGCCTGAGGGGTGAGTGATATGGCTACCAAGATTGAAAAGCTCCATCGCAAACTTAATGACTCATTTTCCGACAAATTAAACGCAGCGTTCTTGGATAAATTTTCTCGCGAGCTCACGACATCATTCAACATTTTAAGTATGCGTCTCGTTTCATTTCCATCGGATGGTATGGATTTCACGCCAGAGCAATTGAACTGGGTTTGCGCATATTCAGATGGGTATTCCGCAGCAAAAAATCAGGTTTGGGAGTCATGATGAATAACTTCGAAGAGTTGATTTGCCAGTCACGAATTAAAGAAATCTACCGTGGTTCCTCTCCGCTAATTGGTGAGAAAGAACGGCTAGCACTAACGGCTATGTACTGGCATCAAGAGCACCAAGAAGCAGTAGAAGCATTTCAAGAAACTGGCCGCAATTTATTGTTGGCCCAAGAGCAAGTTACTGGACTGATAGCCCAACTGGAAGCGGCACAGAAAGAAAACGGCGTTGTGCGTAATAAATATGAATCCATGTCTACTGCATATTCGTCAGTTACAGCAGAGCTAGCAAAAGCAGAAGCAGCGTTATCAGCGGCAAACGAGAAGCTGAGTAAAGCGGTTGTGTTGCCGGATTATCGTTACCCTCCCGATATGCACACTAAGCAATATTACGAGACTATTGGCTTCAATCTTGGGCTGGACGCCTGCAAAGACGCCATCAAAGCAGCCGGTTTCACTGTTGAGGGGGAGTGATGCTTAAATTACATGATGGTGACGCTAGTTTTGCTGATACTTTTACGTTTCAGGGGCAAGGAGGTGCCGCGAGATTTAAGCCACCAAAAGGTAAAAAGTTTGTCGTATTGCTGCTTGGCGTGACGGATAAAGAAGCCATCGAATTTAACGCTGAAAAAGCTCTAAATAAGCTGGGATTCTATCGTATAGAGGGGAATGCAGATGCTGAGTAAAGACAGAATTAACAGTTTTATCCGGAAGCCCTTAGATGCGGGACTTACCCGCAGCGAACAAATGGAAATGGCTACTGAACTGCTATCACTGCGTGAGCAACTTGCAGAGTTGAAAGCGTTGCAGTCAGTTAATGTGGGCACTATTCAGGATGAGCTAATTGAAAAGGTCGGCGTGATGTGTGACCAGGCTACAAATATTGAAGAAAAAAATGTATATGGGCATGCATATTGTGTTTTGAAATACGGAATACTCCCTTATCTGCGTAAACAAGGATAATAAATGAATAACTTAATGGTCGATCTGGAAACTATGGGCAACAAACCGAATGCGCCTATCGTCGCTATTGGAGCTGTATTCTTTGATCCTGCATCTGGTGAGATTGGCCCATCATTTTACACTGCGGTAAGCCTTGAGAGTGAGGTTGCACTCGGAGCTGTACCTGATGCCAGTACCATTTTGTGGTGGCTAACTCAGAGTAGTGAAGCGCGAGCAGCAATAACCAGTGACCCAACATCTATTAATAAAGCCCTGCATGACTTGAATGTTTTTGTTGCCACGGTAACGGCAGGTTCCGCAAGAATATCTGTCTGGGGTAATGGTGCTTCATTCGATAACGTTATTCTTCGTGCAGCTTATGAGCGTTGTCAAATGCCACCATGCTGGAGTTGGTTTAACGATCTGGACGTCAGAACAATGGTTAAGTTGGGACGAGCCTTAGGTTTTGATCCTAAACGAGATATGCCATTTGATGGCGAACGACATAATGCTTTAGCGGATGCCATTCACCAAGCTAAATACGTCTCAGCCATTTATCAGCGGCTGATCCCAGCCACCAGCACCGATATTGAATAAATTTGTCACGGCCTGCGTGCGGCGGGCCTTTAAATAAACAGTGTGGAGAATGACCATGGCGAGAACACAGACATTAACAGTGTGGGCAAAAGAGGAATTTGACGAACCAGTTCCTAGCTATCCCACTCTAATAAAATATGCCAAAAGCGGCATGATCTCGCCTCCACCAATGAAGGCGGGTAAATGCTGGCGGGTCGATAAAAATGCAAGGTTCATCGGGATGGCAATTAAGCCAATTGTTAAACAAAACGATGATCCGCGCCTGAAAAGGATAATGGAAGATGGGCAGACCACGTAAGTACAATGTCGATGTACCAGGTCTATCGTGCTACACGGACGCCAGAACAAAGAAAGTGTACTGGCGTTATAAGCATCCGGTGTCAGGCAAATTCCACGGATTGGGTGATAGCGAAACTGAAGCAAAAGCTATAGCGGTAGAAGCTAATACTCGATTCGCTCAGCAGCAAATGAGCCAGCTAATGACCGCAAGAGATAAAATTAGCAGGGATCTAGGTAAAGGTTTATCTGTGTCAGCATGGCTAGATAGCTATTGGAAAATTCAGGAAGAACGCCAACGCCTGGGTGAACTGAAAGCCTCGAGTGTTAATCAGAAAAAGACTCCAGTTAAAGTGATGAGATCTATACTCGGCAATAAACTATTGCCTGAAATCACAGTAAGGGATATTGCAGATATTCTTGGTGTGTATAAAGAACGTGGGCAGCAAGCAATGGCTCAAGTCGTGCGTAGAATTATCATTGATGTATTTAAGGAAGCTCAACATGCCGGTGAAGTGCCCCCTGGCTACAACCCTGCCCTTGCAACGAAACAACCAAAATCAAAAGTTCAGCGGCAGCGCCTCAGTTTAGAAGAGTGGCAAACTATATATAAGGAAGCTGGAGCAATGCAGCCATACTTGCAAAGAGCAATGCTACTTGCAGTCGTCACTGGCCAGCGCCTAGGCGATATAGCGGCCATGAAATTTTCAGACATTTGGGACGATCATCTTCATGTTGTTCAGAGTAAAACAGGGGCTAAATTGGCTATCCCTTTATCGCTTCGTTGTGATTCGCTGAATATTACATTGAGAGAAGTTATAGCCCAGTGTCGGGATCGGATAGTAAGCCCTCACTTATTACATCATCATCATGCAGTAGCTACGGCAAAGCGCGGTGGAAATATTCGAGACCAAACTATCACAATGAATTTCACTGCAGCGCGTGAAGCTAGCGGGATTAAATGGAAAGATGGCACTCCACCAACATTCCATGAACAGCGTTCACTTTCCGAAAGGTTATACCGAGAACAAGGCATCGACACAAAATCATTACTCGGTCACAAGAACCAAGCAATGACAGATAAATATAATGATGATCGCGGGAAAGAGTGGATCACAATTGCAGTTTAATTTGCATCCAGTTTTGCAGTGAAGTTTTGCAGGGGTTTTGCAGAAGCATTTTTCTGAGTTTTATGTCGGGATGAAATACACCGCTTAAAATGTACTTCATCCCGATTAATTACAGTTACTTATAAACAATCTCGCCTTTCGGCTGATACTGATTAGCATCTAGCGGAGAGTGCTTTTCAATATACTGCTTCAGAACTTCTGCATCGATAAAGCCGGTATTCACATAGCCCGGTAAGGTATCAATCTTCGGATAGCCATCACCGCCTAACGCGTTGAAATTCAAGGTCGCCAGACGATAAGTTTTATTCGGGTCTAACGGCTTGCCCTGTATTTTCACGTCGCTGACACCCTTGCCATCAGCCACTAAGCTAACATTGGCAAATTGCGCATAAGCTCCTGAATCTACTTTTTTATTGGCCACGACCGCCAGATATTTCTCGACTTCGCTGCCTTTCATATCGGCATAAACCAAGGTATTACCGAATGGCTGAACTTTGAGAACATCTTTATAAGTGATATCGCCGGCATCGATAGAGTCACGAACCCCACCGCCACTCATTACTGCAAAGTCAGCACCCGCACGTTCCATTTGTGCCGCCAATAACATACGTGCCAGATTAGTTTGCTCGAAACGGACTTTACTGCGATCCCCCTCCAGCTTGCCATTCACACTGCCGACTTTAACATCCAGTTGCGCCTTACCTTGCTCTTCAAATGGCGTCAGCAGCTTCAGCATTGCTGGGTCTTGGGCAATTTCTTGGGTATAAAACACGCGCTCACTGGTGCCATCAGCTTTCTCAACTTTTTTCTTTAAATTGATCGGAATTAACTGATAGCTCACTAACTTCAACTCGCCATTACGGAATTTGAAGTCTGCCCGACCCACATATTTACCCCATTCATGCGCCTGCACGATCCAAGTGCCATTCTGCCGATCAGGAGCACAAGGGGTGCCTGGCACATAATCAGCCTGCTTATGGTTTTCACTGGCCATACAGACCGGATCTTGCGAATGCCCGCCCACAATCATATCCAGGTAACCCGCCGGTAGGCTGCGCGCCATCTCGACATCACCCGGAGCATTAGATCCATGCTGGCCATCATCGTAATGCCCCATATGAGTCGCCGCGATAATAATGTCAGGCTTTTCTGTTTTTCTCAGTTGCTCGACAACTTGCTTGGCTTCTGCTGCGGGTGCATGGAATTCGATATCAGTGAAATACTCGGGATTCCCGATCTTAGCGGTGTCATCGGTGGTTAAACCAATCACCGCAATTTTCACACCTTGCTTATCAAACAGTGCATAAGGTTTGAATAATCGCTGCTGAGTGCTTTTCTGATAAATATTGGCGGATAATAATGGGAAAGTCGCCCATTTCTCCTGCTGACGCAACACACTCAGAGGGTTATCAAACTCATGGTTACCAATGGCCATAGCATCATAACCGACCAAATTCATACCACGGAAATCCGGTTCGGCATCTTGCAAATCAGATTCCGGTACGCCGGTATTAATATCGCCGCCAGAAAGCAGCAATAGGCTTCCTCCCTCTGCGGCGACTTGTTTGCGGATATCATCAACTAAGGTTTTCTGTGCAGCCAACCCATACTCACCGTGATCATTTTGCCAGAAGTGCCCATGGTGGTCGTTGGTGTGCAATATGGTGATATCGTAAGTTTTATCTTTTTCCCAGGCAGCTGCCCATCCCGGTGCAAACGCCAGCGACACAGCCAAAGCACATGCTGTGGTCGATAATGAAAAACGCATGGCAAATCTCCATGTTGTCGTTAAAACCGGCCTATTCAGTGCCAGTTTAATCAGTGAAAATGGGGTGACGCATATCAATATCATGAAAAATCAAGGTGATACTGTGATAAAGCCAGCATTGTAATGTAATAATGCATGCTGAATTTCAGGATATTGGAATATATATCAAGTTTTATCTGCTGTAGTAAAAATCATTCGATCTGAATAATATGTATTAATTACCAAGATACTATTAACAGTGAAAATTATTAGGCGAATACTCACTATGACCGATCGTTCTGAGACTGGCCCCCAGCCCTCCATCAATACCCAGACCATCGATAAGACCAAGGTAAAACGCACGTCTTTCTCTATTTTGGGTGCTATCAGCGTATCTCACTTGCTCAACGATATGATCCAATCGCTGATTCTGGCAATTTATCCTCTATTACAAGCCGAATTTTCACTGAGTTTTGCACAAATTGGATTAATTACCCTCACCTACCAATTGACTGCCTCACTATTACAGCCGCTTATTGGCCTCTATACCGATAAGCATCCAAAACCCTATTCACTGCCAATTGGTATGGGTTTTACTCTGTCGGGCATCTTGCTGCTTGCAGTCGCTACCACCTTCCCCGTGGTTTTATTGGCGGCGGCATTGGTCGGTACCGGTTCTTCGGTCTTCCATCCAGAATCCTCGCGGGTAGCCCGCATGGCCTCTGGTGGTCGTCATGGTATGGCTCAGTCCATTTTTCAAGTGGGGGGCAACTTCGGTAGTGCCCTTGGCCCGTTATTAGCCGCAATCCTTATTGCACCTTATGGCAAAGGCAATGTGGGCTGGTTTTCCCTCGCGGCATTGCTGGCAATTGTGGTGCTATTACAGGTCAGTAAATGGTATCAGCAACAACAAAGAGCCACACATGGCAAAATACTAAAAGCCTCATCAGTAGAAATGCTGCCTAAAAAGACTGTTATTAGGGCGTTAGCAATCCTGATGGTGTTGATATTCTCTAAATACTTCTACTTGACAAGTATTAGCAGCTATTACACCTTTTATCTGATGCATAGGTTTGGTGTTTCGATACAAAATGCCCAAATACATTTATTTGTATTCTTATTCGCAGTTGCCGCTGGCACCATCATTGGCGGGCCTCTTGGTGATCGGATAGGTCGTAAATATGTTATTTGGGGGTCAATACTGGGTGTAGCACCGTTTACCCTTGTTTTACCCCACGCATCTTTGTACTGGACAGGGGTTTTAACCGTGATCATTGGGGTTATCCTCGCCTCGGCCTTCTCGGCAATACTGGTATATGCGCAGGAGCTTATTCCAGGAAAAGTCGGGATGGTATCCGGTCTATTCTTCGGTTTTGCTTTCGGTATGGGGGGTTTAGGTGCGGCTGTACTAGGGTATGTTGCTGATTTGAGCAGTATTGAACTGGTTTATCAAATCTGTGCATTCTTACCATTACTGGGGATAATAACGGTCTTCCTGCCTAATATAGAAGATAAGTAATAGTAATAACCTTATAATCCCGATTGAAATATGTGTTTCAGTCGGGATGATTCCCTGTGTAATAGAGATAGAAATAGCAAATCCACCATAAACAACCACTTCAAACAATTTCCATGCCAAAGCAGACTTTTATCGATAAAAAATGAATTTTTATCGCGCATTGATCGCATAAATGCAATAAACTGATGTTATTGCTGTGAAATGCTTGCCGCCCTGCCGAACTAGAAGGAGTCTGGATGCACCACTCAACACCCTTAATTACCACGATCGTCGGAGGCCTTGTTCTCGCCTTCCTCTTGGGCACCTTGGCTCACCGCCTGCGCATCTCACCACTGGTGGGGTATCTTGCAGCAGGGGTGCTAGCCGGGCCATTCACGCCAGGTTTTGTTGCTGATACCTCATTAGCACCAGAATTGGCTGAAATTGGTGTTATTTTGTTGATGTTTGGTGTTGGACTTCACTTCTCGCTTAAAGACCTCCTCGCAGTAAAAGCTATCGCCATACCCGGTGCCGTTGCACAAATTGCTGTCGCCACCTTACTCGGGATGGGATTATCTCATTTATTAGGCTGGGATTTGATGACTGGGTTTGTCTTCGGTCTTTGCCTATCAACAGCGAGTACAGTGGTATTACTGCGGGCATTAGAAGAACGGCAACTCATTGATAGCCAACGAGGGCAAATTGCCATTGGCTGGTTAATTGTTGAAGATTTGGCGATGGTGCTCACATTGGTGCTATTACCGGCCTTTGCTGGCGTGATGGGGAACGAAACCACCAGTCTGAGCCAATTATTCACGGAATTGGCGATTACCATCGGTAAGGTAATTGCATTCATTACTCTGATGATTGTTGTTGGCCGCCGCCTGGTCCCTTGGATACTGGCTAAAACCGCCAGTACCGGCTCCCGTGAGCTATTTACCCTGGCGGTGCTGGTATTAGCACTCGGGATTGCATACGGTGCTGTAGGGCTGTTCGATGTATCCTTTGCTCTCGGTGCATTCTTCGCCGGAATGGTATTGAATGAATCTGAGCTCAGCCATCGTGCCGCGCAAGATACTCTGCCATTACGTGATGCATTCGCCGTCCTGTTTTTCGTTTCGGTCGGGATGTTGTTCGACCCCATGATTTTGCTACATGAGCCTTTAGCCGTGCTGGCCTCACTGGCTATCATCATCTTCGGCAAATCAGCTATCGCATTCATATTAGTGCGGATGTTTGGCCACTCAAAACGCACCGCACTCACTATTTCGGTCAGCTTGGCACAAATCGGTGAATTCGCCTTTATTCTGGCAGGGCTTGGGATTTCTCTCGGTTTAATGTCAGAACACGGCCGCAATCTGGTCCTGGCAGGGGCGATTCTGTCCATCATGCTTAATCCGTTACTTTTCACACTGTTAGATCGCTATTTAGCCAAGAACGAGACCATGGAAGATCTGATTCTGGAAGAAGCCGTAGAAGAAGAAAAGCAGATCCCTGTCGATTTATGCAATCATGCATTATTAGTGGGTTATGGTCGGGTTGGCAGCTTATTAGGTGCCAAACTGCATGCGGAAGGTATTCCATTAGTAGTTATCGAGAACTCTCGGCCAAGAGTGGAAGCACTGCGTGAACAAGGTATTAATGCGGTATTAGGCAATGCTGCCAGCGCAGATATTATGTCGCTGGCTCGTTTAGATTGCGCACGTTGGTTATTACTGACAATTCCGAATGGCTACGAAGCCGGGGAGATTGTCGCTTCAGCCAGAATTAAACGACCAGATCTTGAGATTATTGCGCGCGCACATTATGACGATGAAGTCGTTTATATCTCGGATCGTGGTGCGAATCAGGTTGTTATGGGCGAACGTGAAATTGCCAACAGTATGCTTAATATGCTGAAGATCGAAACGCTGACGGAAGAAGATAAGCGCCCACTTTGCCCGATTTAAAAGTATTACTGTGTTAGCACATCAACTATAAATAGGGCCAGCATATGCTGGCCCTATTTATAGTTGATGTGCTCTATCCAATAGATTTCAAGGTGCAGGAAGGCGGCGAGTAAGAGACAAATTGGTTGTAAACCATTTTGAACAGCGCTTGCGCTGGCCCTTAGGGTGAGCCTCTAATGAGGCTCATAATCCCGATGAGCTTACACCGCTAAGTTATTCGGGTGACAAATCTGCCGGGAGCAGATTTGAACGCTGCTCTCAGCGGCCTCGTAGAGGCGAGGCCTATGGATGGGCCAAGTAACGAGAGCAGCCAACACACCTGCAATTTGAAAGATGACGGATATCTTATCTTTCCCAGTACGACTCTTCCAAACTGTCTTCTCGCTCAGGCAAACCACGAGTTAAACGTGGTGAATGTTGATTCAACACCTGATAACTGACCCGATTGGCATATTTACATACTTGTGCCAATGAAGAATAACTAAGGCAACTACGAACATGTTTACTTGAGTTAGGAACATTATTACGATGAAAGCCATTAGCAGCTATATCATGCAGCACGGCGGATAATGCGCCATCCCCTGCCCCATTAGTATTCATTATTTTCTCTGGCCCCCCCATATAAGGGGCAATATGAGAATAAATACGCAATGGATTTTCGCAATGCTCTTTGCGCATAACTCGGCTAAATTCATACAGATTAAATTCCGCAATAGCGCCAGGCAATAATGGATGCTGAGTTTGGCGCTTATTAGCCTCTTCTGTATATCCCGCCATATAAAGCCCATTAGGGCCTGCGGTACACAGCACTAAATCAACCCAGCTCAACGCCATATCTGAAGCCATTAATGGGTCATTCAGGCCAGTCAGCTCATAAGCTTCATCTTCATTCATTGCAACGATAGAAACATGCTCTTTAAGAAAGTCACGCCACCACTGCGGATTATCTGCAATGACATATTTGGTTCCAAGTGTCATCACCACAGGAACATTATATTTCTTCGCATAATTGATTGCCTGCATGGTCGCCTCAGGCATTGGCTCACCCGGTTTGCAACGCACCAGATAAGCTGTAAGAACCAATGCTGAAGCGCCAGCGATAATATCTTCAGGAATACTTTCCGGCCGCAGTTGATTCATTTGGCCTGGGCTGATCGCAAATGTCCGCTCACCATTATCTGTAATTAAAGTGAAACAGCGGCCAATGGCACCATCAACAGCCTGTAGATAGTTTAAATCCGTACGGCTCGAGGTATTGCATAAGTAACGATAGGCATAACTGCCGATTTTGATATTGCTACACATCGTCCCTAGCAAAATAGAACGGTCATCGGCCAGCACAGAATAATTATGCAATGTATTACCAATGGTACCACCGGCAAACTCATGAGTTATCAACCCATTAGTCGTTAATTCCTGATAAAGCTGCTCAGCGACATCATCCTCGATAACCAAAGAATGCCCTTGGCTAAGACCATAACGCGTAATAAAGTCCTCATCGACCTTCGCTTCAATATCAACCAGCGTCTGATCAATGCCGACGATATAAGATGTACTCACCTCATTTTCTGTTTGCGCCGGTTGCAGTAAAGGATCTCGGGCATTAACAGGAAAATAGTGTTTAGATTTGCGTTTACCAGGAAATTTCATTGTTGTTTGTTACAAATTGAGGAATGAAGAGATAAAGAATTTTAGCACAAATACCCAATACTCAGCGAACATAGCCATTAGGATTAGATTGCTGCCAGTTCCAAGCGTCTTTTAACATATCTGTTAAAGTTCTTTTGGCTTTCCATTCTAATTCTTTCAAGGCAAGTTCTGCACTCGCCCAACATTCTGCAATATCTCCAGAACGACGAGCAACAATTTCATAAGGAATTTTTTTACCTGATATACGTTCAAATTCCGCGATCATCTGTAACACTGAATACCCAACACCCGAACCAAGATTATAAACCTTAAATCCTGGAGTTAGCTTATTAAGCGCACAAATATGCCCTTCAGCGAGATCCATGACATGAATATAATCTCGTACACCGGAACCATCTGCCGTGGGATAATCATTACCATAAACAGCTAATTTAGGGAGTTTACCAATCGCAACCTGAGTAATAAAAGGCAACAAGTTATTAGGTTTACCATTTGGATCCTCACCTATTAGGCCTGAAATATGGGCACCAACAGGATTAAAGTACCGCAGCGTTCTTATAGAAAAATCAGGATGAGCCAAAGAGAAGTCTTTCAATATTTGCTCAACCATGACCTTTGATGAGCCATAAGGGTTGGTGGTACCTCCAACACGAGCATCTTCAGTCAGAGGAACAAATTCAGGATCACCATACACAGTAGCAGAAGAGCTAAATATTAATTTTTTGACACCAGCAATCACCATTTCTTCAAGTAAGACAATCGAACCGGTAACATTATTTTGGTAATATTCAATTGGCTTAACGACAGACTCACTGACTGATTTCAAACCCGCAAAATGAATAACTGCATCAATTTTATGCTCAGAAAATATCTGTTTAAGACAATCGCTATCTAATACATCACCTTGATAAAACGTCGCCATACGGCCTGTGATTTGAGATACACGCAACAATGACTCAGCAGAAGCGTTAGATAAATTATCTAATACAACAACATCCTTGCCATTTTCTAAGAGTGTTAACAGGGTGTGTGAACCAATATACCCTGCACCACCAGTCACTAAAATAGTCATAGCTTACCTATTGAATTTAAGGAATCGAAATAGACTTCATCGCCCAAGAATAATTTCCCTATATTTATCTTTAACATTGTTCATATCAAATTTATTTTTCTGTTTTTGCGCGGCTTTATAGAATGAAGTATAATTTGAAAATACTCTATTAAGAGCAGAATCTAATTCTTCCGTTGTATTTCCAATTAAAATACCATTCTGGTCAACAACTTCACTACAACCGCCTACATTACTCAAAATAACGGGTAAACTGGCACTAGTCGCTTCAATTGCTGCCATTGGTAAACCTTCGCTTTCTGATGTTAATACAAATACATCATACTCATTAAATTTATCGAACCCTTTAATCTCACCATAGAAATGAATATTGTCATAACTACCATATTCATTTTTAAGATCTTGGTAATATTCACCATCACCAACAATATCGAGATCAAATTTAGGATTAGCAGCAACAACTTTTAAGATCAAGTCAGGGCGTTTTGGATAAGCTAACCGGCAAACATAAATAATTTTATTTTCACACGGGCGGTCTGGGCGCTCAGCTAAGGGTGTTATAGCATTAAGCTGTGTCACTATCTTCTCAGGCTTAATACCAATAATTTTAATTGCTTTATCTGCATCACTTTGGGACACACACCATATAACATCAGTAATATGGGACAATAGTTTTTCAATATAGCAAAATATAAACTTCAGTACATTACCATTGTAAATACATGACCATCCATGAGAAACATATACACCGCGGAAACGTAGGAATAAGCGGGCTAATCGACTATAAAACCCCGCGTTGGCGGAGCTGGATACAACAATATCAACTTTATTTTCTTTAAGTGCTTTATATAAACTGTAAATAGCCTTAATGCTGGCCATTTTTCTGATCTCTGGAATAATAACGATTTTATCACAGACAATCGTTTCGGTTAACCAACCAGGCTCAGAGGTTATCAAAATAATATTACAATCATCTTTAAGTAGCTTAACTTGCTCTAAAACCCAACCTTGGGCACCACCAATGATTGATTTAGTAATTACGAATGCAACAGTCTTCATATAATTTCCGTAAAAAATAAAATGAAAATATGATTAGAGAGCGTTCTCAAAACCATCAATGAGCAATAGTATTTTTTGCATTTTCATTGTGATTTTTTTGCCAAACGATATCACAGATACCGTCTGTTGGTTGAAATCCGGCGGGCGCTTCTACTAATAAAGAACGAATACATTCATAATCAAAGTCATTACAAGCAGTTTCAATTTTGTTTAGTAAAGTATTCAAATTATCCCATTCAAGCATGACTTCAGTTGCGGTCATAATTCTAGGATGATGGGTATTCTGTACAGATTCACCAATTAATAACTCTTCATATAACTTTTCACCTGGCCGCAAACCCAAAATCTCTATCGCGATATCACCATCGGGGTTTTCTTCGCTCTTAATTGAAAGACCTGAAAGATTAATCATCCTTTTGGCCAAATCAATGATCTTAACAGGATCGCCCATATCTAATACGAAGACATCGCCACCCTGCCCCATAGCACTGGCTTGAATAACAAGTTGAGCAGCTTCAGGAATAGTCATAAAGTAACGAATAATATCTTTATGCGTGAGAGTTACTGGGCCTCCCTCTGCGATTTGTTTCTTAAAGAGAGGGACAACAGAACCGGAAGACCCCAAAACATTACCAAAACGAACCATGCAAAACTTTGTATTATTTTGTTCTTTCGATAATGCTTGCAACACAAGCTCAGCCATTCTCTTGGTTGCTCCCATGGTATTGGTTGGCCTTACGGCTTTATCTGTAGAAATTAAAACAAATTTCTCCACACCTGATTTTATTGCCGCTTTTGCACAATAAAGCGTACCAAATATATTGTTCTTCACCCCCTCAATCACGTTATTTTCAACAAGGGGTACATGCTTATAGGCTGCAGCATGATAAACAGTATTAACCTGAAAACTAGACATTATCTGAACTAGCCTGGTTTCACTTTGTACCGAGCCAAGTAATGCAACAAACTCTGTATCAATTTTATTATTTTTACATATTGCAGCTATTTCATTCTCAATGGAATAAAGTGAAAACTCAGATATATCGAAAAGAATTAATAACTTTGGTTTTTCCACAATAATTTGGCGACATAGCTCAGAGCCGATTGAACCGCCCGCCCCTGTCACCATCACAACTTTCCCTGTAATATTTTTAGCTAATAATTTCTTATCTGGCTCTACAGGATCTCTTCCAAGTAATTCCTCGATTGAGACTTTCTTTAAGCTACTAATTTGTGCCCTACCTTCAACTAAGTCGGACATACCTGGAATAGATAAAACTTCACAAGAAAGATTCTCAAGTTTAGCGACAACAGCTCTACGCTGACTTTGGCTAACACTTGGCATCGCCAGTAACACTTTTTTAATGCCATAGCGTTCGATTAAATATTCAAGTTTCTCTGAAGGGTAAACTGTAACGCCATGTATAACAGCTTTATTTAACTTTGGATTATCATCAATAAATGCAATTGGAAAATATTCGCTAGCTTGCATAAGTGCAGGTAATAATTGTCGACCAGAAGCGCCCGCACCATATATAACCACCGGGGTTTTCCCTCTAACACCATAGTTTAATAGCATTCTAAAGAACAATCGAGAACCACAAATAAACACTAATGAAAAAACAAAGAACATAACAGCGACTGTTCTTGGTAAATATATTCCCAGGAAGTAGGAACCCAGCACCAGCAATCCAGAGGATAATACAACACCAATCATTACAGTAGTGACAATCTTAGCACTAACATAGCGTAATACTGTCCGATACAAACCCAGACGAATATAAACTAAAAGGGTCGGAGGTATAATGACAGCCAAAGCAACCCATTGTTCAATACTGGTAAAAGGACTATCTACATCCAGCCGTACCCAGAACGCGCCCCAGTATGCTAAAACAATTAGAATTGTGTCTAACCATAGCATAATGATTCGTTTAATAGGTCTTGGTAGAGACAACAGAAACACGAGAAACATGATACCAACCCCAAGATGGAAAACGCCATTTTACGTGACGCGAATTAAATTCATTAATTTACTATAAATTTAAATAGGTTAATTATTATCAATTCCAGCATTAACTTTATAGTCAATATATAAAAGAGGGACATAGGCGATAACGAGAGCGATTATTGGATTAACAATATCAAGCCCTACAAATAATGCTATAGGGAATAGCCAAATAATATTTATAGCAATAGCAGATAAAGTCACAGGCAAATGACGTTTAAATCTTCTGGATAAAATTTGATAACCATGACTTCGATGGGCCTCATAAACTTTAAAACCACCCAGAACCCTACGCGCCAGAGTCCATGTCGCATCAACAATAAATAAACCCAATAAAATCAGCCAACAGAAGAAGAATTTTGTTTCTATCCAGCCCGCACTAATTGCTAAAGAGCCGATAATCAGCCCCAGAAACCCACTCCCTGCATCACCCATGAATATTTTAGCTGGTGGGAAATTCCACACTAGAAATCCTAAAACAGTACTTGCGAGTAACCAAAGAACCAGATAACTGTCTAATTCGATATGATCGCCACTGATAAAATAAATCGCAATCGCGCCAATGCTGGTTGTAATCGCCTGTGCGCTGGCTAAACCATCTATGCCATCCATAAAATTATAGAGATTTAACATCCACACTAAAAATAGCAAGCCAAATAAGCTTCCTAAGATTCCGAGATTGATAACAACCCCAGAAATAGTTAATACCGGAAAACCACCTAAGCAAAATAATAAAAATGCTGCTGCAGAAAAATGAGCTAAAAGACGCCAACGGGCAGCAATATGCCCATGATCATCCCAGAAACCAACCAATGCGATTATTCCACCAGATACCACTAACCCAATAACAGTTAAAGGCGGTAGATAGCCTTGAAAGTAGAATAAGGCTATCCCACAGAGGAAACTAAAAACTATAGCTACACCGCCCCCCCGTGGGGTTGGGACGACATGTGAGCTACGTGAATTAGGTTTATCTATAATATTATTCTTAATAGAATATTGACGTAATAAATACGTTAACCCTACTGAAATCAGAAAGAATACTAATAGTGATAATATTAAAATTGGCATTTTAACCCCAAGTTTATTTCATAGCTATGATAACTATAAAAACATCAAATTTTATAATAAGCACAAGTTAAGATGGAATATAATTAATAATATTGAGTATAAATAGACATCCAGCGCTCGATTATTTTCTCGATAGAATTCGTCTGTTTAATTCTCTCTCTCACCTTATTACCTAGTATTTCTTTTTGTTCATCCGATAAATTTATCATTTTATTTATTTCTTGGGATAAACGAGCAGGATCTTTTACTGGGACAACAGAGCCACAATCGCCTAGCGCTTCAGTTATACCGCCAGCATCTGTAGCTACAATCAATTTCTTACATGCCATGGCTTCAGTAATGACTAGTGGAAAACCTTCCCATTCGGATGACAGGATAAAAATATCAGCCGCGCACATTAATTGTCGTATATCATTTCGTTGTCCAAGGAATGTCACATAGTTTTCAATTCCAAACTCTTTAGACATACTTTTGAGCTGACCTTCAAGATGACCTGTTCCGACAATAAATAGTCGAGGAAAACTTTGAAATTTATTGTTTTTAATAAGTAAAGAATAGGCAGTCAGCAAATTAGGATAATCTTTTGCTTCTGTTAATCTTCCTACACTGAGAAGCATAGGCGTATCATCAAAAATACCTAACTCTGATCTCTTTTTTTTTCTATCGTCCATTGAAAAATCGAACTGAGAGGTATCAATACCATTTGAAACAACAATCATTCTGGCCGCAGTTGAAGCTCCTTTTTGAATAAAGGAATCAACTGCATCTTGGCTCACATTGGTTGAAAGAGAAGCAAGTTTATCTGTATATTTATACGCTAACATCCGTAGAGAACTGCCTTCATTAGTATTATGTGCTGTACATATTAAAACAGGTATCTTCGTGAAGGTTCGCAGAAGTCTGGCAAATAAATTGGCATGAAACATATGACTATGAACAATGTCTGGTTTGAATTTTTTTATTATTTTTCTAACTTTAAATAATCCTTTAAATAAACTAAATGGTGTTTTTTCTAATTTTAGTTCATTCAACTGAACACCATCAGTCGGTTTAACCAATGTATCGCCAGTTAGGGAAATAATCATAACATTATGACCAGCCTCATGCATCTTATTGGCGATCAAGACAGTTTGTTTTTCGGCCCCCCCCATCCCAAGCCCGGTAATAATATACAATAAATTCACTGTTCCCCTCTTATTATTTCTATTGCTATAAAGTAAAGATTAAATTAATAATATTTACGTTAAGTTTAACTATTGGCTTTATATTTTATCTATCTTAATTAGATGTGTAAGCTATAAAGTAAATATCAAATACAATCTCATTTTATTAAAATATTCTGTATCAGATTCTTCCATTTATTGCCTATAGTGACATCTATTTTATATTTCTCTGCATTTTCTAGTGACTTTAATGACATAGCTTCCCTTAAGTCTTCATCATTCATTAGAAAAAGCAATTTTTCAATAAATGCATTGCTATCAGCAAAGGGTACAAGGTAGCCATCTTCATTATCCATGATCAACTCTGAAGGGCCAGTATCACAATCATATGCGATGATAGGCAATCCACTGGCCTTTGCTTCAAGCAACACCATGGGAAAACCTTCAAATCGAGATGTCATTGCATAAAGGCTAGACTGATTATATAAATCGCTCACATGGGGGGTAGAGGGAAGTAATTCTACATTTTTTAGACTTAATTTTTTGATCTTATCCAATAATAATATTTTATCTTCACCATCACCAGCAATAATAAGCA
Organism: Yersinia rochesterensis; assembly: GCF_003600645.1. Taxonomy (NCBI): domain Bacteria; kingdom Pseudomonadati; phylum Pseudomonadota; class Gammaproteobacteria; order Enterobacterales; family Yersiniaceae; genus Yersinia; species Yersinia rochesterensis. The sequence goes on from NZ_CP032482.1 coordinate 3,120,434, forward strand.
CCCAGCTATTGTTAGCCTCTTCAATCTTTGCCCAAATATCTAATAAAAGATCAAAACCTTTTTGATAAGTAAGTCGACCTAAAGCTAAAACCTTTTTTGCGTGTTTTTTAGTTAATTTACTTTGTGGTTCAAAAGGTAATGGATTGGGTATTGCTATTATCTTTTCAGGGTATTTGTTTTCTTCCAGCCAATACTCACGATCTTTTTCTGTTAGAGTGACGACTGCATCAGCATATTTAGCAGCTACTCTTCTGGCAAGTTTTCGTGATTTTATTGTTAAGTTACTTTTATAATTAAAGTGCTCCCACGATATATGCTTTATCTTGGTACCTAATAAAGCAGTAGAGCTAAATAGTGCTAACATCGTATCAACATCAATCAGGACATCAATTGATTCATCTATTAGGATACGACGTAATCTAAAAACAACAGAAAAGTAGGCAAGCGAAAAGCGTCTTTTTTCATCAAAGAGTGAGACTAATTTTATACTCTCATCGACAGGAAATTTAGGTGGTGCATTACCACTTAAACTGATAATAATAACCTGATAGCCATGTTTAACAAGATAGTTAGCAAGCGCTATACTGACTCTTTCAGTCCCACCTGTATGGCTTATATCACCACCAAAGAAAGCAATTTTTTTCATAAAATCCCTTATTGTTTTTTAATTTTATGAATAATTAAACCCGGTAAAATAACAATTCTCACTAAAATAGAGGTTTTATTATGATCAATATATTTATCATCCATCATAGCTAAAGCTTGGTTAATCCGCAGGATGGATTTTATAAAATCTAATGGGCGATATAACCATAACTTTAGCGGCACATTTTCTAATAGCGCTTTACGAGAGATATAATGGCCTACAGCATGTTTTTTTATAGATGACTTACTTAACCGATTAATTGATTCGGAATTAAAAAAAATACGAACAGGTATTGAGCTATAGTAAAAATAATACTCTTTGGCTACAGTACTATAAAACCAAATTTCAGGAATGAAGTTTATACCTGATGCCACTGGATAAAGATATTTTTTTAGTAATTCAGTTTTGAAAAAATCAATTCTTTCACCACGAATTCCTGAACGAAACTCATCAAACCATGAGCTCTTTTTATCTTCGTTAGATAAATAATAGTTATTAGGTTTTAACGTTTCTGAACTCACTGAAGTTGCTCTAATTCCGATAATTTCTTTATCGTCAAAAACAGAATTCATTGAAAGTAACTTATTGATAGAACCGGCAATGAATGCATCATCAGAATCTAAGCCGATAAAATACTCTCCACTCGCATTCTCAACAGCTTCATTCCATGCTGCTTGTTTCCCACTATTATTTTGATATATATATTTTATATTTAATTTATTTTCTATTTTAAATGAGTCTACGACCTCTGCTGTATTATCCGTAGAACCATCATCAATTATTAACCATTCAATATCATCTCTATCTTGTTCTAGAATAGAAAGATAGCAGCGTTTTAATACATGTGCTCTATTGAATGTGGGTGTAAACACAGTGACTGATATCATTTTACTTCCTCACTTCTTTCTCAACTGATGATACCAGTCTATAAAATAATTTATATTTAACTATATAATATAAAATAGGTTTTAACTTCCTCGAATGGAGCATAGGTTTCAATGAAACGATAGTATAAGATTTATTGTAACTGTCTAATGCCCTAGCTTTATTAAAATGATAAGTCCTGGCGCATTTTGAAACATGAGAAAGAAAAACGCTTGCTAAGACTACAGCCCAATATCTACTTTTATGTTTTGAGTATTGGTGTCTAAATCTTACAAGTCCGAATTCACTGTCATCGAGGTCTGATACATTCAAATTCTTAGTAATGCTACTCGATATCTGTCTATATTTAACAATTAGATCTTTGCATTCAAATATTGTTTTACATTTATCAATCAGTATAGGTAATAATAATTGATCTTCAAATCGCCGGCCAATATCAAAAGCCATACCATTAAAAATACGTCTTTTAAAAATACAGCGCCAGACATAAAACATCTCACTTTCAACTATTTTTAATTTAACGGCGTCAATATCATCGATAGTGAATTTATTTTCTTTTATTAACTCAAATATATTTTCTTTATTATCGATGATTTCAGAATAATTAAAAATAATGCCATCGGGTAAATTATCTAAAATAATTTTATTAATAGTTAGATAAATACCATCAAACCACAGATCATCGGAATCTAAGAAAGTGATATATTCCCCTGTGGAAACAGAAATTCCCGTATTCCTAACGACAGAGATACCTGTATTTTCTTGTGTTATATAAACAAAATCATATTTCTTACTGTATCTTTTTATTATATCGGCAGATTGATCCGTTGAACCATCATTAATAATTATGACTTCTAATGTATTATCCCATTGGGTAAATACAGAGTTTAGACATGAATCAAGATATTGTTCTGCATTAAACACCGGTATAATCAATGAGAGTAGTTTTTTATTATCCATTTTTATTTCTCGAAAGAATTTCAAACAATAGGCTCTTTCTCTTAAGAATGACAATCAAGCATATAAATGATAAAGTCTCAATAGCAATAATTGAAAACACTCCGCCCCATGCGCCATACTTTGATGCCAGATATGCGCAGAGAGGAATATGAATTATTGCCGAAATCATGGGTAAAATGGTGTAGGATTTCTTATGCCCATGAGGTAACAAAATATAATTACCCAGTACAGTTGACTGTATGACTAATAAATAGACGGGAGAGAATAAGATCAGTAAGGTAGATACTTCTGAGTATTCATGCCCAAACATAATTCTAGTAATTAGTTTAGAAAAGATAATAACAAATAGAGTGATGACTATGCATAATGCACCTTGCCAATAAAAAATCTTTCTAATTAAAGCATAGGCTTCTTCTTTTTTATTGACTAATAATGAATTTATTCTCGGATAAAATGCATTTCCTAAGACCAGAAAAACACCAAGGATAGCACCTTTTACTCTATCTGCTGCCGTGAATATACTAACTTCATAGACATTACTGAATATGCCAATGATAATTGTAGTACTCATAGTATAAAGGCTGATCGAAAGTGTCGCACAAAATATTGGAAATGAGTCTTTTAGCGTATGTGCAATTTTTAGACTGGAAAAATTAACTTTCCTGACTAATTTTTTTCGATATATATATACTATCGCTATAATACCAGCTAGTAAATTCATCGATGATTGAATCATTACGGCATACTTAACATCCGCATCACTATGTACAAATATAAAGAACAGCGGCAACATTGATAACTTTGCAACTATCATTAAATTTGTCACAACAGACAGCTTTTCTATTCCTTGGAAAAACCACACTGGCATCAGTGTCGTCCCAATCAACATAAGTCCTGTATAAATTAACTCTCGTTGGATCACTGCATGCGGATTTGTAGCAAGAAGTAAAACCACAATAACAATTGAAACTAAACATAATAGTGATTTTGAAAATAGTGTTTCAAAGAAAACCTTAGAGATATAGCTTGAATCATCTTGGCGTTCAGCTATTTTTTTTGATGCTGATAAATTAAATCCAAAATCAATTAAAATAACAAAATACTGAGCTAATGAAAGTGTAAGACTATAGACCCCAAATCCCTCTACCCCTAATACACGAGTCAGATAAGGTAATGTTAAAAGAGGAATAATATAATTACTCCCTTGCAGCAAAAGTAAAGAAAAAATATTTCTTCGTAAGACTGACATTTAAATTTCCAGCTATTGGATTAAATTATTTCTTCATGATTCTTGAGTATATTAATTAGCTCATATCCTCATAACATAAAATCTATTTTGGGCAGAAATTTGTAAATAGTTAGTCTAAAATCAGGACACGCTACCGCCCTTGGCTTACAGCTACCAATGCACTATTCTCAAACTCATTATGCCGTTAAACTTAAAAAACAATAATAACAAACGGTTACATAATATGCTGACATGCCTTTTTTATAAATACTTAATTCTTATACATCTAAACAGGCATTACAAGCAAAAGGGTTGGGGGAAAACAGGTGATGATGTGCTAATCAATGCATAAAAAATCATGAATGCCAAGGTAGTTAACCCATCTCTTGTTTTACCAACTGCTCTAACAGATCAATATGCTTTTCATCATCGTTCAGCGCGGGAATATATTCAAACTTCTCACCACCAGCATGTAAGAAAATTTCTCGGTTCTGCTCTTTAATCTCTTCCAGAGTTTCCAGACAGTCTGCAGAAAAACCGGGGCAAATGAGCTGAATATGCTTAATACCTTGGGAAGGTAGGCTTTTTAATGTCTCGTCAGTATAAGGCGTGAGCCAAGGCTCGCGGCCAAATCGAGACTGATAAGTCATCATAATTTGCTCCGCAGGTAATTCTAGCTCAGCCCGTAATGCACGGCTGGTATCTTCACAACGTTGCGGATAGTCATCCCCTAATTGTGCATAGCGTTTAGGAATCCCATGAAAAGACAGCACTAACCTGTCTGGTTTACCATGTTGAACAAAAGCGTGCTCAACACTTTGTTTCAAAGCGGAGATATAAGCGGGATGCTCGGCATAATCCCGGATAAAAGAAACCGATGGTAAACGGCGATAGCCTTTCAAAATTCGCGCCACTGCATCCCATACTGCCGCACTTGTCGAACAAGAATATTGTGGATAAAGCGGTAATACCACCAGCTTAGTGACACCTTGCGCGAGTAATTTATCAATGGCATCCGGTAGATTTGGCGAACCATAGCTCATACCTAATTCAACAGGGACATCAGGCATACGCGCCGCTAATGCTTTTTGCTGCCGACGGCTATAGACCAATAAAGGCGAGCCTTCATCCATCCAGACAGATTGATATAATTTGGCCACACGCGGTGATCGAATGGGCAAGATAATACCGCGCAACAATGGCCACCAAAGTAATCGCGATGTATCTACCACCCGGCGGTCACTCAGGAACTCGGCCAGATAACGTTTGACCGCTTGTGGTGTAGGGGCATCCGGTGTTCCCAGATTAACCATCAGTACGCCAAGCTTACTTTCCATCATGCAGGAGTCCTTTTGTGTTTTACGCCGTTTATTCGAACAGAAAAATATCTGACAACGTTATTTGGAGCCGGTCATGTAAAATAATAAAGGCGACCCTAGGCCGCCTTAGCTATCTTACCATTCAGAATTAACCGAGAATAGTCGCCAGTTCTGCACTGACTTCTGCTACTTTGCGGGTTCCGTCCAGTTTAAAATATTGCGTATTACCTGCATCAGCTTCTTTACGATAGTAAGACACCAATGGTGCAGTTTGCTGATGATATTCGATCAAACGTTTACGAACAGTGGCTTCTTGATCATCTTTACGGATGGTCAGTTCTTCGCCGGTTACATCATCTTTATCTTCAACTTTAGGCGGGTTGAATTTAATGTGGTAAACACGACCTGAAGCAGCATGTACCCGACGCCCGACAATGCGATCAACAATCAGATCGTCCGGAACGTCAAATTCCAGCACATAATCAACCTTGATACCGGCTTCTTTCATGGCATCAGCTTGAGGAATAGTACGTGGGAACCCATCTAGCAGGAAACCGTCACGGCAATCGTCCTGTGTAATGCGCTCTTTAACCAATGCAATGACCAGCTCATCAGTGACCAGCTTGCCGGCATCCATAATTTCTTTCGCTTTCAGACCTAACTCAGAACCTGCTTTTACAGCGGCGCGCAACATATCACCAGTAGAGATTTGCGGAATACCGTATTTCTCCATGATGAATTGAGCCTGAGTACCCTTACCAGCGCCCGGAGCGCCCAGCAGAATGATACGCATTGCGTAAATCCCCTTGCTATGTAGTTTTTCTATGTGTTTTTACTTAAATAAATCGAAAATGCGGAAAACAAGCAACCTTACCATTTTCAGGGGGGTTGGCTCAAGGCGCGCGAGCCGAAGCCGTGGGATTGGATCAGGAAAAGCCTAGCGAAATATAACTATAATAGTTTGAAATTAAATAAAAAAAACGCCCCGAGCACATTATCTGCTCGAGGCGTTCTAATACTAAATTAAGCAGTTAGTAGCTGGTTCATACGGCGAATGAACTGGTTAGGATCCTCTAAGGTCCCTCGTTCAGCCAAGAGCGCTTGATCCAGTAATAACTCAACCCATTCAGCAAATTGAGTGTCATCCGCAACATCAGCGGCGCGTTTGACTAAACCGTGCTCTGGGTTCAATTCAAAGATGTATTTCACTTCCGGTGCTTGTTGGCCAGCAGCTGCGAACAATTTCGCCATCTGCGTGCTCATTTCATCCGCATCCGTGGTGACAATCGCCGGTGTATCCGTTAGGCGGTGTGTTAGGCGGACATCTTTAACTCGCTCACCCAGCAGGGTTTTCACACGCTCAACAAAAGGCTCCAGCGCTTTATCTGCTTCTTGCTGCTCTGGGCGCTCTTCATCAGCCAGTTTGTTCAGTGAATCATCCGCTTTACTGACTGACTGGAAGACTTTACCATCGAACTCAGTCAGGTAACTCATCATCCACTCGTCAATGCGATCGGATAACAGTAAGACTTCAATACCTTTTTTACGGAACAGTTCCAGATGTGGGCTGTTCTTAGCCGCAGCATAGCTATCAGCCGTGATGTAATAAATCTTCTCCTGCCCTTCGGCCATACGGCTGACATAATCTTCTAATGACACAGTCTGCGCGGAGCTGTCTGTATGGGTTGAAGCAAAGCGCAGCAACTTGGCAATAATCTCTTTGTTGCTACTATCTTCAGCTGGCCCCTCTTTTAGTGCCATACCGAACTGTTGCCAGAACTGCTGATATTTCTCAGCATCATCTTTAGCCAGTTTTTCCAACATTTGCAGCACACGTTTGGTCAGCGCGCTGCGCAGGTTCTGAGTCACGCGGCTGTCTTGCAAGATCTCACGCGAAACGTTCAGCGGCAGGTCATTGGAATCAATCAGGCCACGGACAAACCGCAGATAATTTGGCATAAACTGCTCTGCGTCATCCATGATAAACACGCGCTGGACGTACAGTTTCAAGCCGTGTTTGTGGTCACGATTCCACATATCCCAAGGCGCTTGCGCCGGGATGTACAGCAGGCTGGTGTACTCTTGCTTACCTTCTACGCGGTTATGACTCCAAATCAGTGGGTCAGTGAAGTCATGGGCAATATGCTTGTAGAATGCGTTGTATTCGTCGTCAGTTATTTCCGCTTTACCGCGCGTCCACAATGCCTGGGCTTTGTTAATTTTCTCCCAGGTTACCGTGCCATCTTCTTCATTTTTACTTTGGATTTCGACTGGCAGTGCAATATGGTCTGAATATTTGCTGATAACAGAGCGCAAACGCCAGTCATCAAGATATTCATCTTCACCTTCGCGCAGGTGCAATGTGATTTCTGTACCGCGATCTTCTTTGGTGATATCCGCGATGGTGTAATCGCCCTCACCTGCTGATTCCCAGAACACGCCAGCATCTACTGGTGCGCCAGCTGCGCGGGTACGAACAGTCACTTTATCTGCCACGATGAAAGCAGAATAGAAGCCCACACCAAACTGGCCGATTAATTGACTATCTTTAGCTTGATCTGAACCAATAGATTCAAGGAATGCTTTAGTCCCTGACTTCGCGATAGTACCAAGATTATCAATGACTTCTTCACGGCTCATGCCAATGCCGTTATCACTTAGGGTCAAAGTACGCTTTTCTTTATCAAAAGATAAACGCACACGCAACTCACCATCACCTTCAAATAACTCTGGCTGAGATAGCGCGCGGAAACGGAGTTTATCTGCCGCATCAGAGGCGTTGGAGATAAGCTCGCGCAAGAAAATTTCTTTATTGGAATAAAGCGAGTGAATCATCAAATGGAGAAGCTGTTTAACTTCTGACTGAAATCCACGGGTTTCTTGACCTTTCATACTCATTAATTACCTCAATCCAAATTACCGACAGATTTACCCTATAGATCTCAAAAATACAGGACGGCGACAAACCCGTAAGCCCGATGAGCTGATTCCAGTCAGTCATTCGGGTGAACGAGTGCAGCCAACACACCTGCAATTTGAAAGACGATGGGTATAGATAAAACCGAACAATGAGGATCAGATGGGGTCAATCGCGGGGGCTTTCAAGTCTACATACTGAAAAAACAGAGAATCGGGGGCGATTTACTGAACATCACGAATGAGATTATTCATATGATAATCAATAACAAAACAATCGCCCACCAGATTTAAGGGGATCGTGACTCAATGAAATTAAAACTTAATCGGATTTCGCCCGGCTAACGAGTGGGATAAGGTGGTGCCATCAACCATTTCCAACTCGCCCCCCACCGGCACGCCATGCGCAATACGGCTGGCTAATACCCCATATTGGCCGCACATTTGGCCGATATAGTTGGCGGTAGCATCCCCTTCAACTGTCGGGTTAGTCGCCAAAATGACTTCGGTGATAGTTTCAGTTTCAAGCCGTTTTTCCAGCAAATCTAACCCAATATCACCGGGGCCAATACCATCCATGGGGGATAAATGCCCCATCAGCACAAAATAACGCCCACCAAACTGGCCGGTTTGCTCGATAGCATGGATATCTGCCGGGCTTTCGACCACACAGATTTGGCCATTTTGCTGCCGTCGTGGGTTAGAACATATCGTGCAATGGTCTTGCTCGGTAAATGTACGGCAATCAGCACAGTGGCCGATTTCGGACATTGCCCGAGTCAAAGACTGCGCCAGACGCATTCCGCCACTACGGTCACGTTGTAGCAATTGGAATGCCATCCGCTGCGCTGATTTCGGGCCTACACCCGGCAAGCAGCGCAACGCCTCCATTAATGACTCAAGGAGTGGACTGGTTTGCATCAGAACGGCATCTTAAAGCCTGGTGGTAATTGCATACCACTGGATACAGAAGCCATTTTCTCTTTTTGCGTTTCATCGATACGGCGAGCAGCGTCGTTCAATGCAGCAGCAATCAAATCTTCCAGCATTTCTTTATCTTCTTCAACCAACAAGCTTGGGTCGATTTCAACCCGGCGGCAGTTATGCGCCCCATTGATGGTTACTTTTACCAAGCCCGCGCCAGATTCACCGGTCACTTCCAATTTGGCGACTTCTTCCTGCATCTGCTGCATTTTTTCCTGCATCTGCTGGGCTTGCTTCATTAAATTGCCAATACCGCCTTTACCAAACATAGTCATCTCTCATAGCAAGGGGCCGCGTCAGTGCACCATGCACTTATCGCAGCGGTTAAACCGGTCGGATACTGTCTTCATCCAGTTCGGCGTCGAAGAAACGACGCAGTGTCTGAATATTATTATCCGCAATAATTGACTGGCGTGCTTGTGCCAGCTTTTCTTCATATATGGCCTGCCGCCATTCCAACGGAGTACGCTGCGCCAGATTATCATCTTCGATAACGCTAAGTGTGACAGCATTCCCGTGTAATTCGCTCAATGCCTCTGCCAGTGCCTTTTGCGCCGAAGGCGAGTTCAAATGGCGCTGGGCAGAACGCAAGTGAAGGCAAATATTACCCGGTTCTATTTCTTCTTTAAATGCATTCAGCGCAAGTTGCTGCACTAATTTAGGCATTTGTAGCTTACCTATCTCTGCTGCCCATGGATCTCGCGCCATCGCCTCTTGAGCCAATTTAGCAGAAAGTTCGGGCGTTTTTTCATGCTCCAACGCAGAGCGCAATGCTTTTGGTGTAGCAACAGGCTCAGCCGATACCTCCGGTTGATTCTGCGCCGTCCAACGATAAGCTTCTTTCTTCGCTGGCTTTTTTTCTTCCGTAGATTTAGCCGCCAGGCGCTGCTGGCTACGCTCAGTCACCGAAGCTAAGCGCTCCAATGCTGAGTTTGCCGGCCGCGCTTTTCCTGGCGCCGCCGGCTCATTCTTTTTTGGTGTGGTCGTCCCCGATTGCCGCAATAACTGCGTGCGCGCTTGAAGTAATTGCGCCGTGGAATCTGGGAGCACGGTATTGACCGGTACAACGGCACCTAATGGCGGAGCCTCATGCTGCGGCACCTGTTGAGCATAGTTCGGCGCTTCTATAGGGCGCGGCTGCGTATTATCGGCCTGGGCCGCAGGAGCACTGACTGGCACCATTTGCCGCTCGGTAATCTGCGGCTCGGCAATTATCGCTTTAGGGTGAAACGCCAATGCGCGCAATAGGGTCATTTCAACCCCCATGCGGCGATCCGGGGCATATGCCAACTCTTTTCGCCCCACCAGCAATGTCTGGTAGTACAGCTGAATATCAGTCGGCGGCAGTGTTCGCGCCAACTCGCGTAGTCGAGGTTCAATGGTGGCGTAGTGATTATCCAGCATGGATGGCAATAACTGCACCATCGCAATGCGGTGCAGTAAACTCAAGGTTTCGACTAATAGGTTTTCCCAGTCAACACCCCGTGACGCCGCTTGCTCCAACTGAGCCATCACTCGCGCGCCATCCGCAGTCACCAGCGCTTCAATAATGGCCAATGGCTGTTCATCATCCAATGTTCCCAGCATTTGGCTGACGGTAGCGGTCGTGACATGACCATCTCCCATCGCAATAGCTTGATCGGCCAAACTGAGTGCATCTCGCATACTGCCATCAGCGGCTCGTGCTAGTAATTGCAATGCGCGAGCATCACTACTGATTTGCTCGGCTAACAGTATTTTTTCGAGCTGGACACGAATCACCTCAACATCAATGACCTTAAGGTGAAACTGCAAACAACGAGACAGTATGGTGACGGGCAGCTTCTGTGGATCTGTCGTCGCCAGCAGGAATTTCACATGGGCTGGCGGCTCTTCGAGAGTCTTCAGTAATGCATTGAAACTGTGCCGTGACAGCATATGAACTTCGTCGATCAAATAGACCTTGAAGCGGCCACGGGCTGGCGCATATTGAACATTATCCAGCAGTTCTCGGGTATCTTCGACTTTAGTCCGAGAGGCTGCATCAATTTCGATCAAGTCAACAAAACGGCCTTGCTCGATTTCCTGGCAGTTCGCACAGGTGCCACAAGGGGTAGCAGTAATACCCGTTTCGCAATTAAGCCCTTTGGCCAACAGCCGGGCTATAGAAGTCTTACCTACCCCGCGGGTGCCAGAGAACAAATAGGCGTGATGAATTCGCCCTAATGAAAGGCCATTAGCCAACGCCGTCAGGACATGTTCCTGACCAACGACGTCTGCAAACGTTTTGGGGCGCCACTTACGGGCAAGGACCTGATAGCTCATTAATACCGGAGAAGTTGAATAATATAGAGGGTCATGCTAACACAGCCTCACTATTGACAGCGAGGCTGATATTTTCAGTACAATCAATGGCCGTCGAATTCAACCAGACTGTAGCAAGTAATGCCTTGGTCATTCAGGCGATTTTCACCACCCAGATCGTGTAAATTAATCACAAACGCAGCATCAGTCACTTCACCACCCAGTCGACGAATGAGCTTAGCCGTCGCTTCAATCGTCCCGCCAGTAGCCAGTAAATCATCAATAACCAGGACTTTGTCGCCCGGTTGAATGCTGTCAGTATGAATTTCAAGCTTGTCAGTACCGTATTCTAACTCATAGCTTTCGCTGATGGTTGCACGTGGTAATTTGCCGGGCTTACGAACTGGCACAAAACCAACCCCAAGAGACAAAGCTACTGGCGCACCAAACAAAAAACCACGGGCTTCAGTACCCACGACTTTAGTCACGCCCTTATCCAGATAGCGTTCAGTCAGCAGCTCAATGCTGGCGGCGTAGGCTAATGGATCTTCCAGCAAGCTGGTCACATCACGGAACAGTATTCCCGTTTTTGGATAATCGGGGATAGTTTTGATACTGTTTTTAATATATTCAAGCTGTTGTGCTGTATTAGGTGCAGTAGCGGTCATAATTTGTGCCTGGTAAAACTGCTGTACATACTAAAGCGCGGTCAATCGATGTTAAAATGGCATCAATTGAGTAACTCATTTTATCTACTCGCCGCACGTCGACAGAGTAAATGCCTGCCCCCTTAACGCTAAGGGCGCAGCGAGGGAAGATCCCGCGCACGAAAACGCTCAAATCTATGCAAACTGGCATAAAAATGCAACTGATGTGAACGACTCAGTGCCTTTTTTGTTGCGATAGGTCAATAACTGGCATCCGCAACATAAATATCAATAATAGCGTTAATATCACCAACAATAAGCTTCTGACCCACCAAATGTTCACCAGCCAAAGTGAAACGGCAAAAGTAAGGATGGTGACCGATATTGCTTTCCATTTAACGCCGGGGGGCAAAGCTCGATGTTGTTGCCAAGTGCGAATATAACCACCAAACCATGAACGATGAAGCAGCCAATGATGAAAGCGGGGAGAGGAACGTGCAAAACACCACGCGGCCAGTAGTAAAAATGGCGTAGTGGGTAAAAGAGGAAGCACGACACCTAAGGTGGCCAAAACCACGGCGAGCCAACCTAAAGCTATCAACAACCAACGAGACATAAACGCCCTTTATCATAGCATTCATTAATGTGCCTTTATCATTAACGCATGCGCTCATTAGCATCAATGGGTATTCTTAGCATTATTGGTTCAAAATACCGCTTTATCCATCACCTTGCTTGTAACCACTGGCATTCAAAGGCAAGCTGGCGGAAAAATTTCCAGGAGAAGCGCCATGAGTACAGAAAAACTATTGCAGGTGCTTGAAAGCCAAATTGAGGCATTGTCGGCACAAGTTGGCCCACAAGCCAATACTCCGTCTCAGCAAGCGCGTTTTGACCTGAATTTATTTGGTAATCATGGTAACCGTTTTCGCGATTATCTACTGGAAATTCATAAAAATATGGCACAGTTGAAACAGGTTGTTGCAGACAATCGCACGCAGCAGGTCGCTTTCTTGGCTGAGAAATTGGTTGCACAAATCTCAGCCTTACAAAGAGAGTTAGCGACACAGAAGCTAAGAAAATCCAATCCTGAGCCCAAGTATAATAAGCTAGATCCTTACCATAAGCTGGCTGAACATCAAGATTATGAGCGGCGAATACTGTCCATGATTCAGGACAGAGAGAACCAACTGGGTAAGCAAAATTTATTAACTGAGCAGCAAAAAATACAGAAAGAACTTGCCGCACTAGAGGGACGTTTAATGCGTTGCCGGCAGGCGCTGATAAAAATAGAGCGCAGTATTGAGAAGAAAGAGAACGGTTTTTGAATATTTATCACATTTTTTGAATCATTAGGGTTTCGATAGCGAATACTTTTCTATAATGTTTTATATCTACCGACTATCAAGTTGCAGGTGTGCTGACTGGACTCAATCTCCCAAGTCCCTTGCTTATATGAGCTTATCGGGTTCTTTCACTTGCCGCCGTTGTACTGCTTAAAATCTATTAGGTAGATGGATTGAAATCAAGTCAGGTGAATACCGGCAGCAAGGTATCCTCACCCGACTTTTCTAACTCACTGAAAATCAAATATTGGCCAGATTATGTCAGTTGAAAAAGCATCACCAGAACTGCAACTGGCAGTAGATCTTATCTACTTGCTGGAATGCAATGAGATAGCGCCGGAAACGGCATTGGCAGCATTGGCTATCGTGCAACTTGATTATCAGCGCAAGCTGCATAATAAAGTGCCTGATTAACCAGCTTGTTTTGATGTGCAGCCAAGGCGATACGAGCACATATCGCCTTGCTGTGAATCATTGCAAGGTGAGTTATTGAGTTTATCAATCTCACCCCGTGAGATAACCTTAAGCAAGTGGCTTATTGATATCCGGCAAATCAGGTTTGGTATCCCCCATCGCAGACTTTTCAGATGGTACGGAAGGTAAACCTTGGGCATCAAACGGTCGACTTACTTCCTGAATTTCAGTGCCGTCGGGCTTGTGTAAATACACATCTAACTGATTGAATGCAATATTAATATTATTCTCACGACATAACTTATCAATCGTGCTATTCAATTCATCCACTGTATAACTACGGTCCCGTAATTCATGTACATACACACGCAACTCATGATCAAGAGTGCTAGCACCAAAATTAAGGAAGAACACATGAGGTTCAGGGTCCGTCATGACCCGAGGATTTTCATGGGCTGCTTTTAGCAATATTTCTTTTACTTTTGCTAAATCAGAGCCGTACGCAACCCCGACTTTAATAATAATTCGGGTAACGGTATCGGATAGAGACCAGTTGATCAGCCGCTCGGTTACAAAGGCCTTATTCGGAATAATGACTTCTTTACGGTCAAAATCAGTGATCGTCGTGGCACGGATGCGTATTTTGTTAACATTACCCGAGAAAGTACCGATAGTAATGGTATCGCCGATACGCACAGGCCGTTCGAACAAAATGATCAAACCCGATACAAAGTTGGCAAAAATCTCTTGTAAGCCGAACCCCAAACCAACCGATAGAGCCGCAACCAACCACTGTAGTTTATCCCACGAAACCCCAAGTGAGCTAAGCGCCGTTATCCCACCAATGGCGGTGATCAGATAAGTCAAAATGGTGGTAATGGCGTAAGAAGTCCCCTGGCGCAGTTGTAACCGCGATAAAATCACCACTTCAAGCAAACCTGGCAGGTTGCGCGTCAGAATATAAGCCACCACCAATGCCATCAAAGCCACTAACATATTCCCCAAGGTGACAGACTGCACGACACTCGCCCCCGCCACGGTGGTGGTGTAATGCCACAAAGAGATACTGTCCAGATAGGAGATAACTGTTATCAAATCAGCCCAGATTGCATAGAAACAGGTGGCAAAAATCAGGAACAAGACCATAGTCGTCAAACGTAATGATTGCTGGTTAATTTGTTCTAATGCCAATGGGGGTTCTTCTACCGGCTCCCCTCCCTCTGCGCCCTCTTTCACCAGATTTTGTCGCCGGGCGATGGCACGCCGGTAAGCCAAACGCCGCGCTGCAACCCCTAATCCACGAATGGCTGTCAGATAAACGATATTCCACAAAAATAATAAATAGAGACTATCAATCCAGCGGCCAGCCAGTTGCAGTGTGGTGTAGAAATATCCGGCAATCATTAGCCCAATCAATATGATCGGTGTTCCCGCTATTGCCGTCACTATCACTAGTCGTACCGCATGGGAATCTTTCTCACGCCAGCTATCACGGCAGAATGGATAGACGAACAAGGCCAATAGTGCCAATGCAATGACAATAACAACTTGCCCGAGAACATCATCTACCAATCGAAGTGGGCTTTTTTCTCCCAGAGCAGACCAGAAGATAACGGGCAGCAATGCAACGCCCAAACGCACCATTTGACGCCGATAATGCGCACATCGGTCAGCCGCTATCATAAAGTGCCGCTCAGTGATACCACCTGGTGAGAGCATACGATATGTCAGGTCAAACACCAGCCAGAACAGGGCCAAGCGTTGGGAGAAGATCCAGAATAAATCGCTGAGATTGAAGTCTGAACGTAAACACCAATAGCCTACCCCCAAAATAACCAAAGCACCGGGCAGCACTTTCAGCAAAGTGAGTAAAATGGCTTTAGGTGTGTGCATTTGGCTATCATGCTTTAATTGCCCGACGTCAGAGGCCAATCTATCTAAATATTTATTAATCATGTTGTAGCGTGAGCGGATTACACCCACCACAATCAGCATGGGTATCAGGAATACCAACGACTTAGTTAAACCGGCTAATACGTCATCCCATGATAGGGTAAAGTTAAAACTGCTCAGTTCAGTTTTTAATGCACTCGGCAATGCTTTCAGCCAAGACCAATCCATGGGTTTATTGCTGCTGACCCAAAATATTTGCTGTGTCAGCGTGTGTTGCAGTGACTCATTGACACTCAATAATTGCTGCTGATTAATTTGCAGATTAATCGCCAGTGTCAGTTGGTTACCCAGTTGTTTATTTAACTGGTCCAGTAGTTCACGTCGGATATCGACTATCTGCCCCAACGCGTCTTCTACATCAGGGCTGACTTTCTCTTTACTGTCAGTCATTAGGGCTTGAATATAGTCATCCCCTTGAAATAGCTGGTCACGCTGCTGATTAATTTCAAATTGTTCGAGGCGCAAATCGGCAATACGCGGCCCCATATTGGTAATCAAACCGGACGTCGGCAAATTGAGCTGCTGCTGGTAGAGAATACGAGAAAGCAGCAAACTGCCGCGTAAAACGGTAATTTGTTCCTTTAAATTGCGTTCAGATTGCAGAGCACGATCCAGCCAGTTTTTAACTCTGATATTCTGTTGTACCAGTGTGTTGCCTTCTTTAGTGGCATTAATCAACTGCTGGCTCAACTCTTTATTAATCGCCAATTCACGGCTGACTAATGGGTCATTTTGAATATCAGTAGCATCATCGGGGACTTGCGCTTCTTTGGCTGTTTTCTCTGAAATAATTAACCGTTTTCCGCTTACTACCTCTTGCAGTATTTGGACATTACGCTCCAGTTGGTTAATGTGCGCAGTCGTGTAATCTCGTTGTTTTTGCAGCAAATCTTGTAACGTCGTATTAGCTTCCAGATTTTTACGCTGCAAATCTAGCTGCGCGTTTAGCATGACTTGCTCAGTCAATAGCGCTTGTTGTTGGGTCGGCCGCAAAACTTCTTGCTTCGGAGCCAATCCATTGAGTTGATTGCGAATCTGCATTAAACGCATCGATGCGTTATACATCGCACTTTGCACGCGTTCTGGCTGAGTTTGCAGGGAAATTAGCTGGCTGTTATAAGCTGAGAGGTCTTCTTGGGCAGATTGTAAATCATCCAGTGTTTCATTTAGACGTGATTCCAACTGGCGCAATGAATAGTTTGCCAGGGACTCTAGAGTCAGAGTATCCGCTGAATTATTTTTAAGCGCATCCAGTCCGTCAGTCGCTTGCCGTAGTTTCGCCGGGGCCTGTGCTAATTGTTGTCTAAGTTGACTGGCTTCCTGCTTGGTACGCTCAATAGTATCAAGGTATTCCAGCGTTTTTGTCAGATCCTGTTGCGATAACTTTTCAGCTGGCGACAGTATTTTTTGCTTTGATAATGCATCCAGTTGGCTCAGCACTTCATTGCGCGTCGGCACATCTATATTCATTCCAGCAGCGAAAAGTGACGGCGAAAATAGCAATGCAATTATAAGCAAGATAATCATTGTCCGCAGACGTAGTAAAAACGCGCCTGTTGGCAAAGAAACCGACAAAGAAAATGGTAAAAAATATGGATTGTGAAATCTGCTGCTCATATTTGAACTTCATTTCAACAGAGAGGCTGAAATCCTATCACGTTCAGTCTCGAGTCATAATAAGAAAAGTCTTTCAGAGCGTGAATAGCTGTAATAATGCGGGCAGTTACGCACTTACGACGGAATCAAATGTAACAGCCCGAAATAATGGTTTATTAGAGCATTCAATAGGCATTTTTCTTTTACTGCTCAAAACGTCAGAACTTTCTCGGCCGCCAGTGTCCATTGAGCCAGTTCAACCAAAGTCCCAATCTCTACACCATCAACCAAGACTAATTCACTAATACCACGGGCATCCGCACAGGTTTTACATAGTTTAACCGGGACATTTTGTGCCGTAAGGATTTCCAACATCTGTTGTAAGTTATAACCCTCTCGGGGCTGCTGCCCATTAAGACCGGCAATAACGGCATCAGACATTAAAAATAGGCGCAAATCGAGGTTTGTCTGCTGTTCTTTCAATGCAATAGATAAACGCAGCGCGTTAAATAGCGACTCCTGGCCATATGCAGCACCATTGGCAATAACAACCAGTGAACTCGTTTTATCGCTCATATAAACATCTCCAGTTAATCCTATGTCTTTCTTAGCAATGAAACCCCGTGGGTTAGCATCTCCAGATAAGCATCAATTAATATCGGTGCCTCTTGTTTTATATCAAAACTTTCTGGCATAAAAAGCCAGTTCTCCATCAAACCTGTAATATAGGCTCTCATGATAATCGCAGCACGGTGAGTATCAAGATTGACGGAGAGTTGATGAGCATCAATACAGCCTTGCAAAACAGACTCAATTCGCTCATAACTAGCTAAATCAAGAACTTTGCGTGCATCATGGAAAGAGGTCATCTCCCCGACAAATTCACATTTATGGAATATAATTTCCATTAACGCGCGGCGGCGACAATCCTCACTCGTAGAAACAAGCACATGAATGAGTATTTCACGCAGAATACGGAGTGGATTATCAGGATATTTTGCCTGATACTCTAATTCGAGCTGATCGACATTAGACTCTGATAACTCCCAAACTTCGTTAAACAGGTCTACCTTATTCTTGAAGTGCCAGTAAATTGCGCCACGGGTAACTCCCGCAGCGACAGCAATATCAGCAAGTGAAGTACCGGAAACACCGTGCGCAGAAAATTCCCGCACTGCGGCATCTAGAATGTGTTGCCGGGTCTCTTCGGCTTGCTGTTTGGTTTTTCGTGCCATAGTGTTGTTTTTTCGGGGGGGTGTGATTTACATACATTCACGAATGTATGTACCATAGCACGCACATATAATTTACGCAGCAATGGGTTTTAAAGCTTGTGATCCATTGAATGAAATTAAAAATCGGACACTTGAGGTTTATCTATGAGCAAAAACAGAGGGGTAATGCCTCTGGCTGCAATTCTGGTACTTTCAGGCAGCTTAGTACTTATAGGATGTAATGATAAAGATGCGGTGCAAGCCCATGCTCAACAGGCACCTGAAGTCGGCATTGTGACATTGAAAGCAGCGCCACTGAATATCACAACTGAATTGCCTGGCCGTACGTCCGCATTCCGTGTTGCAGAAGTTCGCCCGCAAGTTAGCGGTATTATTCTTAAACGTAACTATGTTGAAGGCAGTGATGTCACCGCCGGAACATCACTTTATCAAATTGATCCAGCAACTTATCAGGCCGCTTATGACAGCGCAAAAGGTGACTTGGCTAAAGCACAAGCTGCCGCTGAAATCGCTCGTCTGACCGTTAATCGTTACAAACCATTGCTCGGCACCAACTACATCAGTAAGCAAGAGTATGACCAAGCGGTGTCTAACTCTATGCAAGCCAATGCTTCCGTTCTGGCAGCAAAAGCAGCGGTAGAAAGTGCCCGTATTAACCTGGCTTATACTCATGTGACCTCGCCAATCAGTGGTCGTACCGGTAAATCTTCAGTGACTGAAGGTGCATTGGTGACCAGTGGCCAGGCAACCGCGTTGACAACAGTCCAACAACTTGACCCGATGTACGTTGATGTTACTCAGTCAAGTGATGAGTTCCTGCGTCTGAAAAAAGAGCTGGCTGATGGCACGCTCAAACAAGAAAACGGTAAAGCTAAAGTTCGCTTGTTACTGGAAAACGGCGCTGAATATGCAGAAACCGGTACGTTGGAATTCTCTGGTGTGACTGTGGATGAAACCACCGGTTCTATCACTATCCGCGCTATCTTCCCTAACCCGAATGAAACGCTGTTACCAGGGATGTTTGTCCGTGCCCGTCTGGATGAAGGTGTCCGCCCTGATGCACTATTAGTGCCTCAACAAGGTGTAACACGTAACCCTCGCGGCGAAGCAACGGCGATGGTCGTTGGAGCTGATGACAAAGTTGAATTGCGTACACTGGTTGCTAATCAAGCCATTGGTAATAAATGGTTGGTGACTGACGGATTGAAAGCAGGCGATCGTCTTATTGTTTCCGGCTTGCAAAAAATCAGACCGGGTGTGCAGGTAAGAGTGCAGGAAGTTACTGACCCGGCGCAAAAAGCAGCCCCGGCTGATACAGAGAAGAAGTCTTAAAAGGAGCCGGTAATTCATGGCTAAGTTCTTTATAGATCGCCCTATTTTCGCTTGGGTTATCGCTATCATAATCATGTTAGCCGGTACCCTTGCGATAATGAAATTACCTGTTGCGCAATATCCGACCATTGCGCCGCCGGCAATTACAATCTCCGCCAACTATCCTGGCGCCGATGCGACGACTGTGCAGAATACAGTTACGCAGGTTATCGAACAGAACATGAACGGTATCGATAACCTGTTGTACATGTCTTCCAGCAGTGACTCCTCCGGTAACGTTCAGTTGACGTTGACCTTTAACTCCGGCACTGATCCCGATATCGCGCAGGTTCAGGTCCAGAACAAACTGCAATTAGCCATGCCATTACTGCCGCAAGAAGTGCAGCAGCAAGGTGTGAGCGTTGAAAAGTCCAGTAGTAGCTTCCTGATGGTTGCCGGCTTTATTTCAGAAGACGGCACCATGCTGCAAGAAGATATTGCTGACTATGTCGGTTCTAACGTTAAAGACCCGATCAGCCGTACCACGGGGGTAGGTGATGTTCAGTTATTCGGTTCCCAATACGCGATGCGTATCTGGATGGACCCGCATAAACTGAATAACTACGGTTTGACGCCGGTTGATGTTATCAACGCGATCAAAGTACAGAATAACCAGGTTGCCGCAGGGCAATTAGGTGGTACGCCACCAGTGCCGGGTCAAGAACTGAACTCCTCTATTATTGCTCAGACCCGTCTGACCAATGCGGAAGAATTCAGCCAGATCATGCTGAAAGTCAATACTGATGGCTCACAGGTTCGCCTGAAAGATGTGGCTATCGTTCAATTGGGTGCTGAAAGCTATAACATTATTGCTCGTTATAATGGTAAGCCAGCGGCAGGTATCGGTATTAAGCTGGCGACAGGGGCTAACGCCCTGAACACCTCTGCTGCGGTAAAAGCTGAACTGGCAAAATTACAGCCGTTCTTCCCCGCAGGGCTGAAAGTGGTTTACCCGTACGACACCACACCGTTCGTTAAAATCTCCATTAACGAAGTGGTTAAGACGCTGGTCGAAGCTATCATCCTGGTGTTCTTGGTGATGTATCTGTTCTTGCAAAACTTCCGCGCAACGTTGATTCCAACCATTGCGGTACCGGTCGTATTGCTGGGGACGTTCGCCATTCTTTCCGCCTTTGGCTATTCGATAAACACTCTTACGATGTTCGGGATGGTGTTGGCGATAGGGCTATTGGTGGATGATGCCATCGTCGTCGTCGAGAACGTCGAACGTGTGATGCAAGAGGAAGGGCTACCGCCGAAAGAAGCCACTAAGAAATCCATGGAGCAAATCCAGGGTGCATTGGTGGGGATCGCGTTGGTGCTTTCTGCCGTATTTGTTCCGATGGCCTTCTTCGGCGGCGCAACCGGGGCGATTTATCGTCAGTTCTCTATTACCATCGTTTCGGCCATGGTGCTCTCGGTTCTGGTAGCATTAATTCTGACCCCAGCACTGTGCGCCACCATGTTGAAACCTATCGCTAAAGGCGAACATGGCCCGAAAACCGGCTTCTTTGGTTGGTTTAACCGCATGTTTGAGAGCAGTACCCACCACTATACCGACAGTGTTGCCAATATCCTGCGCAGCACCGGCCGTTATTTGGTTATCTATCTGGCTATTGTGATTGGTATGGGCGTGTTGTTCCTGCGCTTACCCTCTTCATTCTTACCGGAAGAAGATCAGGGCGTGTTCCTGACCATGGTACAAATGCCTGCGGGTGCGACCCAAGAACGAACTCAGAAAGTGCTGAATCAGGTTACTGACTATTATCTCGACAAAGAAAAAGACGTGGTTAACTCTGTATTTACGGTTAACGGCTTCGGTTTCAGCGGTCAAGGTCAGAATACCGGTCTGGCATTCGTGAGTTTGAAAAATTGGGATGAACGCCCTGGCGAGCAAAACAAAGTTCCGGCCATTGTGAGTCGTGCTTCTGCTGCTTTCTCGCAAATTAAAGACGGTTTGGTCTTCGCCTTTAACTTGCCGGCGATTGTGGAATTGGGTACCGCTACCGGCTTCGACTTCCAGTTAATTGACCAAGGTAACGTGGGGCATCAGAAGTTAACGGAAGCCCGTAACCAACTGCTTGGTATGGCGGCACAACACCCGGATATGCTGGTGGGTATGCGGCCAAACGGCCTGGAAGATACGCCTCAGTTCAAAGTCGAAGTAGATCAGGAAAAAGCACAAGCGCTGGGCGTGGCAATTTCTGATATCAATACTACCTTGGGTACCGCCATGGGCGGCAGCTATGTAAACGACTTTATCGACCGCGGTCGTGTGAAGAAAGTTTATGTGCAGGCGGATGCGCCATTCCGTATGTTACCGAGTGATATTGATAAGTGGTATGTCCGTAATAATGCAGGTCAGATGGTGTCATTTGCCACCTTCTCCACTGCCAAATGGGAATACGGCTCACCACGACTGGAACGTTATAACGGCTTACCATCCATGGAAATTCTGGGTCAGGCCGCTCCGGGTAAAAGTACCGGTGAAGCTATGGACCTGATGCAAGAATTGGCCGCTAAATTACCAAGCGGCGTGGGTTATGACTGGACGGGCATGTCCTATCAGGAACGTTTGTCAGGTAACCAAGCGCCAGCGCTGTATGCCATCTCACTGATTGTGGTCTTCTTGTGTCTGGCGGCGTTGTATGAAAGCTGGTCAATTCCATTCTCTGTGATGTTGGTGGTACCACTGGGTGTGGTCGGTGCGTTAATTGCCGCCTCTCTGCGTGGGCTGGAAAATGACGTTTACTTCCAGGTGGGCTTATTGACCACCATTGGGCTATCGGCCAAGAACGCCATCTTGATTGTTGAGTTCGCTAAGGACTTGATGGATAAAGAAGGCAAAGGTTTGGTGGAATCAACCTTAGAAGCAGTGCGTATGCGTCTGCGTCCAATCTTGATGACCTCACTGGCCTTTATTCTTGGGGTTATGCCGCTGGTTATTAGTAGCGGTGCAGGTTCTGGTGCACAGAATGCGGTCGGTACCGGTGTAATGGGCGGTATGATAACCGCGACAGTACTGGCTATCTTCTTTGTTCCGGTATTCTTCGTGGTGGTTCGCCGCCGCTTTAGCCGGAAAAGTGAAGATGTAGAACATGCACATGCGGTTGACCATAAGGTGAAATAAACCTTATTCGCAATAAATAATGTCGTACTAAAAAGGCCGCCCAGTCTAAACTCAGCGGCCTTTTTCTTTGTCATTGGTCTGATCCTCACATTGGGCCAGTAGAAAACAGGGTATAAATACCCCCTTAAAGCAGCCAATTCCGTCAGAGTGTTTATATTGTGATCAATATATCAAATAGTAAGTTGAGCATTTGCCGCCAGACAATTAATTACCATGATATAAATATTCATAAAAATGAAGATAATGAAACAATGGAAACAATGGAAACAAGATTGAAAATTTTATATGACGCGCAGGTTATTGATTCTGCGGTCTACTGTGGCATGCTCAATGTTCTCACTCGTTTGGAACAACACTGGCAATTATCAATTCGTCATCCCCAAGGAGAAATGCTGATTACTCACATGGCCAATGCGCTGATGCGAGCGAGTCAGGGACAGGTTATTCCGGCTATCGACGATGAAATATTAAAAGAGATCGAAACCACAGCAATTTTTGCCAATATCAGAGATATTAATAACGATCTACTCTCACTGTTTGTCTTTGAAGTACCCGATCACGAATTGGGATATTTATTAGCAAACTTATATGGCTTGCATCTGGCCCAACAGATTGAGAGCTAATAATTTAGACATAGATTAAATATTCAAAAAAATGAACAATTAAAATATCATTTTACTCTCAATAATTCGAATTACATGAAAGCGGTCAACGCACATGCAGCTTGAATTATGACGAGTATATTTAGGGATCAAATATGCTACTAAAAGCATTACAAAAACAAAACCCAGCGCTCATAGAAGCGGCGATTTCATTTTGGAAACAAGGAGTTATAAAACCTGACAGTTATGTTATTGATGTTGATCAGGTCAAACAAAATGCGCATTTACTGCTGGAAACAGCAACACGCCATGGCATCACTCTTTATCTGATGAGCAAACAATTTGGCCGAAATCCCCTGCTGTGTAAGCTCCTGCTGGAATGTGGCTATCAAGGTATCGTCGCGGTGGATTTCAAAGAGGCGCGCCAACTCTATCAACATAATTTGCCAGTGGCCCACATCGGCCATTTAGTCCAAATCCCCAGCGGGATGGTAGATGAAGTGGTGTCTCATCAACCCGAAGTCATTACCGTTTACAGTGTCGCCAAAGCACGAGAAATTGCTGCTGCCGCAGTCCGTCAGAATAAAGAGCAAGCGCTGTTATTAAAAGTTTGCCATCACGATGACCTGATTTACCCAGGGCAAGAGGCAGGGTTCTCACTGGATGAATTACCCAATGTTATCAAAGAAATAAAGACAATTTCTGGTATCCGTTTGGTGGGTGTTACCCATTTCCCTTGCATGCTTTTTGATAGTGAAAAAGGCAAGACATTGCCCAGCCCGAATCTTAATACCCTGATTGAAGCAAAAAGTATTCTTGAGCAGCACGGCATCCAGGTAGAACAGGTCAACGGCCCTTCAGCAACTAGCATTGAAAGCTTGCCGCAACTGGCTAAATGGGGTGTCACACACGCCGAACCGGGCCACTCATTGACCGGAACTATGCCCTCTAACCAACAGGGTAACCAGCCCGAACATATTGCCATGCTGTATCTGACAGAGATTTCCCATTGCCATCAAGGTAAAAGTCATTGCTATGGTGGCGGTTACTATCGGCGCGGTCATTTGAATAATGCCCTGGTATATGACCAACAATGGCATGTCAGTAAGGTACTGAATCCAGACAATGCCAGTATCGATTATACAATAGGTCTTACCGGGCCATTCGCCGTCGGCAGCCCAGTGGTGATGTGCTTTCGTACACAGATTTTCGTCACCCGCAGTGACGTGGTTCTGGTCGGCGGGATCCAGTCTGGTCAGCCCACATTACTCGGGATTTATGATAGCCAGGGGAATACTATTCCCACGCCACCGGGCAGGAGGGGTTATGAGTAAGTTTATCGTGCTGGTCATTGACAGCTTTGGCGTAGGGGCCATGCCCGATGTCGCTGAAGTTCGTCCACAGGATATAGAGGCGAATACCTGTGCCCATATTTTGCAGACCTACCCCGAATTGCGTTTACCCAATTTGGAAAAAATAGGGCTAATCAATGCGCTACATATTGGTTCGCCAGATTTTCACGGCAGCGTGATGCAAGATAACCCCGAGGCCAGTTTTGGTGTCGCGCTGTTGCAACATGAGGGTGGAGACACCTTTATGGGCCACCAGGAGATCATGGGCACCCTACCCCGCTCACCTTTAAGCATGCCATTCTCCAGTGTAAAAACGCGTGTGGCTGATGCATTACGCCAGCAGGGTTATCAAGTTGAAGAGCGCAGTGCACCTGATGATAGCAGCAATTTGCAATTTCTATGGGTCAATAACTGCGTCGCAATTGGCGATAATCTTGAAGCAGATTTAGGCCAAGTATTTAATATTTGTGCTAATTTAGATGCCATTAATTTTGAGCAGGTCGAAAAGATAGGTCGGATAGTGCGGGGTTGTGTGGCAGTGAACCGCGTCATCGCCTATGGAGGGGTGCTGATGAATAGCCACGCAATCATCAGCGCAGCTGAAGTTAAGCAACAACATTATATTGGTATTAACAGCCCAAAATCAGGTGTTTACGATAATGGTTTTCAGGTTATTCACCTCGGTTATGGGGTTGACGCCGATGTTCAGGTGCCCCATCAGCTTGAGAAAGTGAATATTCCCACAGTGCTGGTGGGTAAAGTCGCTGATATTGTTGCCAACCCAGCTGGGCGAAGCTATCAGCAATTGGTTGATTCACAAACCATTTTGGATATTGCATTGGAAGAAGTGCAACGTGCAGGCAGTGCCTTCATCTGCACTAATATTCAGGAAACTGACCTGGCGGGCCATGGGCAGGATGTTGCGCGCTATGCAGAACGCCTGCAATTGGTCGATAACATGCTAGGCAAAATAACTGCAGCTATGTTGCGAGGTGATTGTCTGGTTGTGATGGCAGATCACGGCAACGACCCGACAATTGGCCATAGTAAACACACCCGGGAACAGGTGCCGCTGCTGGTCTATCATGCGGGAATGGCGCAAGCGCCGCAAAAGGCCATTCGCCTGGGAAGCCGAGAAACAATGTCAGATGTTGGTGCGACAGTCTGTGAGTTTTTTGCGACAACTGCACCACAAAACGGCCACTCTTTCTGGCGGCAACTCACTGGCGCTAGCAAATAATGGGATATATTCAGGGTACTTAAGAGGAAGTAAGAATGCTTAAAATCGCTATTGGTGGGCAACTGAATAAAAACGAAATACGAGATTGTTTAGCTAAATATGGCGCAGATAAAATTTCCTGTGAAATATTTACTGACATGGATGCCGCCATGAAAGTCAAAAATGGCAGTTTCAACTATTACGTGGGCGCTTGCCAAAGTGGTGCCGGCGGCGCTCTTGCTATGGCTTATGCCCTGATTGGCCGGGATAAGTGCGCCACAATAGCGAATGCTCTGACCCAGCCCTCTGAGGCCAATATCAGCCAATTGATAGATCAAGGTAAAAAAGCATTTGGCTTTACCAATGATCGCGTTGAAAACTCTGTTAAAGCCTTATGCGCCGTTTTATTGGTGGACAAATAACGCTGTAAATATATACAGTAAGCCACTTTAACTAAAAAAGACTGACGCAATTGACAACAATAATAAACAAATTAGCCGGGGGCCTATTGGCCTCGATGGGGTCGTGATATGGAATCGTTTAATTTAGTTAAGATTATTCTTTTCGCTCTAATGGGAGGATATGCCACTTTTCTTGCCAACAAGTCTATCGCGGTTTATCACGATGGATTGCGGCCTATTATGCCGGAGTTTATGAACGGCAATATGAGCCGAAAAGAGCTGGCGGGTATCTCCTTTGCTATCAGTATTGGGTTCATCACCGGTTTCGCCATGCCCATTACGTTGGCAACGGGGATTATTGTTATTCATATTGTTTTGCTGACAGCCGATATTATTGGCGTATCACTGAATAATACTAAGTTAGCCGTATTAATTGGTACTGTTTATGGTGCGTTAATCACTATTGCGCTGGATGGGCTGATTAAGGGTTTCAGTTATTTACCCGTCAATTTCCTTGATGCCCTCGCGTCAGTAGGTGACCCAATAATTTATGCGTTTGTCGCCTTCCCTGCTATTGCCGTCGGTTATCAATTCGGCAAAAAAGCGGGGTTAATTACCATTATTATCGCCTTCCTGGCCCGTGTTGTGATTGAGCGAATTAACCCGGTCACTATTGCGGGTAATGAAGTGGCACTCAGTCCTGAAGGCATTGCGATGCTGTTTGGCATGATTTGCTTACTGTTCTTTGCTTCCCGTGATAAACGCCACGGCGAAGAAATAGAACATAGCTTGTTTGACGACAATATTAAGCGCATTCGGAAAAACGCGATTTATCTACTCCCAATGGCGGCATTAATCACCATCACTGCCCACTACCATTGGATTGCCGGTGAGCCAATTGCAGCAGCATTGCTTGGAAAAGGGCAAATTACCTCAGCAGCTATCGTCGCCATTGTTCAAGCTCTGGCTTTCATGCCACTAATTATCACCACCGCAATGATAAGTGGCGTATATGGCACCAACGGCTGGTGTGACTGGTTCCTCGGCTTAGGCTACCTTGCGCCTAACCCAGTGGTTGCAGGCATACTTGGGGCTGGTGCTATGGGCGTTGAAATTACCAGTCTGAGCCGAATTGGCAAGGCGATGAACCGTTTCCCATCGTTAAAAATGTCCGGTGATAATATTCGTACCGCCATGACGCAAATTCTTGAAATTGCACTTTTGGTGGGCGGGGTTAATGCCGCAAATCAAATCTGGCCCGGCACCGGCATTTTTGTAGTCGTCAGCTTGTATATCCTCAACGAGATTTGTGGCCGCCCGGTCATGAAACTAGCGGCAGGCCCTATCGCGGCTATTATCGTAGGTATTTTGGCGAACATTTTTGCTGTTTTGGGGTTGCACGTGGTCGCTTAATCGCAAGCAAGCACCTCACCCACTTTAAAAAAGTCCGCAAACTTCGGTTTGCGGTTTTTTTTATTTATTCGGACTTGAAACTCGGACTTGAAAGTGAAAAACGAATGGAGCATAATTATTGTTATAGTATAACATAACAATTGGAGTTTTTATGAAACCTGGCATCCACCCTAATTATCGGACTGTGGTTTTTCACGATACCAGTGCGGACACTTATTTCACTGTCGGGTCAACCATCGCCACATCGCGAACCATTGAACGCGATGGGCAGACCTATCCATATGTCACACTGGATATCTCCTCGGCATCGCATCCGTATTACACCGGTAAACAAAAAGAGTTTTCAAAAGAAGGCAGCACTGCGCGTTTCCATAAGCGGTTCGGCAGCTTCCTGACGCCAAAAAACAGCTAATTCTGAGAGTTAATTATGCAAGTATTGAGTTCATTGAAATCGGCAAAAAACCGTCATCCCGATTGTAAAATCGTCCGTCGCCGTGGTCGGGTGTATGTTATTTGCAAAAGTAATCCACGTTTTAAAGCCGTTCAGGGAGGTACTCATAAAAAACGGTGATGTTGAATATGTTGCAGTCAAAAGCCCCGTTGCTGCCCAACGGGGCTTTTCTATTTGTCATAAAGGATTGATAACTCAGCCCCTTAGTTTCCCTTGAGGCTGAGAAATTTTCTTCCGATAACTACTTCATGCTACCCACAATAGTGTCCACATTGTGTTTAAAGGCTTGTGTGTAAGTCGCTGCTGGGCCGTCGGCTACAGATAATGCCTCGGGATAAAGCTCTCCGCCAGCTTGTGCGCCACTGGCTTCAGCAATTTGTTTTACTAGCCGAGGATCAGTTTGGTTTTCAATGAAATAGGTTTTTATTTTCTCTTTTTTGATTTGATTAATCAGCGCAGCAACTCCACTGGCACTGGCTTCAGATTCTGTAGAGAAACCAACAGGTGATAAGAAATTAACCCCATATTCCTGACTAAAATAACCAAATGCATCATGGCTGGTTAGAACCTTGCGCTGCCCAGCGGGGATCGCGGCAAACTGCGCCTTGGCATAAGCATCCAATTTCTCCAGTTGTTGAATATATTCCCCCCCGCGCTTACGGAAATAATCTGCATCTTCAGGATCGGCGATAATCAATGCATTCATTACATTGTTAGCATATTTAATACCATTCGCCATACTGTTCCAGGCATGAGGGTCGGTCACCATTTTGCCCTCTTCATCCATCTTGCGGGTATCAACCCCGGTTGACGCGATGACGACCTGCCCTTTATAACCGGAGGCTATGATCAGCCGTTCTAACCAGCCTTCCAGCCCTAACCCACTGACAAACACCACATCGGCTTTGGACAATTGCTTACTATTTTTCGGCGTGGGTTCAAAACCATGGGGGTCCCCATTTGGGCCAACTAAGGTCACCACATTGACATGTGAGCCTCCAACCTGTTTGACGATATCACCTAAAATAGAAAAACTGGCGACAGCCTCGACCGTTTTCGCCATTGCCAGCGGACTTGACAGTAGAGCAGCTACCGCCAAACTAATAGGTAAATACTTCATTTAACTCTCCTTTAATGACACGGGGGTTCTTAATAAGAAATAGTTCTCAACGGCGCGCAGTAGCTAAAACTCCACCGCGCCTTCCAAATAAAATAGATAAAAAGAAAATCAGACTGGCACTCAGGACAATAGCTGGCCCGGCCGGCAATGAGGCGTAATACGACCACAGCAGCCCGACGAGACTGGCAATCATGCCAATCGCCATGGCAATGCCCAAGGTTTGAGGTAAGTTTTTGGCCCAAAAACGCGCACTGGCGGCGGGGAGCATCATTAGCCCGACTGACATCAGCGTGCCCAGAATTTGAAATCCAGCCA
This sequence comes from Yersinia rochesterensis, assembly GCF_003600645.1. Taxonomy (NCBI): domain Bacteria; kingdom Pseudomonadati; phylum Pseudomonadota; class Gammaproteobacteria; order Enterobacterales; family Yersiniaceae; genus Yersinia; species Yersinia rochesterensis. The sequence goes on from NZ_CP032482.1 coordinate 3,150,220, forward strand.
CTAAATTAAGCACGACTAATGACAGAAACAGCGCATGAACCACCATCAACCAATGCCCCATACTGACCCGCAGGAAAACAGGATCAAATGACTCCACCACTAGCGCGCGATAAATAGCCGCTAAAGCCAACATAGAGAAAGTGGTTATTACCCCAACCATGGTCATGGCGTTGGCATCAACAGCGAGAATAGAACCGAATAACACATGGAGCAGATCCATACTGGAGCCGCGCAAAGAGACTAGCGTGACCCCTAAAGCCAAAGAACCCAGATAGAAACCGGCAAAACTGGCATCTTCTTTTAACAGTGTTCGGCGGCTCACCCATCCCGACATCATGGCAACCGCCAGCCCGGCAATAAATCCCCCGACGCCCATGGCCACCAGTGACATACCCGAAATCAGGTATCCGATAGCCGCCCCAGGTAATACTGCGTGCGACAGAGCATCACCGACTAAACTCATTCGTCGTAATAATAAGAAAACCCCCAATGGCGCAGAACTGAGTGACAGAGCTAAACACGCGATCAATGCCCGGCGCATAAAGCCAAAATCCAAAAAAGGATCAACAAGTAAATGAAGCAATATCATGGATTGATCGCCCTCAGAGAGTTGGGCGGTGCGGAAAACGGGCAAGATGAACCCTGAGAGTGGTGCCACTGGGCTAAAACCTGATCAGAGGATTGCCAGCAATAGCCTTGAGATGTTAGCCACAATGCATGAGGGAAATGGTCGGCCACCATCGACATATCATGCAGGACAGCAATTATGGTTCTCCCCTCATTATGTAGCTGATGAATAACCTCAAGTAACAACCCGACAGTTTGGCTATCAATACCGGTGAAAGGCTCATCCAACAAAATCAGTTGCGCTTGTTGTACTAAAAGACGAGCAAATAGCACCCGCTGCAATTGTCCACCCGAAAGCTCACCAACCGGCTGGCGAGCCATATCCTGCATTCCGACCGCACTTAATGCCTGTTTGATTCGTTGCCGTGATTGGTGATTAATTCCACCCAATAATCCACTTTGTGGCCAACACCCCATCGCCACTACATCTTGGACAACAATAGGAAACTGCCTGTCTAACTCAGCTTGTTGAGGAAGGTAGGCTATTTGCGGGGATCTCCCGCCAGTAAATGTCACTTTCCCCGCAACAGCTGGTTGTAAGCCCGCCAAAGTTTTAAGTAAAGTGGATTTACCCGCCCCATTGGCTCCAATAATTGCAGTAAGCGAACCTGCGGAAAAACAACCATTAATTGATGGTGTTAGGGCACGGTTTTCATATCCAATCTCAATATTTCTCAAATTTATCATGGCAATACATTCGCCCAATAAATGGCACACCACAACAACACACAAAGTAAGGCAACACCGACAATGCGCTGTAAGGAAGAAAGTGAAAATAACGTCCAGTGCGGTAGCGGGGTAAATCGAGCAGAGAATTTATTCATGTCAGAGAAGAATAAGCGATTAATGATATATTATAACATCACATTACTTAGTCAAATTCAAGTGTGCATCTCTACCATAAATATTTCAAAGGTAACAATTCATGACGGGGTATCGATACAACATCAACAGAGGTGGATAAAAATCCGGTGCTGTTGATAAAATAAGCAGTGCGAACATGCTTAGTTACAGCAAATTAAAGTATTTTTACTAATATCTTACTGGTGAGGGTGGGCATGATTTTGGTACTCTAGCAGCAGAACTCTTCGTTAACGCTCGCAAAACGGTAATTTACACAATAGAAAACCAGCCTTACGGGAGTCCCTCCTCTTGATAAAACCGGCATAGCATTCTAAATTAATAGAAGTAGACTGAGTTAAGCGTGAGTAATAACCTTAAATATGCAAAACTCTATTTAAGTTTTTTAATTTTATTGTCGAACAGTGTTATTGAATACGACCTTAATAACGTCACTCAATGCTAACTAAGCGGTTTAGTAGATAAATCTCATTAAATTTGAAATTTTTACTTCAAATCATGCGAATAGTTACTGAAAACAGATATCATCGCATTTTTTGTAACAATGGCAGTGTGTTAATGAATTAATCTTGTCACCATGAGCGGACAATTAATGAACAATGAAATAGCTGGGGACTTTTTCTCAGGGCGTTACCCGATTTCATTACTGAGGAATGTTATCAAGAATAACATAGGTGAAATTGAAGAAAGCTTGGTTTCTGGGTTAATGTATTATTCGGAGAATGCCCAGTACACCACTGGTTCATTAGAAATTCTTGATATTATAAATTTTAAAAATAACCATTATTCAATGACTTACTCTTATCAGTGGTATATTTTCAACTCCTGCTTAGATATCAATACTGAAGAGTTGTTAACAAATACTGTAACATTTATTGTACACCCAGAAAAAATCACTTTTGATATAATTAACAATGACAGACCTTCAACCGCTGATGAATTGTAAGATTAAGTAATAAAGTTGCGCGATGAGCGGAGAAATGATTTATATTTATAGCAAGAAACATTTATTTACTTTACCGATAAGCTTTTGCATTTATATGATTACCGATCTACTCACATTGTGTTATCAACACCGAATTAAGCGTTTACGGAGGGGATGATATGGATGAGTACTCACCGAAGCGGCATGACATTGCCCAATTGAAGTTTTTATGTGAGAGTTTGTATGATGAAGGCATTGCCACCCTTGGTGACAGCCACCATGGTTGGGTAAATGACCCGACTTCTGCCGTAAATCTACAATTGAATGATTTGATCGAGCATATAGCTTCATTTGTGATGAGTTTTAAAATAAAATACCCTGATGGCGCAGACCTTTCAGAGTTAGTGGAAGAATATTTAGACGATACATATACTCTGTTTAGTAGTTATGGGATCAATGACCCTGAATTGCGTCGCTGGCAAAAAACCAAAGAGCGTTTATTCAGACTTTTCTCAGGGGAATACATCTGTACCCTGATGAAAACTTAAAGAATAGTTTCACTATATTATTTTTATATCGAGAAGAAGATTCACCATGACAAAAACTGACTACCTGATGCGTTTAAGAAAATGTACAACTATTGATACATTAGAACGTGTAATTGAAAAGAATAAGTACGAACTTTCAGATGATGAGCTGGAATTATTTTATTCAGCTGCAGACCATCGCTTAGCTGAGCTCACAATGAATAAACTTTATGATAAAATTCCACCTACTGTGTGGCAACATGTGAAATAGTCTGCTTAACGCTGGTTAAGACACACAACGTTGAGCCGATAATTGTTATCGGCTTCAATGCAGTCAGCGGGTTGTAAGTGTTCAATTTGAGATAAAACACCCAGGTATTGAAGGTTAACTTTAATCCCGCGTTATTGCGCATCTGTGTTTAAATGAAGCGTGTCTAGATGAAGTCATGGGGGTTTATCAGAACATTGAAGTGATGCTGTATTGTTGTGCTATTTAATTTATCAAATCCTCCTGGCCACTAATAATTTAAAAACATTATTAGTTATAGACCAAATCTAAGATGCAAATTAAAAATCTAACTTGCAAATAAATAAGAAAATTCTTGTATTAACTTTCAATAAACGGTCGGTTAGCACTATAGACATGGGGGGCAAAAAGATTTATCGCTGATAATGATTAGTTGATAACTACTGGTTGATAACTACTGGTTGATATTGTGCTGGCGAAGAGAGTTGATAAGCCGAATGATTTTGATAATGAATGACTCGCCAAAATTGGTGGAGGCCCTGCCAGCTACATCCCGGCACACACCTCGCCTGCTACGGCTGCTTCCTTCCGGATCTGACCGAGTTCACAAGTTAGTGTTGCGGGAGAACCAACAGGACCTCCATTGACGTTAACGGCTCCTTGTACTCTGGAGCGGTGGGCATTATCGACTATGGACCTCGAAATAGCAAGACAACACGCGCTAACTGATTATTTCTTGCCCAGCATACTTAATCTTCGGGCGAAATCTATTTTCTTGTGGCAAAAAAATCTCTGATGATGTTATTTATTCTCCTCATTCTATTTATATCACTCTCATTTTCTCTATCGCGCCACACTATTTGCTAACACAGATAACCAATAAGAAAGAGGACGCAGTGACATCACCAAGAACTGAGCTATCAAGCCCGGATGACGCTGAAACGCTAAATGACGCAGCAGAGCAAAATCACCCGCCAATAATCGACAGCTTCCGTCAGCGAGTATTTCAGGTTGTGGCGGCGATTCCATTTGGGCAAGTGACCACTTATGGCGATATTGCCCGGTTGATAGGCTCACCCAGAGCTGCGCGGCAAGTTGGCGGCGTTCTGAAACGCTTACCTGAAGGCTCTACATTACCTTGGTATCGGGTGATTAATCGTCACGGGGAGATATCGTTAATCGGAGAAGATTATCTTAGACAGAAAAATGCATTGCTGGCTGAAGGTATTGAAATAAGTCCCGCTGGGCGTATTGATTTACAGCAATATCGCTGGCGCTACAGTGAGCTTTAGCGCCACAGTTCAAGACACTGCAGCGCATAAAGCGGCATGAGAATTACTGTATCGTCCCAGTACCGGTCGTTGTGGCTGTAGGTGCAGTTTCAATTGCAACAGAGGTCACTGGAACCAGTAGCAGATTCGCCTGAGTGCCAGTGCCGTTGTTAATCACTTCTTGAATGGTATCAGTGATAAACAGAAGCTGACCATTACGTGTAATAGCCGCACTTACGATGATACGGGCATTTGGCTGGATCTCAGTTGGGTTAAACGGCAAGGTAAAACTAAACGGAGCCTGTTTACCCTCAGTACGAATTGCTTTCTGAGAAATAACCCGAGTTGGCGCATCAGCCAGTGAAGCATCCGACAGCGTTACCGTGACGATAGCATCAGGTGGCAAAGCAATACGCTCGCGGATATTCACTGTCCCCTGCACAGCAGGTTGAGCAATAGGTGCCGCAGTGGCTCCTGCGGATGCCGGAACGGGAACATCAGCCCCTTTGTGGGCGCACCCCGCTAAACTAACGACCAATGCTGCCCCACCCACTATCTGCCAGAATTTCATTAATTGCCAAGGTTTCATAGGTCGCACTCCTTCTTATTATTAAGATGCCAGCTATTCATATAAGAGTTGGCGTTTAATAAGTGGCTTCAACCACCTAGCAAGCTAATTATAGCACAATCATCTACTCCCTGCCGATTCTCTCCCAATTGAGCCATTTATCAGACTATTCCTTATCAAGCTATCTTCAATCGTACAGCTGTTTCACAGCAATATATTGACGACCGCCCAATGGATTCCGCACACTGTGTATGAACTCAATCATCAGGGACTACAACATGAGCCAGGCATTAGAAAAACTGCTCGATCTGCTCGATTTGGAGAAAATTGAAGAAGGGATCTTCCGGGGCCAAAGTGAAGATCTGGGCTTGCGCCAGGTATTTGGTGGTCAGGTTGTCGGTCAGGCTATTTATGCGGCAAAACAAACCGTCCCTATTGATCGGCTCGTCCATTCATTTCACAGCTATTTTCTGCGCCCAGGGGACAGCAGCAAACCCATCATTTATGACGTAGAAACATTACGCGATGGCAATAGTTTCAGCGCCCGTCGGATCAGCGCGATTCAGAATGGTAAACCTATCTTCTATATGACGGCGTCGTTCCAGAGTCAGGAAAATGGTTTTGAACACCAAAATACTATGCCAGATGTCCCACCGCCGGAGGGATTGATGTCGGAAACCGAGATTGCCCGCCAATTTGCTCATCTGATCCCCGAAAAAGTGCGGGAGAAGTTTATTGGCAATCAGCCGATTGAAATGCGCCCGGTGAAATTCCATAACCCACTGCAAGGTTCAAAAGCAGAACCTAACCGCTACGTCTGGTTCCGCGCCAATGGCCAAATGCCGGATGACTTGCGCGTTCACCAGTATTTGCTGGGTTATGCTTCTGATTTCAATTTCTTGCCAACGGCCTTACAGCCTCACGGCATTGGCTTCCTTGAACCAGGCGTGCAAATTGCCACCATTGATCATTCCATGTGGTTCCACCGCCCATTCCGGCTTGATGATTGGCTGCTATATGCAGTAGAAAGCACTTCAGCCTCTGGGGCTCGTGGTTTTGTTCGCGGGCAAATCTATAATCGGGAAGGAGTCTTGGTCGCCTCTACCGTGCAGGAAGGTGTAATTCGTTTACATCGGTAATCGCCATCAATAATAAGGGGCGATGTCGCCATCGCCCCTGTTGCTACCATCATTATTATTTATTCTGCTGCCATTCTTAGTTTACTGATTATAGGCATTTTCGCCGTGGCTATTAACATCCAGACCTTCGCGTTCTTGCTCTTCGGGTACCCGCAGGCCAACCACCAGGTCAGCAATTTTGTAGGCGACGAAAGCAACGACACCAGACCAGACCAAACACACACCCACGCTAAATAATTGCACACCGACTTGATGCCCCATGGTGACGCCAGCCGCGTAACCGGTACCGCCTAATGAAGCAGAGGTGAAGACGCCGGTCAGGATACAACCGACAATCCCGCATACACCGTGGACACCAAACACATCACAGGTATCATCCACCCGCAGCCATTTCTTCAGCAGAACCACACCCCATAGACCGGCAACACCACCCACCAGGCCGATAATCAGTGCGCCGCCAACACCGACAGTCCCTGCCGCCGGTGTAATCGCCACCAAACCGGCGATACAACCTGAACAAGCACCTAACAGTGATGGTTTACCACGTAAAATCCACTCAGCAAATACCCAAGAAAGAATGGCACCCGCTGTCGCGACAACTGTATTCAAGAAAGCTAATGCAGCAATTTCGTTAGCGGCGCTAGCTGAACCGGCGTTGAAACCAAACCAGCCGATATACAGAATTGCAGTCCCGGTGAACACCATCGGTAAGTTGTGTGGTTTGAAAGCTTCTTTACCAAAACCGGCACGTTTACCCAGTAAGTAAGCCCCTACCAACCCGGCAATCGCGGCATTAATATGCACCACTGTGCCGCCCGCGAAGTCCAGAGCGCCGTCCAGTGCCAGGAAACCGCCGCCCCAGACCATGTGCGCCATTGGCAGGTATGAGAAAGTGAACCACAACACGGCAAAAATAAGCACCGCAGAGAAGCGGATTCGCTCAGCAAATGAACCGACCACCAATGCAACTGTGATACAGGCGAATGAAGCCTGGAACACCACATGGATATATTGGTAGAAAGTGCCACTCAAGCTAGTCAGGCCAATACCTTTGAGCATCGCCATATCAAAGTTACCGAAGAATGGGTTGCCGGTACTGAACGCCAGACTGTAGCCATACAAAATCCACAAAACACAAATCAGCGCAAAGGTCACCATGACCTGAGTCATCATCGACAATACGTTTTTGGAACGCAGCAGGCCGCCGTAGAACAGGGCAATACCGGGGACCGTCATAAACAGCACCAACGCGGTGCAAATCATCATAAAGGCATTATCTGCTTTGTCAGCTACCGCTGGTGCAGCAGCCATTGCCAAAGAGGGCAGCATGGCTACCGAACTCAGGCCCAACACGGATAAAAGTTTTTTCATCATCAACCCATCCCTATTCACTAAATTTGAGCCTGCAAATTACAGTGCTGCTTCGTCTGTTTCGCCGGTACGGATGCGAATAACACGTTGCAATTCAGCAACGAAAATTTTGCCGTCACCAATTTTGCCGGTATAAGCGGCCTTACTGATAACATCAATAACTTCATCCAATTGATCATCAGCAATCGCGATATCAATCTTTACTTTGGGTAAAAAATTGACGCTGTATTCCGCTCCCCGATAGAGTTCTGCATGTCCTTTCTGGCGACCAAATCCTTTCACTTCGGTTACGGTCAACCCTTGAATACCTACAGAGGACAAGGCTTCACGCACATCTTCTAGCTTAAATGGTTTGATAACCACGGTAACCAGCTTCATATTTGCCCCTTCTCGAATTAAATTGAATTCATGTCTGCCACAAAAGAAGTAAAGCAAAGGCTATGCCATAAATAATATTGACGAGAATTTAATGCAAAAATGGCGGGTTGATGGGGGTTGAGATGTACAGCACGACAGCGGTGTCACTAGATAGAGAGGATTGAACAGTTTTTACGCACCAAATTAGTGCGACGCGCGTCGCAAAAGTGCACCACGATATCTTCGCGCGCTTGTGTTGTCTGATCGATCGCGTTGTCTGATTATGGTGCGGCAATGCTTCTTGATAGGTATTCGCTGGGCTATTGGCTGAAAGAAAAATAACAGAAATGAAATGGAAAATAGCGGGAAGCTGCGAGGACATCGCCCCCGCAGCTTATTCTTTAACTTATCGTAGTTTCGATTTGGTCAATGGCCGCCAAATCTTCACTGACTAATTGCAATTGATACATTTGATAATAGCGCCCATGTGCCGCCAGCAACTCTTGATGCTTACCCTGCTCAACGGCTACACCACGGTGCAATACCAAAATAGTATCCGCCTCGACAATGGTCGAAAGGCGGTGAGCTATCACCACCAAAGTGGTGTTTTTGCGGATCAATTGCAAAGCTCGCTGAATGGCTTGCTCTGTGCCAGAGTCAATATTAGCCGTCGCTTCATCCAAAATAAGAATCTGTGGTGCCTGCACCAATACTCGTGCCATCGCCAAAAGCTGCTTTTGCCCGACTGACAAGGTGTTGCCCTGCTCTCCAAGCAAACTGTGCAACCCATCTGGCAATTCACGGACCAGCGGAGCCAATTGCACAGTTTCCAGCGCATCCCACACTTGCTGCTCACTAATATCACGGCCTAATGTCACATTAGCAAAAAATGAATCGGCTAATACCACTGGATCTTGTTGCACCATAGCCACACCCTGGCGCAATGTTTGATGTGATAATTCAGATAGTGGCCGACCATCAAGTAAAATTTCACCTTGCTGCACCGGATAATAGCCCATCAACAAATTTGCCAGGGTGCTCTTGCCACTGCCAGTATGCCCAACCAGCGCGATAAACCCATGCGAAGGCACATCCAGGGAAATATTTTGCAGCACCATTTTATCGTGGCGATAAGCAAAGCTGACATTATTAACCTGAATACGGCCGCTCGTCAGTGGACGGTCATCAGTGCCATAGCCTTGTTGGGCGCTGTCCATCAGCTCGAAAATACGCTCCCCTGCAACCACTGCTTGCTGCATGACCGACTGCTGTGATGTCAATTCAATCAATGGTTCATTGAGACGACCAAGGTAGTTGATAAACGCATACAGCACCCCGACCCCCACAGAACCCTCTGGACTGAAGCCGAAAAGCAGCAATAAACCACACAACACCATGGCTGAAAATAGACTCAGCAATGGGCGCAATAAAAAACCTTCCAGACGCAACGTTTGCATCCGCGCCTTATAATGAGCGAGATTGGTAGACGCCATGCGCTCACCAAAACGTACTTGCTGGCGAAACTGTTGGATAACGCCCATTCCGTTAATGACTTCATTAAAACCGTCATTAATATCCGCTAAATAGGCTCGAACCCGGCGGACGACCGGTGTGCTATAACGTTGATAAATCGCCATAACCACCAGCACTGCGGGAAAAATACAGATCGAAATCAGCGCCATGCGCCAATCCAGACTGAACATTGCCACCAGCATCGCGCCAATTAGTGCCGCACTTTTCAATACCGTCGACACCACCATCACATACAAATCTTTTATGACTTCGGTGTCGTTCGTTACGCGGGAAATCAATTGCCCGACAGGTTGGGTATCAAAAGCACTGAGAGGCTGGCGCAAAGCTGCATCCATCACTTCAATCCTGAGCCGTTGAACCACACCGACTGCCGCGCGATTAAACAATAATGCTTGAAAATAGTGCAATGTGGCTGCCAGTAATTGCAGTAGCAAATAAGCCAAAGCCAACCCACTGACCAACCCCAGCGGCAAAGTGCCTTTCGCCACCACGTGGTCAATGAAATAACTGATCAACAGTGGGCCACTGACCTCAGCAGCCGCAGCAATCCACAGCATCAGAACCGCCAACCCTAATGGCTTGCGATAAGGGGAACCATAGGAAAGCAGGCGTTTTAGTGTCGGCCAAAGTTGCTTAACTTTACTCATCGGTTTTGGCCTCCGACTCACCGTCATCCAATGCCGCCTCCAATTGCTGATAGCGATACATTTCCCGATACCACCCAGACTGATTCACCAAAACATTATGAGTACCGCGTTGCATCACCCCGCCGTGCTGCATCACCAGAATTTCGCTGGCTTCAGTTAAGGCAGAAAGGCGGTGTGCGCTGATAATCACGGTACGATGTTCGCCCCACTCGCGCAGATTCTTTAAGATTTCATGTTCGGTTTGACCATCAACCGCAGAGAGCGCGTCATCGAGGATCAGAATTTCAGTCTCCAATAGCAGCGCTCGGGCGATAGAAATCCGCTGTTTTTGTCCACCGGACAACATCACACCGCGCTCGCCCACTTCCGTGTCATACCCCTGAGGAAGACGTAAAATATCTTCATGCACACTGGCTAAGCGGGCAGCCCGTTCGATTTGATCTTGGGTCGCATCAGGTTTACCCAGTGCAATGTTGCCCGCGACGGTATCAGAGAATAAAAATGGCGTCTGGCTGACCACGGATAAGCGCCCACGCCAGTCATGCAAACGGATATCAGACAGCGGATGCCCTTGATAGCAAATCGCGCCGTCATCAATATCAAATTGCCGCTGAATAAGTGCCAGCAAGGTGCTTTTGCCAGACCCCGTTGGCCCACATAACCCAAGTATCTGTCCTGGGGCTAGTTTCAGTGCGACATCATGCAGAGCGGGCTGTTTGGCTTCTGGATAATAGAAATGACGAATATTCACCGCCAAAGTACCGCGCTCGCTCGACAGTTCGATGTCACCATCTTTCACCACTGGCGCTTCTTCCAGCAAACTACGAATACGGCTATAAGCAGCACTGCCGCGTTCAACAATATTGAACATCCACGCCAGCGCCAACATCGGCCAAATCATTAAGCCTAAATACATAACAAAGCTGGTCAACTGCCCCAAGGTGATGCTGTGGTTAACCACCATCCAGCTACCACCGCCAATAGCCAATAAATTTGCGATACCGATAGCAATATAAATTGTCGGATCAAAACGAGCATCAATGCGGGCGACATACATATTTTTAGCACCCGCTTCTTCAGCAACCCGCGCAAATTGTTGTGATTGGTTCTCTTCCAGGCCAAAAGCTTTAATCATGCGAATGCTGGTGAGGCTTTCCTGCGCCTGATTATTAAGCGCAGAAAATGCCCCCTGAGCTGATTTGAAACGCTGATGCAGTTGGTCGCCGTAATATTTGATGACCACCGCCATGACCGGCATGGGGAGCAATGACAGCAAAGTTAATTGCCAGCTGATTTGGGTGCTCATGACAATCAATACCGCACACCCCATCACCAGCGAATCCACCAGTGTTAATACCCCCTCACCTGCGGCAAAGACCACGCGATCGACATCATTGGTAGCGCGCGCCATTAAATCACCGGTGCGGTGACGTAAATAAAAACCTGGGGCTTGTCGGCTAAGTTGGCGATAAAAATTGCCGCGTAATTCCACAGCCAATTGATAGGAAGCACCAAAAAGTAAAACGCGCCAAACATAACGCAGCAGATAGACCACGATAGCCGTCACTAGCATCACGCAAACCCAGACCAATAACATATTGGTCGACATCTGTTTTGTGCTGATGCCATCAACAATTACCCCTACCAACTTAGGTGGTAATAATTGCAGGATAGCAATAATGATCAGCAATAGTACCGCTCCCACATAGCGGCGCCACTCACGGCGGAAATACCAGCCTAATTGTGCAAACAATCTCACTCAGTTTTATTCCATGGTCTGACACCGAATAACATCGGTATTTGCTCGCTAAATGCGACAGGGCAGTAGAATACCATCGTTAAAATGGTTTTTTATACCCAATAGATGCCAAGCAACCCACACTCCGCAGTTTGAACAATGACAGGAATCACTCAGGTACAGGCAACGCAGTGGTGTATTTAATTTTTTCCATTGCAAAGCTGGATGTTACATCAATCAACCCCGGCACACCGTTCACCATGCGTTTGTAAAAGTTGTCATAACTCTTCATATCAGCGACTTCAACCTGCATCAAATAGTCGTACTCCCCCGCCATTCGATAAAATGCCAGCACCTCTGGCATTTGCTTGGTGAACTCGACGAACTCCTGATACCAATCGCTATTATGCTGCTGTGTTTTGATCAGCACAAATGCCGTGAGTCCTAATCCTAACTTTTCGCTATCTAACAATGCCACTCGCCTGCGGATAAACCCATCATCCTCAAGGCGCTTCAAACGTTTCCAGCAAGGTGTAGAAGTCAAATTGACAGCTTCGGCCAGCACTTGCAGTGATTGCGTGCAATCTTCTTGCAACATACACAGGAGCTTACGGTCAGTTTTATCTAACATAGCGAATAACCATAGAATAAATTTCTACCATTTGGCGATAAAGAAGTAAAAATGGCAACGTTTTTTTCTTTGATAACCGTTAACCTAGTCATCATTAGTTTACTACCTACATCGCAGGCCATAAAATGACCAACACTTGGGTAAAAAATGCTATCAGTGAAATAGAAGCTGATTTTCAACGCTCCGCTGATACCCACCTAATCCGCTTAAATCTGCCCGAATTTCCCGGCATTTATCTCTATTTAAAAGATGAAAGTACACATCCAACCGGTAGCTTAAAGCACCGTTTGGCCCGCTCTTTGTTTCTCTATGGCCTATGTAATGGCTGGATCAAAGAAGACACCACAATAATAGAAGCCTCATCAGGGAGCACCGCGGTGTCAGAGGCCTATTTTGCCCGCCTGATTGGTTTGCCATTTATTGCAGTAATGCCAAGTTGTACTGCTCGACGTAAAGTGGAGCAAATCACTTTCTATGGTGGGCGCTGCCATTTTGTCGACCATGCCGGGCAAATTTATGCTGCATCCGAGCAATTGGCACGTGAGCTTAACGGCCATTATATGGACCAATTCACTTATGCTGAGCGGGCAACTGATTGGCGTGGGAATAATAACATTGCCGATAGTATCTTCCGCCAAATGGCCCGCGAACCACACCCAACTCCTAACTATATTGTCATGAGCGCCGGCACTGGCGGCACCTCCGCCACTTTGGGGCGCTACATTCGCTATCAAGGGCATGACACCCAACTGATGGTGGTCGATCCGGAAAACTCAGTTTTTTATGATTGTTTCTGTCACCGTGACCGTACAGTTACAGGCAGTTGTGGTAGCCGGATTGAGGGGATTGGTCGGCCACGTGCTGAGCCTTCATTCATCCCAGAAGTGATCGACAGCATGTTACGGGTTCCTGATGCCGCCAGTGTTGCCACCATCCATTGGTTGGAGGGTATATTGGGCCGCAAAGTGGGTGCATCCACCGGCACTAACGTTTGGGGAGCATTACAATTAGCTAAACAAATGCGCGAGCAGGGCCAAACAGGTGCTATCGTGACGCTACTCTGTGACAGCGGCGAGCGTTATCTCGATACTTATTACGATCCTCAGTGGGTAAGCAACAATATCGGCGATTTAGCATCTTATCGCAATGAATTAAACAACCTTTAACTCATTGATAAAAGGGCCTTAATATAGGCCCTTTGAGGAAGAAAAAAAACCGGATGGTTATCCGGCTGGCTAATAGCTACACCCAAGGTTCAGTTTGAAGAACCAAGGGCATATGACCTCAGAATTCGGGGGAATAGGTGAGGTGTGGTGAACTTAGCCAATGTTGCAAATAGTGAGCTACGCCTTGTTCCTCGCAGCGACCAATAATCTGTAATTGAGGTAACTCTTGCTTCAATTGCGGTAATGCATTTCCCATCACTAGCCCACGGCCGACTCGCGACAACATTTCTTTATCATTCATCGCATCGCCAAACGCCATGCAATCAGCCAAGGTTAAATCAAGATGATGGCTTAATCGCTCTAAAGCCGCCCCTTTATTACAACCACGAGGCAACATTTCGAGGCACTCCTCGGCCGAGAAACAAAAATCAGCTTTGTCGCCCATTTGCTGCTCAAGCTGAATCTTAAGTTCAGCTAGCTCTTGATGTGACGCAATAAAGCAAACTTTGTGATTACCCGTCATCGGTAATGCATCCAGCGTGGTCAGTTGGAACTGAAAACTACTGGTTTTATGGGCCGCCAGTAATGCTGGATCATTGTAATTAGTGAACCAACCATCATCACGGAAGATATGAACACTGGCATTTGTCTGCCATGGGGTACGCAGCACAAACTCCACCAGCTCTGCCGGTAAATCCATACCATCTAAATGCACTCCATCCATGTCACACACTCGAGTGCCATTGCCAGTAATTAAATAACCGTTAATGCCTGAATGAGACAGAATACCTTTCATATCAAGGTAATGCCGACCAGTGGCAAATGTCAGGATCACTCCGCTCTCCACTAACTGGTGTAACGCATTCAATGTCGCGCCGCCAATCTTATGGTCGCGCATTAGCAAGGTTCCATCCATATCAAAAGCGGCTAAACGGTACATTTAAAACCTCATAAAGAGTGAAACTGGTGATATGTATAAAATTATGGCGTAGTATTTACGGAACTAATAGTGAACAAATAATTTAAACTATTCCGGATTTAATTATGCGCATTATACATCGGCTCACCCAATATCAGCGCCTATACCAAAAGTTCGGAGATAACTTAGCGGCGACTACCGTCGGTGAGGTTGCTGGTCTGCTGTTTTGCAGCGAACGTCATGCTCGTACCTTAATACAACAGCTACAGGCTAATGAGTGGCTCAGTTGGCATTCACAGGTGGGTCGGGGAAAACGGGCACAACTGCAATGTCTGAAAAACCCCGATGCACTTCGGGCAGCCTATCTACAGGTGTTTCTCGAACAAGGTGATAGCCAGGCTGCACTCGAATTGGCTCAACTGGCACCCGACCGCCTACAAGCCTTGCTGAACCCTCATATGGGCGGGCAATGGCAAGCAGACAGCCCTGTATTGCGTATTCCTTATTACCGTACACTTGAACCCTTAAACCCACTCACCACCATAGGGAGGGCCGAACAACACCTGATTTATACCTTACACGCGGGCCTGACCCGTTTTAACACCGGTGACCCTCAGCCCAAACCGGATCTGGCTCACCACTGGCAAGTCAGTGATGATGGTTTAACCTGGCGCTTCTTTTTGCGCAGTCAGTTGCGTTGGCATAATGGGGAACGCCTTCACGGCCAGCAATTATTGCAGACGCTGATGTTACTGCGGGAAAATACGCGCAGCCAACCCAGTTTTGCCAATATCCTGACCATCACCCTCCCCCACGCTTTATGTTTGCAATTTACACTTTCTCAGCCGGATTACTGGTTAGCTCATCGATTGGCTGATTTACCCTGCCGCTTATTTCATCCAGACCACCCCCTGCTAGGCGCAGGTCCTTTTAAGTTGGCGACTTTCGAGCAGCATCTGGTACGGCTAGAACAACATGAATTCTACCATTTGCAGCACCCTTATCTGGAGATTATCGAGTATTGGATAACCCCGAGTCTGATGGAGCACTCAGCCGACGGGGGTTGCCAACATCCGGTGCGTATTACCATCGGCCAAGAAGAGGACTTCCCTTTAGCACGCCCCGTACAGCGCAGTATGAGCCTGGGATTTTGTTATCTGGCAATTAATCAGCACCGCTGTGATATGACTTCGCATCAAATAGCCAAGTTGCTGATGTTAGTGCAAACCTCCGGCATATTGGAGGAGCTATCAATCCGACGCGGAATCATAACGCCAAGCCATGAAATGCTGCCGGGCTGGCCAATCCCGAAGTTTAAGGCTGATGAAGACCCCCAGTTGCCAGCCCATCTGATACTGATATATCAGCCACCAATGGAGCTAAAAAGTGTCGCTGAGCAACTAAAAACAGTATTGGCAGCACAAGGTTGTACATTAGAAATCCGTGCTAGCGACGATAAACAGTGGAAAGATACCCGCCAAATTGAAAAGGCAGATTTATTATTAGCAGACCATTTAGTCGGTGAATCACCTGAAGCCGCAATGGAAAGCTGGCTCCGGCTTGATCCACTGTGGCGTGGCATACTCTCACCACAGCAACAGGAACAGCAGCAAGACACGTTAGCTCACATTCAGCAAATCGAACTGGCTCCAGAACGTTTTCGCCAATTACGGGAACACTATAATAACCTGATGTTGTCCGGGCTGATTCTGCCGCTGTTCAACTATCAATATCAGGTCAATGCCCCACCACGAATTAATGGTGTAATATTAACAGCTTACGGTTGGTTCGACTTCAGCCAAGCATGGTTACCCCCACAACAACCTGATAACCAAACTCAGGCAGCTACCTTTTCTAGCACTATCTGAGTACCATACTGCCAGTTTTTAATTTTGCTGTGAGATTAGCTAGTTAAAGCTCACAGCCGTACGAGGTAACAGTATGAAACGTGCCGTAGTTGTTTTTAGTGGTGGGCAAGATTCCACAACCTGCTTAATTCAAGCATTACAGCAGTATGATGAAGTCCACTGCATAACGTTCGATTACGGGCAGCGACACCGTACAGAAATCGATGTTGCTCGCGATTTGGCAATTCAACTGGGTGCTAAAGCGCACAAAGTGTTGGATGTGACGATGCTCAATGAGCTAGCGGTCAGCAGCCTGACTCGAGACAGTATTCCCGTCCCAATCCACAATGAAGAGGCTGGAGATTCACTTCCCAGCACATTTGTTCCTGGCCGTAATATTCTTTTTCTGACCTTGGCGGCCATTTATGCTTATCAGGTACAAGCCCAAGCGGTTATTACTGGCGTCTGCGAAACAGATTTCTCCGGTTACCCAGATTGTCGGGATGAATTCGTTAAGGCTCTTAACCATGCAATAGATTTAGGTATAGGTCGAGATATAGCATTCATCACCCCGCTGATGTGGCTTGATAAAGCCGAGACATGGGCATTGGCAGATTATTATCAGCAACTTGATCGCGTCCGTCATGACACCCTAACCTGCTACAATGGGATTCAGGGTGATGGCTGCGGTCAATGTGCTGCCTGCCACTTACGCGCCAAAGGGCTAGAGTTCTATCTGGCTAATAAATCTAAAGTTTTATTGAGCTTAAAACAAAAAACCGGGCTGGTTTGATCTTGTACTCCAGTGTGACTACCTGAGCGAAATCACTGCCCTGCGCTCACGACCTCGCTCAATCAGAGCGAGGTAGGTCTAGATTAATCACAGTTTCCTTTTAGCGCCCTCGATTAACAAATTCCTGAAGCTTTTCGTGCAATTCCCCATCAATGGGTAATGCCTTTTGGCTATGCAGGTCGATACAAACAAAAGTCAACTCTGCATCAGCTATCGGAATTAACTCAGGTTCCAGCGTGACAATTTGTTTCATCACACCACTTTTCCCATTCAACTTTAACAGTTGGCTATCTATCCGCAATAGGTCACCCAAGACTGCGGGTTTACGATAGTTAATATTGATATTAACTACGATAAAAGCGATTTGATTTTCAGCCATCCATTGCGCGGCTGGCTCCCCTTCAAGCCATTTCCAACGCGCTTCTTCGAGAAACTCTAAGTAGCGGGCATTATTAACATGTTGAAAAACATCAATATGGAAACCCCTGACTTTGATATGAGTATGCATGGCAACGAGTTTCTCCAAACAGTTAATCGTAATAATAAAGTGACAACCACAACTGGTATGACCTCGAAAGAAAGACTAGCAGAGGAAAGTCACTTCATAGAATGCTTACTATATAATTAGGATTAACATCACAATAATTCAGATTAACGTCACAGTTTTACCGGACAGTTGCGCCTTACATTATGGAATACTGGGCATTGTTTGTGATGAAAGAGCCAGACAAATACTCACTAATACCCGTCTGACTCTTTTATAACTGACGTCTACATTCTCAGCTTGCCGCGATTTCTCTCTAAGAAAGAGGGGCCAATACCCGGAACTTCAAGTAATTGTTCTGCATCAGTGAAAAAACCGAACTGCTCGCGATAGTTCACAATGGCTTCGGCTTTCTTCCTGCCTATCCCGTTGAGGGACTGTGCCAACTGTTCCGCATCAGCGCTATTAATATTGATTTGGCTCTGTGTGTTATCCAACGGATTGCCCACCGTAGCAGTTACAATCATTTTATCATGTGTGGTTTTTACCGGGGTTTTGGGTGCAAGATTACTCTTGGCCGTGATTTTGTCGGATGGGTTGAGAGCTTTACCCTCCGAGAGGCTGGGAGCGGCATAAGCCAAAGGCTGGATATTAAAACCTGCTAATAATGCGGCTATGACAAATAATTTTCCGATGAATTTCATGCTGTATCCTCCTTGTGTTTGACAGCATACCTACCTTGCCTCAGCCTCCGATTTGCCGCAAAGGGCAGATTTTAGATATGCGAAAGGCCGCCAAAGCGACCTTTCGTTGTTACATCGAATTGCAAATCAATGCGGAGCTTATTGCAATGATGACTTTATTGAGGTTGTTGTTGCTCCGCAGGACCCATCTTAATAGTGGCCTGTTTGCGCAAGTTCGCCATCAGTGCATCAAAGGTCACACCGCTAGACCCTTCTTCCATCTTCGCGACGAAGGCCTTCATCTCGCTTTCCGGCAATTTACCCGGAGTCACCGATAACAGCTCGATCAAGACGATATTTTCTTGACGGTCCTGAGACAAGCCATACACCGGCTGGTCTTTTTGCGGATGAGGCAAGCTAAAGATAGTCTGTACTAATTGGTCATCATCTAGTGCTCGTGACAAGGTTTTCTGCTCACCGAAGCTAATACCAGCGGCTTTCATCGCTTCTTCGCCTTTGCCTTGCTTCAGCGCAGTCAGGATCTTCTCACCATCAACACGGGCCAATTGTTCTGCTTTCTGACGTTTTACCAGCTCGGCAACCTGATCACGAACTTGATCAAATGGCTCAATACCTTCAGGTTTGTGGCCGTCAATGCGGATAACAAAAGCACGGTCGCCATCAACGGTGATGACATCAGAGTTGCTGCCAGGTGCGCCATTCTCACCCACTAAGCCACCCTCAAAGATTGCTTGCACCACAGGTTTGAAATTAACCTCAGCTGGCACAGCATCACGGGTGAACCAGTCAGTTTGCTTAGCTTTAGCACCTGCGGCTTCTTCTGCCGACGCCAGAGATTCGTTGTCACTGGTAGCAGCTTCGCTTACTTTTTGCTGTAAGGCGTAATAAGCATCAACTGCTTTTTCCTGCTTAACCTGTTTAGCCAGTGCATCATGAACTTCTGACAACGGTTTTACCTGTGCAGGTTTGATATCGTTAAGACGAACAATCAAATAACCCACAGAAGATTTCACCACATCAGACAACTGACCTTTTTCAGTCAGATTGGCTTGTTTCAGCTCATCCGCGGTGGTTTCCGGCTCCAACCAACCCAATTCGCCGCCATTTTTGCGGGAAATAATGTCAGTCGATTTCTCTTTTGCCATAGCGGCAAAATCAGCGCCTTTTTTCAACTCATCCAATGCAGTTTTGGCTTCAGCTTCAGTTTTAAACTGAATAACACTGTAGTTACGTCGCTCTGGCTGGGTATAGGTGCTTTTATGCTGCTCGTAATATGCGGCGATATCTTCTTCAGTGATCGTGATTTTGTCCTGCATCGCAGCGGCATCCATCGCAATGAAACTGATTTTCATTTGTTCAGGTGCAATGAAGCTATTTTTATTCTGGTCGTAA